>NZ_JBYZMP010000012.1:0-125734 GCF_058216375.1 Pontibacter sp. GD7 | reverse complement strand
CGGCGTTTTTAGAAGCAGAACACATAGAAGCCTCCTGTCTTTAGGTGATACATATAGCTATATCCCTAAAACAGGAGGCTTCCCTTTTTCATCCCATTACAAAGTTCGGGATGACTCATGTTTAGTAGTTAACCCTTCAATTATTTGCCTTGCATTATCAACTGTACTTTGGTCTGCACCACCTTATCCTTCTGGAAGGCAGTGTGTATTTCCTTATACTTCTCTAGTGTCAGGCCCTGGTCGGTAATGGCCTTCTCAACTTTTTGCTTGTTTTCAGGCTGCAGCTTAATAACAGCGCGTACCACATCGCCGAAAGCCTGTTTTTCCTGATCATCCTTGGCTACTTCGTCAAGCTTTTTTTCGCGGTTGGCCTGAGCCAACTCATTAAAGCGGTCTACGGTTAAGCCGGCTTCTTCGATTGTGGTTACCACGGCTTCGCGGCCTTCTTTCTGCAGCTCAACAGCGGCGGTGTTGGCTTTGATAAACTTGCCAAGTTCTTCGTCAGAGAATGCAACGGCATCTAGCTGCTCCTGCGTTACAGGTGGAGCGTCTTGTGCAAAGGCTGCCTCACCGGCAAACATAAACGAAACAACAAAAGCGGCAGCAATAGTCCCTTTCTTTAATAATCCCATAGTTAGGTTTTCTTTTTGGATTGGGTTAGAAAATTGATTTACAGTTGTGTGAATTGATATTGTTTAAACATTGATATAGCAGCAATGTATACTTGATAATGCATTGGCTGGTTTCCACACAACATACTAAGTATAAAGAAAAAAGTCTGGCTTGTCAACTAAATATGGTGTTTAAACACGAATTTGTTTAAACGTTTATGTTAGATATCGGATTTGTTAAATTTGGTGCAATGGGAGAGTGCCTTGCAAAGTATACGAACTAGCCAAAAGTGTGAACTGCTTTACCTGTTTCTGGACCCATTCCTGGGTTTGCTGCAGTTCAGTGGCAAGCAGGGTGGCTACCACGGGCGCCGCTTCCAGGGCAGCCTCCGCATCCAGAAAAAGCAGGCGCAGACGCCGTGCCAAAACATCCTCCACTGTTCGGGCCATGTCGTGGCGTACAGCCCAAACAACCTCGGCTTTTGTGTAAGTATAGGCAAGGTGGAGTTTTTCGGTTAGCTCCGGGTTTTCCTGCATTAGCTGGGCTATGGCTGTAGCATCTGCTCCGTAAGCCTGCAAATGTGAATCTATACTTGGTTCTGAAGTATGGCCGTGTATGGCCAGGTTTGTTGTACGACAGGGCCTAGGGGGCAGGAGTTCAGCCCTGATCAACTGGTCGAGGGTGCTTTCAGCCATTTCGCGGTAAATGGTCCACTTGCCGCCGGTTATGGTTGTCAAGTGGCTATCGGAAAGTATAACCTTGAAGTTGCGGGCAATGTCTTTGCTCTCTTTTGGGTTGCCCTGGTGGGCAGCCAATGGCCGCAAGCCGGCAAACACCGACAGTACATCGCTACGTACAGGTTTTCGGGTAAGGTAAGCGCCGGCTGTTTCAAGTATAAAGTCAATCTCACGGTCCAGGGCTTCAGGCTCCAGCTCAGGTGTGTTGCGCAGTGTATCGGTGGTGCCTACCAGCACCTTTCCTTGCCATGGCACAGCAAACAGCACACGTCCGTCCGGGGTTTTAGGTATCATCAGGGCTTCCTTGCCCGGCAGAAAAGTATGGTCCAGCACCAGGTGCACACCCTGGCTCGGACGTACCAGAGGTTTGGTATAAGGCTTCTCCATTTTAAGTATGGCATCCACAAACACACCTGTGGCGTTTATCACCGCTTTTGCTTTCGGTTCGTACGTTAAGCCTGTTTCCAGGTCCTGTGCCACCACGCCGCATACTTTGCCAGCTTCATCTTTCTGCAAACCGGTTACCTGTACATAGTTAAGTATGCAGGCCCCGTTTTCGGAGGCTGTCTGTGCCAGGTTAACAGCCAGCCGGCTGTCATCAAACTGGCAATCGTAATACCGTATGCCGCCTTTCAGTCCGGCTGCTTTTAGAGTGGGCAAAGCCTGTAGTGTTTCCTGCCTGCCAATAAACTGTGAACTTCCCAAACTGCGCTTTCCCGCCATCAGGTCGTAAATTTTCAGGCCGGCAAAGTATAAAAAGGCCTCACGCCAGGTATAAACCGGTACCACAAACGGCTGTACCTTAACCAGGTGCGGGGCATTTTGCAGTAACAGCCAACGTTCCTTTAGCGCACCCAGCACCAGTTTCAGGTGACCAAGAGCCAGGTAACGCACACCGCCATGTATTAATTTGGTGCTTCTGCTGGAGGTGCCCTTTGCAAAATCTGCCTGCTCCAGTAGCAGCGTTTTATAGCCCCGTGAGGCAGCATCTACGGCAATGCCCAAACCTGTCGCCCCGCCGCCAATTACCAACACATCCCAAAAACCTTGGGTAGTCTTGAGCTGATCGGTCATGTGTTGGCGGTTCATGAAGTATGGCAATGGCGTTTTAAAGATAACTCAGCTTATATATACGCATTTTACTATTTATTGGCTGGAACCATATACGTAAGCCGTGCGGCCATACTTTAAATGTATGCCGTAAATGAATCGTGTGATCGCTTAAACAATAGCCTATTACTTCCCGTTTCTATCAAAATGTATTTTTAAACCATTAATAAGTACAACTATGGATGCAAATGAATTAAAGAGAAAGGCAGACAACTATAACCCTGAGAAAAAGGAGGGGCCGGTAGCGGCTGCCATTGAAGAGTATACCGCCAGAGTGCCGTCTGATGTTTATTTGTGGGCTGCGCTGGGCTCTATGGCTGTTTCGGCCTCGCTTAAGATGATGGATAAAAATGATGAAGCGTTGTTTGTGGGCCAGTGGGCACCGTCTTTCCTGCTGCTGGGTATCTACAACAAACTGGTAAAGCAGTTAGGCCATTAGAGGCGACTAGCAATATAGACAAGTATACAAAGGGGGCCATAGGGTCTCCTTTGTTATTTATTGCAGGGTTTAGTGACTGCGGAGTAGCTTACACACTGGACTAAAACAGGTACACTTCGAACTTAGATTGTTTTATAAAATATTTGTTGATAATGTATAAATATTTATACTATTATTTCTAAATATCGTAATGTAAGTATAATCTGATAGTATGAATTTTTCTCACCTTACCCATATAAATGCGACTATAACTACTTTTAAAGATCTCTATCACGAGTCTAAAACAAGATGGCCTGGCAGTTTTCTGTCGGGCCGTTTTGTTTAAGCACAATTGGTTAGATCAGATAAGGTTATCGTGGACTTCTTTGCCTCATCAACAGTGCTGATACTTTTATCCTTTCAAACAGATAGGTGTGTAGTTAAGATGCCCGAGACAAGTATGAGTTAGGTATATGCCAGTTGGTTAAGCACGGTAAAAGAAAAGGCAGCCCTTTGGGCTGCCTCCTGTTATGATACCGGATTCTGGCTTTGCTCGCCAGCTTGTGGTTTTGGTCTGTTTCTATTCCTGTTTCTGTTCCTGTTGTTTCTGCGTTTTTTGGTGCCACCGCTTTCTGTAGTGCCGGCTTCGGCTGAGGCCTGGGGTGCAGCAGCCGGTTCTCCTTTTTTGTCGGGTCTTCGGTGGTGCTTACTGCGGCGGTCACTTCTTTGGGCGCCAGTGCCAGGTTTGTTGCTTCGCTGGTGTTTGCCGCTTCTTCCGTCGTGGCGTTTCTTTGGGTCGTAAACCGGGGCAGGACCAAAATCCTCTGGTAAGGCCAGCTTTGGCAACTCACGCTCTATCAGGCTCTCTACTTTTTGCACACGGAACATGTCCTTCTCATTCACAAACGTGATGGCAACACCGGTAGAGGCGGCGCGTGCCGTACGGCCAACGCGGTGCACGTAATCTTCGGCATCCTGTGGCATGTCAAAGTTAACCACGTGGCTTAAGCTATCGATGTCGATGCCCCTGGAGAGAATGTCTGTGGCAACCAGTATCTGGTATTGCTTGTTCTTAAACCCTTGCAAAGCACGCTCACGCTCTTCCTGTGTCATGTCAGACTGGATGCCTTCTGCTTCAAAGCCCATTTTGCGCAGCGAACGCACGATCTGGTTCACGTTAGATTTGCGCGAGGTAAACACGATCATACTTTGTACATCCTGTTCCTGCAGCAAGTGCTCCAGCAGCGGCAGTTTCTGGTTGTCATAGGCCAGGTACAGGCGCTGATCTATGCCAGCAGCTGGCTTGGAAATAGCCAGGTTCACTTCTGCGGGGTTCTGCAGGATCTGCTGTGCCAGGTCACGGATCTTTTTAGGCATTGTAGCCGAGAAAAGCAGGGTTTGACGCTCTTTAGGCAACTGCGAGATGATCTTCAGAAGGTCATCCATAAAGCCCATGTCCAGCATCTTGTCCGCCTCGTCTAGCACCAGATGGTTCAACTGATCGAGTTTCACGTAGCCCATGGCCATGTGAGCCAGTAGTCGGCCAGGGGTGGCAATGATAATGTCAGCGCCTGTTGTCAGCGCCCTTTTCTGTTGGTCCCAGTCGCCTCCCTTGCTACCGCCATAAATGGCGATAGAGCTTACAGAAGCGAAGTAACCGAATCCCTCCACCTGCTCATCAATCTGTTTGGCCAGCTCACGGGTAGGCACAAGTATAAGCGTGCTGGTGTGCTTAAAGCCTTCATGCGAGATGCGGTCGATCAGGGGCAACAGGTAGGCCGCTGTTTTACCGGTACCGGTCTGGGCACAGGCAATCATGTCTTTGTGCTCCAGTATCAGCGGAATAGCCTGTTCCTGCACAGGGGTCGGTTGTCTATAACCCATCGAGTCGATGCCGGTCAGTACATCATCGTGTAGGTTAAACGAATGGAAATCCAAGGTATAGCAATTTAATTTAAAACATCGGGTCCTGCTTTTGGGGCAGGCACTATTTAGCTAGGTAAAGATACGATAAATATAAGATTTATGTGTGGGTAAGTTGGGTATTCATGCCTGTGTTAGGAAATTTTATACTTTGGAGTGTATGGTGTTTTAGCGTTGTTAAATTGTGTGTTATTTGTCTTGGTGCAAAATATAGTATTTGTTTAATGTTTTGAAATGTTGTGTAAAATGTAAGTATTGCGATGTTTTAATATATGTATACATCGATTTGTATATGAAAAATCATATTTGTCTGCAACTTTTGAAGTAGCGTGGCGTAAAGATTAGTGAACACTGTATATGGTGTATCCTTAATAAAGTATAATAATCTAATCTTGCTGTCATGAAAAGAGCTATACAAGACTCTCCTAACTTTTTTATTCTGTTAGGACTAAATATTATTAATGCCATATTTATGCTGCTGTAAACACAGTAGCGATTATATATAAGTATATAACATAAGGGAGCAGCCCGGCTTTAGCCTGGCTGCTCTTTTTTTAGGCATGCTTCCTTATTTTTTAGTTTTTTTGCCCTGGCAGTATAAAGCCAACGATGTATCACCTAACCCGAAGTATAAAAAAGGAAAAATGGCAGGACATAACAAATGGTCGCAGATAAAGCGCAAAAAGGGCGCTCTGGATGCCAAAAGATCCAAAATATTTACGAAGCTGATCAAAGAGATAACAGTAGCGGCAAAAGAGGGCGGTCCCGACCCAGACGCAAACCCGCGGCTGCGCCTGGCCATACAGACAAGCAAAGCTGTGAACATGCCCAAAGAGAACATTGAGCGGGCCATCAAAAAAAGCGAGGGCACCGAGGGCGATTATACTGCCGTAACATACGAAGGCTACGCCTCTAACGGGGTGGCCGTGTTTATAGAATGCCTCACCGATAACATTAACCGTACTGTACAGAACCTTCGCACCATTTTTAACAAAGGCAACGGAAGTCTGGGAGTAAACGGGTCTGTTGAGTTTCTCTTTGACAGGAAAGGGGTGTTTGTGGCAAAGCGCAACCCTGAACTTAACCTGACAGATGATGAACTCATGCTGGAACTGGCCGATGGCGGAGCCGAGGAGGTGGTGTTTGAGGAAGACGTTGTAACGATCTACTGCGCCATGGAAGACTTCGGCATGCTGCAGAAAAAAGTGGAGGAGCTTGAACTGGAAACCGAAACAGCTGAGTTGCAACGACTACCAAAAACTACCGTGGCAGTAGACGCCCCCGAGGCAGTTCGGAAAATACTGAAGCTGATCGATGCTTTGGAGGATGACGATGATGTGCAGAAAGTATATCATAACCTGGAGCTGACCGATGAAGTAATGGCTGAACTGGGATGACAGGAGGAGAACCAATTTTAAAGGACCTGCTGGTATTGGAGCTGGCAAGTGTGCTGGCCGGCCCTAGTGTAGGGCAGTTTTTTGCTGAACTGGGGGCTAAGGTTATCAAAATCGAAAATGCTGCCTTGAATGGCGATGTAACCCGGACATGGAAGCTAAGCTCTGAACCTGCCGGCCTGGACACGCCCGCTTATTTTTGCGCAGCCAATTGGGGGAAAACCTCGGTTGCGTTAAACCTCACCCAGGAAAATGAACTGCAGCAGTTTTATGAACTTGTGACCAAAGCCGATCTTGTGATTGCAAGCTATAAACCCGGCGATGCCGAAAAGCTGAAGGTAGACTATGATACCCTTAAAAGTATAAACCCAAGACTGATTTACGGGCACATTACCGGCTACGGACCCGATGACAACAGAGCTGGCTACGATGCAGTGGTGCAGGCCGAAAGCGGGTTTATGCACCTGAACGGCGAAGCCGGCGGACCACCTACCAAAATGCCAGTAGCCCTGATGGACATACTTACTGCGCACCAGTTAAAAGAAGGTTTGTTACTGGCTCTGCTGCACCGTGAAAGAACAGGCAAAGGGCAGTTGGTGCAGGTATCGCTGCTGGATTCGGCTGTGTCGGCACTGGCGAACCAGGGCACTGCTTACCTGGTGGCAGGGCAGGAGCCGGCACGGATGGGATCGGAGCATCCCACCATTGTGCCTTACGGTAGTGTTTACACCACCCAGGACAAAAAGCAGCTTGTGTTGGCCATCGGCGATGACAGGCAGTTTAAGAGGCTGTGCAGTATACTTGGCCGGCCTGAGTTGGCCGAGGACGCGAAGTATAAAACCAATTACAACCGTGTACGGCACCGGCAGGAGTTAAAAGCCATACTTAGCGAACTGATACTGAAGATGCCCAGAGAAGAGTTGCTCACGGAACTGCACCGGCAGCATGTGCCGGCTGGCGCAGTTAACACCATTCCGGAAGTGTTTCAAATGCCACAGGCAAAAGGTATGTTGCTGCAAAACGGCGATGCAAAGCCCGGAATCCGGCAAGTGGCGTTCAGGCTGCCTGGCCAACAGTTGCCTGCCCTGTCTCCGCCTCCGGCCTTTACGGGTGAAGCAGGTGACAAGCTGGTTTAAACCATCTGAGATACTGTAATAAACGCATTATTTAGAACAAACTGTCTTAAACATCGGTACTTAATACATCTGGCAAATTCTGATACCTACTATGGAAGATAGATTAAATGATATCATAAATGGCCTGCACCAAAAATCGGTTACAAAGCAGGCGATTTACCGCAATACCCTTCAAACTTTCAATAAGTTAAAAGAGATCTCACAGGAACTGGTGGATGAGCTTACGGAGCGCATTACAAAGCAGGATGCCAATGTGGTGATAGAGTACCGTAACGTGAACGAGCATGAGTTCCATATCAAGTTTTCCGGCGACCTGTTGGTGTTTGTAATGCACTCGAACATTGTTACCTTTCCAGATGACTACGAGTTGATGCGCAACGACTACATTGAGGAAGATTTCAGGCGCAGGTTTTTCGGGCATATTATGGCGTACAACTTTATGGCCGACACTATAAAGTATAACAGGCTGGATGACCCCGGTTACCTGGTGGGCCGCATGCTGGTAAACATCGACAAGCACTATTGTATTGAGGGGGTAAGACAACTCGACCTGCCTTACGATGAGATCACCAACATCGCCAAAAACGTGATCACGGACCGTACCCTGCGCATTATCATCGAAAGTGCCATGGTAGCAGCCGTTAACAACGACCTGATGGGGCAGGACATCAGCGACCTGGAACGCATTACCTTAAAGCAAAAACTGGAAAATACCCATCTCACCAAGCCTCGAAAACTTGGTTTCCAGATAAGCCATCAGTTAACCCATTAAGTATAAAAGGCAGCTCAGAATTACCAGAGCTGCCTTTTCTTTTTATGCTTCCTGCAGTTGCTCCCGCATGGCCATGATCGCCGCACTTATCTGGGGCAGGCTCTCCAGCAGTTCCTCAAAGCGCTCTATACAGAAGTACTGGCTCTGGAAGGTTTCCTTGATGTAGGCAGTGTCCAGGATATGGTCAACGTTGTAGCCGTGTTTTATACTTTCGTCGGACACGGAGAGTTTGCTTTCGCCAACCGATGAAAGTATACCTGCCCCGTAGATCCTGGCTTTCTCGCCTGCTTTCCTGAAAAGGCCGAACTCAATGGTGTACCAGTAAATGCGCGTCAGCTTGTCAACGATATCTGGTCTGTCTACGTGCTGCAGGGCCAGGGCCGAAAGTGCCGCCAGAAACTCGCAGTACACCGGTATGGTCAGCAGTGGCACGTGCCCGAAAACATCATGAAACATATCGGGTTCCTCCAGGTAATCCAGCTGCGCCATACTTCTGATCCAGACAGTGGCCGGAAACTTCTTGTTGGCAATTAGCTCGAAGAACAGCGCATCGTCCACGATGCCGGGGGCAGGCACTACCTCAAAGCCTGTCAGGGGCTTCAGGCGTTTGTTCACCTCTTCGAAATCCGGGATGCGGTCTGGTTTAAAGTTTACAAGTTGCAGGCCTTCAAAAAACTCAGGTATGGCTTTGTCTGGCAGGTTTTCGATCTGGCGCTGGAAAAGTATAGCCCAAACATTGTGGTTTTCTTCTGTGTAGCTGCTGTATTGTTGTGTTAAGCTCATGGCAATTATTTTATGATTTGATGAATTGTTTAAAATGAAAAAAGCAGAGGCTTGAGCCACTGCTTCGGCAGGTTCACCTGTTGGTAGGAAAAGCTACTCTAGCTTCCTGTTACTGTTTAATTGATTTGGTGATTGCCTTAGCAGTTGCGGTAATAGCGATAATAATAGCTCCAATAGCTATACACGCTCAGGCAATAAGAATAGGCAGCAGACAGCAGCAACTGGCCAGTGGAGTTTGGCAGTGTAAGTGTGGTTGCTATGGCTGTCGGTTGATGCATTTATACTTTGTGTGCTGCAATAAGAGAAACTTAAACGATAAACGCAATAGCTGGCAACAGGTTTTTATTTTTGGTAACAGCCTGAAAACTAGCCGGTATCAACAGTGACAGAGAAACGCTTATATACAACGTTGTATCAATACATGATGTATAACATATTAATAATGAGTTGTTTGAATTGTGTAAAGGTTTTAGTTATGGCAGCAGTTTTCCTATCCGGCACTTTAAAAGATAATTTTACCCTGAAGCGGGTTTTTATAAATCTACTGCTGATTGCCCTCTTGCTGCTGTTCTGGGCTTGTGCTGGTGGTGGCGGGGTGCCCAAGGCTGCAAAGCCCTTTAAAACCGAAAACGTGATCGTGGTGGTGATCGACGGGCCACGGCATTCCGAGAACTGGGGCAACACGCCGGGGCTGATTCCGTTTATGTCGGGCAAGCTAAAAGGTAAAGGCACTTATTTTTCCGACTTCCAGAACAACGGCTATACTTACACCAACTCGGGGCATGTTGCTATTACCACGGGGGTAAACCAGCCAATAGATAACTATGGAGATGAATTGCCTGCCAATCCCTCTTACTTCCAGCATTGGTTGAAAAAAACGGGAAGTCCTGCCAACAAAGCCTGGATGGTGATGAGTAAAGACAAACTGTATATCCTGGCTAACACAACGGACTCGGTGTGGCATAACCAGTACATGCCTTCGGTAAATGCCGGTGTAAGCGGGCCAGGCAGCGGCTACCGCATGGACTCTGCAACCATAGCCGAAGCCAAACAGGTGCTTGCCCGGCACAGGCCCAACCTGATGCTTATAAACCTGATGGAGCCGGACGGGTACGCACATGCCGGCAACTGGGACAACTACCTGCGCGGCATTGCCCGGTCCGATAAGTACGTGGAAGAATTATGGGACTACATCAGAAAGGACAAGCACTACAAGAAAACCACCGCACTGCTTATAACAAACGACCACGGCCGGCACCTTGACGGTATTGATGGTGGCTGGATGGAGCACGGCGATGACTGCGCTGGCTGCAGGCGCATCAGTCTTCTTGCCGTTGGCCCCGACTTCAATAAACGAAAAACCATCAGCGACATGCATTCTTTAGTGGATATACCAGCCACAATTGCGCCTATACTGGGCATAAAACTCGAAAACGGTCAAGGTAAAGTGATCAGGGAATTATTCAGGAGTAAAGCGCAGAAACGCCTGGACGCAGAAGCACAGGCTGTGCAGTAAGGACCATGGAGCCCTGGTTGAGGGCAAACTTATACTTTGGCGGGTGAGGGGTGAGATATGAACCGGTACTTTAAACATATATGGCTGAAGATTTGCTGCCTTGCCCTTGTCTGGGTGATTGCCTTGCCGGTTACTGGCCAGCAGTTGCTGAAGTATGATCCAGCGGGTGTTTCTCATTTACCAATACATGCCACTGAGGCCACTGCTGATGACCTGTTTTCCAGTGAGGAGGTTCTTCGATTCAAACTGCAACTCAATTATAAAGCCTTGCTGAAAGACAGGGGAGATAAACGTTCCTATCATCAGGCTACCATCACCTATAAAACCGCACAAGGTGAAAATGTGGCTGTGCCACTAAAAGTAAGGGTAAGAGGCCGGCACCGCCGCGACCCCAACGTATGCAGATTCCCACCGTTGCTGTTGAATTTCCCTAAAAAAGCTGTAGCTAAAACGTGGTTTGCCGGCACCGATAAAATTAAGCTGGTGACCCACTGTATTGGCGATGATTATGTGCTGCGGGAGTACCTGGTATACAAGCTTTATAACATTGTTTCAGACCGCAGTTTCCGGGTGAGGCTATGCTATATCGATTATGAGGATACCGAAAACCGGAAGGATATTGGCGGCAACTATGCTTTCCTGATAGAGGAGGAAGAGAGGTTGGCTGATCGCAGCAAGAGCATCATCATGGCCGAGGAACTGCTTATCCGGATGGATGCCACTGATGAACGGACCATGGCGAAACTGGCCCTGTTTCAGTTTATGATCGGCAACACCGACTGGTCGGTGCCTTACCGGCACAATATTCTGCTGCTTTACAAATTAAATAATGGCAAGCCGGTGCCTGTGCCATACGACTTCGATTACAACGGCATTGTGGTGCCGCCTTATGCCAAGCCGCCTCCCATACTTGATATCAGGAGTGTGCGGCAGCGCCTGTTCCGGGGGTATACTTACACTGATGAAGTGCAGGCAGAGCTTGTACCATTTTTCAATAACAGGAGAGAGGCTTTTTACCAAGTTTATAACAATCCGTTATTAGATAATAAGTATAGAAAGCAGACCTCTAAGTACCTTGATGAGTTTTATGAGATCATCAACGACCCGAAAGATTTCAGGAGATATATTGTAAAACAGGGAGAGCGCAACGAGAAGAACAGCATTATGATAAAGGGGCTTGAGAAATAAAAAACGGCTGACAGGTTATACTTTGTCAGCCGCTTTTCTATACTTCTTGTCTGGTTACATCAACTCAGCCAACTCCAGCCACCTGAATTCCTTCTCCTCCAGGTTCTCGTTTATACTTTCGAGTTCGGTTGCCAGTGCATGCAGCGTTTCGTGGTCGGTTACGGAGCCGCTGTTCATCGTTTCGATGATCTCGGATTTGCGGGTCTCGAGTTGCTCAATTTCCTGCTCCAGCCGCTCATACTCTTTCTTCTCGTTGTAAGTGGCTTTGCGCTTGTTGCCAGGCTGCTCCTGTTTTTTCTCTGGTGCCGGTGCAACGGCAGGTTTTGCTTCCTGCTCCTGTTTTTCCTGTTCTTTCTGCCACTCGCGGTAATCAGTGTAATTGCCCGGGAAGTTGCGGATCTTGCCATCGCCCTCAAACACAAAAAGGTGCTCTACCAGCCTGTCCATAAAATAGCGGTCGTGGCTCACAATCAGCATGCAGCCGCCGAAATTCAGAAGAAAGTCCTCAAGTATGTTCAGCGTGATGATGTCGAGGTCGTTGGTAGGCTCATCGAGTATCAGGAAGTTTGGGTTCTTGATCAGCACGCGCAGCAATTGCAGGCGACGCTTCTCACCACCGCTCAACTTGCTTACATAGGTATACTGCTGCGGCGGCGAGAACTGGAAGTGCTGCAGAAACTGGCTGGCCGTTATCACCTCGCCGTTGGCCATCTCTACTACTTCCGCAATCTCTTTTACAATATCAATTACCCGCTGATCTTCTTTATACTCCAGTTCATCCTGGGTGTAGTAACCAAATACGGTTGTCTGACCTGCGTCTATCACGCCGGCATCCGGTTGCAGGTTACCAACCAGCATGTTCAGGAAAGTTGACTTGCCGGCTCCGTTTGGCCCTACGATGCCAATGCGGTCTTTTTTCTTGAACACATAGCTGAAGTCATCTACGATCTTTTTGTCGCCGAACGATTTTGAGATATGGTCTACTTCGATGATTTTACCGCCCTGGCGTGTGGTTTTAACAGATAGCTCCAGTTGTGGGGCTGCGGTTTTCTTGGCTGCCTTCTCTTTTAGCTCTTCAAAGGCATCTACTCTATACTTTGCCTTGGTGCCACGTGCCTTTGGCTGACGACGAATCCAGTCGAGCTCTTTGCGCATCAGGTTGCGGGCCTTCTCGGTTTCGGCGGCAGCGGTTTCTTCGCGTTCGGCTTTCTTCTCCAGAAAGTAGCTATAGTTGCCTTTGTAAGAAAAAATCTGACCGTTGTCGAGTTCAGCAATCTCGTTAGCCACCTTATCCAGGAAATAACGGTCGTGGGTAACCATCAGCAGTGTAGAGTTCTGGGTGCTGAGCACACCTTCCAGCCATTCGATCGTATCCAGATCCAGGTGGTTGGTTGGCTCGTCCAGTATCAGCATGTCTGGTTCCTCGATCAGCACGCGGGCCATGGCCACACGCTTGCGCTGCCCACCCGAAAGGTGCTTTATTTTTGTGTCGAGGTTGTTAATGCCCAGTTTAGACAGGATCTGTTTCACCTTCACCTCAAAGTCCCAGGCCTGCAGTTCGTCCATCCGCTCCATCAGCTTCTGCATTTTTTCGGCGCTGGTGCCTGGGTTTGCAATGGCGGCCTCGTACTGGCTTATCAGTTCCAGCGTTTCGTTCTGCATCGAGAAAATATTCTGCTGCACGGTAAGTTCTTCGTCGAACTCCGGGTTCTGGCCCAGGTAACCAATGCTGACTTCTTTGCGCACGCTCACGCTGCCCTCATCGGGTGGTAGTTTGCCGGCAAGCACGTTAAGCAAGGTGGTTTTGCCGGAGCCGTTTACGCCCACCAGGGCAACACGCTGGCCCTGGCTAATGCCAAAGTTCAGGTTTTTGAAAAGCCAGCGGTCGGCAAAGCTCTTCGCAATATTTTCTGCTGATAAGAAATTCATAAGGCAAATTTAGGCATTAAAATCCATTGCGGCAGGCAAAAATAAAGCAGGTCAGCCAAAAGCCAACCTGCTTCACTTACATGTAAACTTTCAAAATTAATTAATGTGGTGCTTCATGGTGTATGTATTGCGCAGTGTATTCTTTACTGGGTACACGGTGCGTGGTTAATGAAGCAAGTATGGCAAAAATGCCACCAATCAAATGGGGCAAGTAAACCAAATCAGCAAAACCAAACACCCACGGCGACAGGGCCAGCATTACGCCCAGGCCAAAGTCAACGATCAGGTGCGTTTTCATGGGTATCCTTCGTACCAGTCCAACTTCAAAATCAGTAAACACAGTTTGAAGAAGTACAATTATTCCGGCTACCACCATAACCCAGGTTGCGGCTGATACATTTGAGAAATCAAATATCCAGGGCGCAACTATATATAATAATCCCACTACATAGTCCAGAATGCCATGAAAGCGGGTTGGAATAAATCGCATCTCAATCCTCCTTTCTTTTTAATCATTCATCAGATTATACGGGCCGGGAAAAAAGGGGTGCTAAAAAAGTGCAATTTTTTAGTTATCGTTAGTCGGTTACTACTACGGTGCGTGCCAGGTAGTCGTGCAGCATCTGGCTGCGGCGTGTGGTAAGTATAAGCAGGAAGCCAAGCAGCAGCGGCACGGCAGACAAGATTTTGCAGAAATAACGCAGGTTTGCCTGGGCAAATGTGATACGCTTGCCACGCAGGTCGGTTACCTTAAGCCCCAGCGTAAACTTACCTATGGTAGCCTGCTTTGGCGACGACTCCAGCAAAGTATAGTATAGCCAGTGCAGCACAGGCAGGTAAATGTTAAAGAAAAGCATCTTTATAATTACCCAAACCTCATCAAAGCTGAAACCGCCATCCTGCATCAGTTCTTTCCAGGTATACAGTTTTTGCGTTTCGCCGGAGGTAGAGTATAGAATAATGGTATACCAGAAAACCAGAAGCGACGTATCCACCAGAAAAGAAACAAATCTATTTGCTAAACTGCCATACAACGAGGTCCGCTTTACGGTTGGGTTTGGTATGGTAAGTATGGATTGCATATGGGCTCCTGCTTTTTAAAGTATTGTCGACTGATAAGTTTGCTGCAGTTGGACACCTAGTTGCTAGGCTGGCTTAGGCGCCAGATGTGGGGTTCTTGAATGTGAAATTATGAATTTGATTTAAATCAACAAATAATTTAACAAAAATTATATATATAAATCTGAAATAGGAATATAACGATCAGTAGTAGAACTAAAAAGTTACACAAAACATTCAAACGTATCCAAATATCATGTAAACGTACTTAATTGGGTGGTAAACATATGTTTTGCTTACTTTTTATATAACTTCGCTGCGTATGGCTTTAGATATTAAACACAGACCGATCGGGATTTTTGACAGTGGTATTGGCGGACTTACTGTGGCTCAGGCAATTGTGAATGTGCTGCCCCAGGAACGCATTGTATACTTCGGCGACACGGCCCACTTGCCTTACGGCGACAAATCTACTGCGGCCATACAGGCCTATGCCGTCAAGATCTGTGACCTATTGATAAAGCAGCACTGCAAGGTTATACTTATCGCCTGCAACTCAGCCTCAGCGGCAGCCTACGAACTGGTAAAAGAGTATGTTGGCAGCAAGGCCAAGGTGCTGAACGTGATCGATCCGATCGTTTCGCACATCGGGCAGACCTACCCTGGCAAAACAATTGGCCTGATTGGTACCAAGCAAACGGTTAACTCTAATGTATACCGCAAAAAAGTAGACGAACTGGATAAAAGCATTGAGTTAAAATCTCATGCAACACCACTGCTAGCTGCCATGATAGAGGAGGGTTTCTTCAATGATTCTATCTCTGAAAGCGTGATCCATGCTTATCTGTCAGACCCGGACCTTGCCGAAATTGAGGCGCTTATACTTGGCTGTACGCATTATCCGCTTATCAAAAAGCAGATAGAAGGCTATTATAAAGGAGAGGTGGATGTGCTGGATGCCAGCCAGATCGTGGCGCAGCATGTAAAAACCTACCTGGAGCAAAATAACCTGGCATCGGATAAACTGGTAGGGGAGCACCACTTTTATGTATCGGACTTTACCCGCTCATTTGAGGAAAGCACTCGCATCTTCTTTAAACGCCAAGTGTACCTGGAGCATTACCCGCTTTGGGAATAGAGGGAGTTAGAGAGTTGACCGGTGATTAAGGTGATTTTTTTGATTAATTCTAATAATAGAATGTTTTACTGAGGTAATTAGCGTATCAAAGTATAACTTGGAAGTATAACGAGAAGGCCGGAACCGCTGCTGAAAGTATAAATTAATTTCAGCAACGGCTCCGGCCTTCTGATCTTAGTAATTATTGTTGACTCATATTGCCTGGCAAGTTCATATTTACCAGTTTTACCTCGCCATCTTTGCCATCCTGCCCCTCTGTCTTGCCATACCTTCCCGGCTTTCCGCCTTTCCCGCCTTTATGCAGCAAAATAATGGACCTATGTTTCCGGTATTGGTTGAACCTCGGAATAAAATCTGTAGTGCTATAGGTTAATGTGATATTGCCGCCTTTGCCTCCACGGCCACCCGGGCCACCTACTGATGCCGAACGTACCGGCGCGGCGCTCTTAAAGGTACCATCGCCGTCTGATTTTGAGGTGGACTGAAGTTCATGCACTCCGTCTACCCCTGTGTCGCCATTGCCTCCCCGCGTATCAACGGTGAGGCTGCCCAGCGTTACAAAATGGATATTAACCTCTGCCGGGCTGCCATCCTGCCCGTCAGTCCCGCGCACACCCGCTGTTCTTTCCGAAGCATCCGGACCTTTGGCTATAACCTTGCAGTTTTTTCCAACAAAAGCGGTGTTTATACCCAAAAATGCAGGTTGCCCGGGTGTAAAGAGTATAACAGCTTTATCATGCATGATCAGGGTGTCTGCCAATAAAACATTGTCCGGACCTACCTGGTATACCTCTTTCTCTTTAATGAATAATTTAGAGATGGCATTTTGCGCTCTGAGGGCGTGTGCGCTACCCAGCAACAGCAGGGCAGTGGCAAGTATAAGTTTGTTATGCATTTATTTCATGAATGAGTTTATGGTAATAAAGATATTAAAATAGCAATATACCTGTTACATCTGTTACTATTTTATTTAAACCCGTCTTTGAGTACCAATTTAGCACATTAAAAACTACCTTTGCCTGTTAACAAACCTCAACGCCTATGCTTGCTTTTGTGCTCACTTTGGTGCTGCTGCTTGTGGTGGTAATTGTGCTGGCGTATGCCGAGCGCAAGGTAGCTGCCTTTATGCAGGACCGCCTTGGGCCTACAGAAGCCGGCCCTTACGGGAGCCTGCAGCCTGCCCTGGATGTACTGAAGCTATTGCAGAAAGAGGACATAGTGCCAGCCGCCGCTGATAAAACGCTGTTCAAGCTGGCTCCGATACTCATTTTTGCCGCCGTGTTTGCTGGCTTTGCTGTCATCCCTTTTACTCCTGACCTGGTACCTGCGGGTATTGGTATTGGCGTGTTTTACCTGCTGGCTATTATCTCGTTGGATGTGATAGGCTTGCTGATGGCGGGCTGGGGTTCTAATAACAAGTATGCCATGTTGGGTGCCATGCGCTCTGTGGCTCAGATCGTTTCGTATGAGATTCCGGCAGGCTTGGCTATACTTTCGGCGGTAATGGTTTGTCAGTCCCTGGATTTTCAGGAGATAAGCTACCAGCAAGGAGCCTTGATGAACCAATTTCCGGGGATGGAATTCGACATGAACTGGCTTTTCGGTATCCGTGAGCTAGGCATCAATACGACTACCATTGGCGGCATAACTACCTGGAACATTTTCAGGGCACCTATACTGTTAGTGCCTTTTGTAATATACTTCATAGCATCATTGGCCGAAAGCAACCGCGCCCCTTTCGATATTCCGGAAGCGGAGTCGGAGTTGGTGGCGGGTTTCCATGTGGAGTACTCAGGGTTCAGGTTTGCAGTGCTGTTTCTGGCGGAGTATAGCATGATGGTGCTGGTGAGTTTGGTGGCTGTAGTGTTGTTTTTGGGTAGTTGGAATACTCCTTTCCCTAACCTTGGGCCTGTGGCGCTGGCTTACTGGACCTCAGGTACTGTGGGAGAAGTTTCGGGTATACTTTGGGGGGCTTTCTGGCTATTGAGCAAAACGTTCGTATTACTGTTTATACAGTTGCAGCTACGCTGGACCTACCCACGGTTACGTGTTGACCAGCTGATGCACTTGTGCTGGAAAGTGCTGACACCAGTTGCGCTGGGTGTAGTGTTGCTAGCCGGCATCTGGCGACTGTTAATGATTTAGTTAGTTAAAAGTTAAGAGTTATGAGTTAATAGTGGTCTGACTCATAACTCTTAACTCATAACTCTTAACTTGAACGAAGTGAAAAAATATAAATCCGGATTCTGGAACGTGGTGAAGTCGCTGGCGAGTGGCATGCGGCTAACGTGGCAGCACTTTTTGCGTGCCAGGAACCGCCGTACCCCAGAGTACGTGACAAATGAAAATTACTTTAAGCAGCCTGACGGACTTGTAACACTGAAGTACCCGTACGAAGCGCTGCCTGTACCCGATAATGGCCGTTACCGCCTGCACAACGAGATCGACGATTGCATTGTGTGTGACCTGTGCGCTAAGATCTGTCCGGTAAACTGCATCACTATCGAGTCTGTGAAAGCAACAGAAGATATTGGCGTAACTTCGGATGGTACCAAGAAAAGGCTTTATGCCCCAGTATTTGATATAGACATGGCCAAATGCTGTTACTGTGGCCTATGCACCACCGTTTGCCCAACCGACTGCCTGACCATGACGCCTGTATACGATTTTGCCGAAGTGGACATCAAGAACATGATCTACCACTTCACAGATTTAAGCCCAGAACAGGCCGAGGAGAAAAAGCAGCTGTTGGCAAAGCAGCAGGAAGAGATGGCCGCTGCCAAAGCAGCAGCGCTGGCAGCCAGAAAAAAAGATTAATGCAGACCTCGCGGCGTCCGGAGGTCCCGCGAGGTCTAATGAGTTAGAGAGTTAGAGAAGTAGAGAGTTTAAGAGTTTGGGAATTATAAAATCCGCTCATTCACTCATCCGCTCATTCAAAATTTACCTGTCTAGGTATTAGACACTCGCAGGACCTTCGGGCGCTGCAAGGTTTTTAAAAAACGAACAACCAATAACTAACAACGAATAACCAAAACCGTGCTTTTCTACATCTTCGCCATACTAGCCATACTTTCGGGAGCATACATGGTGCTGACGCGCAATCTGTTGTATGCTGGTTTTTCGCTGCTAGTAACCTTGCTAAGCATAGCGGGAATTTACGTAATGCTGTTTGCCGACTTCATGGCTGTGACGCAACTGATGGTATATGTAGGAGGTGTGCTGGTGCTTATACTTTTCGGCATCATGCTTAGTAGCCGGGTACAGGATAAATCGGTGCTGTCGGAAAACGTGAACAAAGTATGGGGGCCCTTGGTGGCGAGTTTGATACTAGTTGGGTTGAGCTATACTATCCTGAAAGCTGATCTGCAGAATTTACCGTGGGTGCAAAATGCTGATATAGATGTGCTGGGACAGAAAAAAAGCACGGTGCAGCAGATCGGTATAAATTTAATGACTGATTTTGTGGTGCCTTTTGAGGTAGCGTCGCTGTTACTGCTGATTGCCCTG
This sequence comes from Pontibacter sp. GD7, assembly GCF_058216375.1. Taxonomy (NCBI): domain Bacteria; kingdom Pseudomonadati; phylum Bacteroidota; class Cytophagia; order Cytophagales; family Hymenobacteraceae; genus Pontibacter; species Pontibacter sp. GD7. Next base: position 106,512 of record NZ_JBYZMP010000012.1, on the reverse strand, counting down.
ATCGGGGCTGCCTATATTGCCACCGACAAACAGAAAGTATAAGTATGGAACAGATTCCTTTAGAGCATATTTTACTTTTAAGCGCTGCACTTTTCAGCATTGGGGTGCTGGCTGTTATTACCAAGCGCCATGCGGTGGTAGTACTGATGGGCATTGAGCTGATATTTAATGCGGCCAACCTTAACCTGGTAGCCTTTAGCCGCCACGACCCGATTCTTCTGCAGGGGCAAATGTTTTCGCTGTTCGTTATTTTAGTTGCCGCCGCTGAGGCAGCTGTGGCTTTGGCTATTGTGCTGCGTGTGTATCAGTATTTTAAAACGGCTAATTTGAGTGAGATAGTAACTCAGGATCGGTAATTAAGAAAGCCACAAATTGATAGGGTTTCTCCTGCCGCAAGTTTAGCGTAAGCGTAACTTGTGGCTGTAAATGAGGCCAGTTTGTAACTGGCTTTCTGCGCAAGCAGAAAAGTATACTTTGCTCGGGATCTATACTTTATCAGATTTATACTTTATCGTCTATAGTCGAGGTATAAAAGTGTAGCTAAGGCCATCGCAAACCTTGCTTTTTCAAAGCAAAGCAGTTATAAACTGCTGCCAAGTACAGCCACAAGTTACGCTAACGCTAAACTTGCGGCATATTTAACTTTTCCCTACAAGCTTAGGTCTAAGGAGGGGCAGGGGTGGTTGGACCCGGTACTGAAGGTAATCTTGCCCTCTTTCAAAATCGCGCAAATCCTGATTCTGACAAAAAATCATTTTAAATCAATTCAATCCCCTTAATCTGTGGTCCAATATACTTAACTTTGGCACCTTAAAGGCATAAACCCGAAAACTCAAAGTATACTTTGGAGCTATCCGAACTTTTAAGGCCACTGGTAGGAACGCCGCAAACAACTACTGCTATGGCAGTGCTGTTGCTGCCGCTTCTCGGCTTTATTACGCTATACTTTTTTGGCCGCAAGCTGCCCCATAAAGGCGATTGGCTGGGGATCTGCTTAACGGGTCTGGCTTTTATACTTTCCGTGTGGCTGTTCGGCCAAACCTGGAACACCGCCACCTACCATGCACGCACCACCTGGTTCAGTATTCCGGCTAGCATCGTTTCTGATTTTACAGCAGGTATACTTTTGGATAACCTTACCGTGCTGATGCTTGTGATCGTTACTTTTATCTCAACATTAGTACAGTTATTCTCGGTTGGCTACATGCACGGCGATAAGGGGTACCATCGCTACTTTGCTTACTTGGGGTTGTTTACTTTTAGCATGCTGGGTATTGTGCTCGTAGACAACCTGTTACTGCTGTTTATGTTCTGGGAATTGGTGGGCTTCTCGTCTTACCTGCTTATCGGGTTCTGGTACCATAAACCTGCCGCCATTGCAGCAAATAAAAAGGCTTTTCTGGTAAACAGGGTGGGAGACATCGGCTTGCTGTTAGGTTTGTTTGCCTTCTATACTTACTTCCGCACTTTTGACCTGGAGGCGCTCAGAGCCTTGATAGCTGCAGGCAATTGGGCAGATGCTAACTTTATACTTGGCTATACTTTAAATAACCAGCCCTGGCTACTGGAGTTAAGTCCCTTGTTCCTGACGCTCGCCGGATTGGGCCTGTTTATGGGATGTGTGGCTAAATCGGCGCAGTTTCCTTTGCAGGTGTGGTTGCCGGATGCCATGCAGGGGCCTACCCCGGTTTCATCCTTAATTCACGCTGCCACCATGGTGGCAGCTGGTGTGTACCTGGTTGCGCGTTGCTATGCATTCTTCACTCCGGATGCTCTTACGGTTATCGCCGTTGTGGGTGCAATAACTGCCCTGGTTGGTGCCATTGCGGCCTTAAAGCAATACGACATAAAAGCGGTGCTGGCATTTTCCACAATCTCACAACTGGGGTATATGGTAATGGGCATGGGTACAGGCGCATACGATGCCTCGCTTTTTCATCTTACAACACACGCTTTCTTTAAAGCGGCGCTTTTCCTTAACTCCGGCATTATCATACACGCCATGCACCGTGGTTTGCATCACATGCACCATGTGGGGCACATAGACGCACAGGATATCCGGAACATGGGTGGACTGCGAAAAACCATGCCGCTCACGTTTTATACTTACTTGCTGGCTGCAGCTGCGCTGGCCGGTATTCCATTGTTCTCAGGATTTTTGTCCAAAGATGCCATACTTTCTGTTGCCTGGGCATGGGCACAGACTATGAGCCAGAACGGCAGTAATTTATATTTTATAGTGCCGATCACTGGATTTGTGGTTGTGCTGTTGACCGCCTTCTACATGACGCGCCATATGTGGTTCATGTTCTTTGGCAGTTTCAGGGCTCCTTTTGACGTGCACCTTATTCGCTTATCGCATAAACAGGAAACAGAGCAGGTTATGCTTGTGCCTGTTTTGGTGCTGGCTATACTTTCGCTGGGCATTTTCTTCTCCCTGAACCCGCTGGTATTTAAAGGCAGTTGGGTTGTGGAAGGGATCAGCCTGAAGTACCAAACAGTTACCTTGCTGGCTGAAAACCTGGTGCAGAATGTTGTGTTGCAGGACGAGGCGAACCATTGGCCACACATTATCATAGGGATAGTTTCGGCCTTCCTGGCTGCCACAGGTATTGCGCTGGCCCTGGCCAATTACAACAAAAGATCAAGCGAGCAGCTTTTAACGGAGCAGCCCCAAGGTGTTTTTGCCAGGCTGTCTTATCACCACTTTTACTTAGATCAGGTTTACGAAAGTATCTTTGTAAAGCCTGTGCTGTTGCTTTCGAAGGGGCTTTACCGTGTAGACAAGCGTGTGATCGACTATACCCTGGACTATGGAAGCAAATGGCTGGTGGTGTTTTCCAAGATCATTGGCTGGTTCGATAGGTGGTTTGTGGATGGTTTGGTATGGCTGGTTGGTGCATCGGCTAAATTCCTGGGCCGTTTTGGGCGTGGGCTGCAGAATGGCAAGGTGCAATCGTACTATGCCTATTCTTTGTTCGGATTTATTTTGATTATACTATATATCGTGTTCTTTTAAAGTATCTTTGACCGGTGATTAAGGGGATTTTATTGATTAGAGGGATTATGACCTCACGGTCTATAGGATTTCTGCTCTTTCGGATTTGTGAACTGGAAGTATGATAACTGCGGATTTTTAATCCGCAATAGTAAAGGCGGTAACTATAAGTAAACAAGGGGATTGCAAATCCGCAATTAATATGGCTCCGGATTGCAAATCCGAAGCAGCAGGTTTGATGGATCTGACCTCACAGCGTCTTTAACTTGTCCCGAAGTATTTCGGGAAACCTGTGAGCGTCTAGCTGGCAATAAAAAACAATCAACAATTAACAATCAACAATAATAACAGTTGAACGATTTTATACTTAGCGGCTTAATCTTTTCACCTTTGCTGGTAGCATTGTTTGTGCTGTTAATGCCTGTCCGGATGCAACAGCCTATACGGTTCGTGGCGCTGTTTGGCACGGTGCTGCAATTGGTATTAGCCCTGCTTTTATACTTCAGGTTCGATGGTACGGCCTTTTCCAACGGGCAAACCGGGTACCAGTTTGTGGAGAAAGTAAACTGGATAGGCTTTTCGTTGGGTAGCCTGGGCCGCCTGCAGATCGATTATTTTGTGGGCGTGGATGGCATGAGTATAGGCATGGTGCTGCTTACAGGTATAATTGGTGTGATCGGAGTCATCTCTTCCTGGACCATTACCAAAAACGTGAAAGGCTATTTCCTGCTCTACCTGCTGCTCATGGCGAGCGTGATGGGCTGTTTCCTTTCACTGGATTTCTTCCTGTTTTACCTCTTCTTTGAGTTCATGCTACTGCCAATGTACTTTTTAATAGGCATTTGGGGTGGGCCTAAACGGGAATATGCAGCCATCAAGTTCTTTATTTATACTTTAGTTGGGTCGCTTTTCATACTTGTGGTGATGATCGGATTGTATACTTCCGTGATCGACCCAGTGGCTACGGCGGCACAAATGGAACTACTGCAAAACGGGATTGTCAGCCCGGATGCCATACTACAGGTGCAGCAACTCTTGCAGCAAAATGTGCTGAGCAGCGATGAACTGGTGCGTACATTCAGCATTCCGGCCATGATGGAGCCTGCCAATTACATTCCTGGCAGTTTGCTGCATGTGCTTTCGGGTACGGAGTTATGGGATCTGCCGCTGCGCTTTATTGCCTTTTTGTTGCTGTTTGCCGGTTTTGCCATTAAAGTGCCATCGGTGCCTGTGCATACCTGGCTACCCGATGCGCACGTAGAGGCACCAACTCCGATCTCTGTTTTGCTGGCGGCTATACTTCTGAAAGTAGGGGGCTATGGCCTGATCCGTATCGTTTACCCGATCTTCCCGGATGCCGGCGCATACTTTTCGGTGCTGGTTGGTGGCCTGGGTGTTTTGTCAATCATCTACGGTGCGTTATGTGCGCTTGCCATGAACGACCTGAAAAAGCTGATTGCCTACTCATCTGTATCGCACATGGGATTTGTGTTGCTTGGGTTAGCCTCTTTAACAGTTGAGGGTGTAAACGGCGCCGTTTACATGATGTTTAGCCACGGCATTATCTCGGCCATGCTCTTCCTGGTGGTAGGCGTTATCTACGACCGTGCCCACAACAGAGTGATCCTGAATTTCCGTGGATTAGCCAACAGAATGCCGGCTTATACGGCCTTTGTGGTGGTGGCCTTTTTCGCGTCGTTGGGTCTGCCGGGTTTCTCAGGCTTTATATCAGAATTGATGGTGCTGCTCGGTGGTTTCAGTGCCCCGGATGTAACGGGTATGCTGCCGAGGTGGATGACGGTGGTTGCGGTGATTGGTTTACTTTTGAGCGCAGCTTATTACCTGTGGGCTTTGCAGCGCATGTTCTTCGGTAAGTACTGGATTTTTCCGGAACTGCGTGAGAAAGCATTGATCAGCGACCTGACTGCCAGAGAATACCTGATGCTGGTGCCTCTAGCCGTTCTAACCCTCTTGTTCGGAATTTTTCCGCATCTGCTGCTTGATAAAATGGGCACCACAGTTACCGGCTTTACAGAGTTGGTGCTACAAAACGGTCAGGAACAGATAAGTATGGTTCTATCTTCCATTATACAATAAGTGAACGAGCAGGCAGCCATTTTATCGGATAAGATCAACGCCATAATTTCGGGGGCGGGCTCCTTATTGCCTGAACTGCTGCTGGCGCTTTTCTTCCTGTTACTCGTTATCCTCGACCTGTTCAAATCCAGGACAGTAAAACAGATATTGCCCTGGATTGCGCTTTCGGGTTTGTTTGCCACACTGGTGGTACAGCTATTGGGCGGCTATACTTCCGGGGGTGATACGTTTCTGAACCTGCTGCTATCAGACGGACTGGCGCAGTTTGGAGGTATACTTTTCAGCGTTACGGGTATTTTTACTATCCTGCTGTCGTTGCAAAGCAGGCCGCTGGAGCAAATGGAACAGGGCCGCGGCGAGTATTATGGGCTCCTGCTCATACTTGTGCTCGGGCTCAACCTGATGGCCAAGTCCGTTAACCTGCTGATGGTTTTCTTGAGCATCGAAACCGTTTCCATTGCGTCTTACATCCTTACCCTTATCCTGAAAGAGGACCGCCGTTCTGTAGAGTCCGGCATCAAGTATATACTTTACGGAGCCCTTTCGGCGGGTGTGATGGTGTACGGCATGTCTTTTTTCTATGGCTTTACGGGCACGTTAAACTATACCTCGGAAGGATTTGCGCTGGCGCTTTTGCAGGCCGACGGCATGTTGGTAACAATTGCGGCTATACTTGTATTTGCCGGGTTCTTTTTCAAGATTTCGGCTGTTCCGTTTCATTTCTGGGTACCAGATGTGTACCGGGGAGCTCCCATGCCTGTGGTTGCCCTGTTCTCAACGGGGCCAAAAATGGCGGGTATATTGGTTATACTTAGGTTTGTGGAGCCGTTTGCTGATGCCCTGACTTACGCCGATGTACAGTTGTTTTTAGGGGTTGCGGCCCTGGCTACGCTGGTAATTGGTAACCTGACTGCCCTGTGGCAAAGAACGCCGCGCAGACTGATGGCTTATTCCTCGGTTTCACATGCAGGCTTTTCGCTAGCAGCCCTGCTGGCCTTCGGTACGGACTATACTTCAGGAATCCTGTTTTACCTGGCGGTGCTGCTGTTCATGAACTTCGGTATTTTTCTTTTCCTGCAGATTTCTGAAGATGAGTTGGGTGTGCAGCAGTTGGATGACTTCGCTGGGCTTGGCAAAGTATATACTTACCTCGGGGTGATGGCCTTGCTGTACCTGCTTTCCTTAACCGGCTTGCCGCCACTGGCAGGCTTTATGGGCAAGCTACTGATCTTTACCAATATTTGGGAGGCCTATACTTTGTCCGGGAACTCCATGATGCTGACCTTGTTGGTAGTGGGCATCCTGCTAACCGGCGTGGCTTTGTTTTATTATATTAAGATTCCGTACTACCTTTTCTTTAAAAGGAATTTAAGAGAAGAAATTTTAGTTACTTCACTATCAAATAAACTGCTGTTGGCTTTGTTTGCGCTTCCATTGCTGGTGCTGTTCTTTAAACCGGACCTGCTCCTGACCTGGATAGAGCGACTGCTGGCACAATAAAAGCACCCATGAGCGACTCTATTAAGCACGAATGCGGCATTGCCCTGATCAGGCTCAGAAAACCGATCGATTATTATGTAGAGAAGTATGGAACCCCGATGTATGGCATCAACAAACTGTACCTGCTGATGCAAAAGCAGCATAACCGTGGGCAGGACGGTGCAGGGGTTGCCAGTATCAAAATAAATGCCCTCCCCGGCATCGATTATATCAACCGCTTCCGGTCAGTTAAAACGCGCGCCATCGACAGCATCTTCGGAAAGATTGGCAAGGAGTTCAAAAAGCTGAAAGAGGATCATCCGGAGCATGCCGACAATACCGGGTGGATCTGGGAGAACATGCCTTTCTTGGGGGATGTATACTTAGGCCACCTGCGCTACGGTACCCACGGCCTTAACAGCGTGGATAATTGCCACCCCATGGTGCGTGAAAACAACTGGCGCAGCCGTAGCCTGGCCGTGGCCGGTAACTTTAACATGACCAACGTGGATGAGCAGTTCCAGAAACTACTGGAACTGGGGCAGCACCCGAAGCATAAATCCGACACCATCACCGTACTGGAGAAGATCGGCCATTTCCTGGACGAGGAGAACCAGATGCTTTTTGATGAGTTTAAGAAAGGCGACTACACCAATAAAGAAATCACCAGCCTGATTGAGCAGAACCTGAACCTACAGCGCGTGCTGAAGCGTGCCTGTAAGGATTTTGACGGTGGTTATGCCATGGCAGGCCTTACAGGTTACGGCGCCTCTTTTGTGGTACGCGACCCGAATGGCATACGTCCGGCATATTATTACGTGGACGACGAAGTGGTGGTGATTGCCTCTGAAAAACCTGCCATTAAAACAGCCTTCGACATCGACTACAACCAGATAAAGGAGATCACACCGGGCCATGCGCTGATCGTTGACAAGGCCGGCAACCCGGAACTGAAGGAGATCATGCCGCAGGGCGAAAAGTTGTCGTGCAGCTTTGAGCGCATCTACTTCTCCAGAGGCAACGACCCGGAAATTTACAACGAACGCCTGAACATGGGCCGTTTGCTTTGCAGGCAGATACTGGAGGCTATCGACTATAACCTGAAGGACACGGTGTTCTCATACATCCCGAACACTGCCGAAACCTCCTGGCTGGGCATGATGAAAGGGATTGAAGACCACCTGCGTGCCTACCGCAAAAAGGCTATTCTGAACAACCAGCTTTCTGAGCAGGAACTGGATGAGATTCTGCAGTATAAGCCGCGGGCACACAAACTGGTAATTAAAGATGCCAAATTGCGCACCTTCATTACCGACAACACCAGCCGCGACGACCTTGTTACACACGTGTACGACACCACTTACGAGGTTATCAAGAAAGGTGTGGATACCTTGGTTGTGCTGGATGACTCGATCGTGCGCGGAACCACTTTGGAGAAGAGCATTATTAAGATGCTGGATAAACTGGAGCCGAAAAAGATCATCATCGTTTCCTGTGCCCCGCAGATCCGTTACCCTGATTGCTACGGCATTGACATGTCGCGGGTAAAGGAGTTCGTAGCTTTCAGGGCGATGCTTGCTTTGCTGGAGGATAACGGCAAGAGCCACTTGGTGCAGGAAGTATACAAAAAATGCGTTGATGCGCAGGACACGACGGAGTTCAAGCAGAAAAACTTTGTGCAGGAACTGTTCGATCAGTTTACCCACGACGAGCTGTCTGCCAAAGTAGCACAGATCGTGAAGGCACCGGGTATTAATGCAGAAGTACAGGTTATCTACCAGACCATAGAAGACCTGCACCAGGCTTGCCCGAACCACAAAGGCGACTGGTATTTTACGGGTAACTACCCAACGCCGGGCGGCACAGGTGTTGTTAACCGTGCCTTTATGAATTATGTAGAGAATAAAGCAGGCAGGGCTTACTAAAGCGTCTGCTTTTTATACTTACAGCACCTCCGGAGGTACGATTCCGGAGGTGCTGTTTATTTATAGTCACCACCATTTAAACTTTGCTCTTGCTATGCAAAATGTTGCTGAAGTCATCTTTACACTCATCCCGCTTATACTTTTTGTATACCTTTCAATAACCATGCTGGGCGTTATAAAATACAATCAGCATACGGCATTTCTGCAAAACGCATCTGTTACTACCAAGGTGGCGGTTTACGGTGGTACCATTGCTTTTCTGATCATGGCTGTGATTGACCTGATAGGTTAGTAGTTTGCTGTAAAACAGTTTTTTACCCTTTGGTTGTTAGCGTGGTTTCTGTGCTTTTGTGAAAAATTAGTGCAATAAAGACAATCATTTATTTTTATTTTCGGTAAATAGAATCTGGGTTTTTATACTTGGTTAAATTCTATTTATGATGAACAGGGCAACGGGCTTAGGACTATGTACTGAGGTTGTTTTGCAAAATGACTTTGTATCGGTGTGCTATAATCAAGATTATCGCTTGCTCATACTTAACTGGAAACGGCAAATCACCATTGATGAGCGCAAAGAGGTTTTTTTGTGGGGCTATGATTTTACGATACAGCACCAGGTTAAAAACTGGCTGATCGACGATGAGGAGATCTACATGTTCACGCAGGAAGAAAAAGACTGGGTAGAGAACTGCTGGACAGAACTGGCCGCGCATGCCGAGATCAGGAAAATAGCCGTTTACACACCCGATCATTTCAATACCCTCTCCACAATGACGGAGTTTACCTCCAACGCACAGAAAAACTACAAGCACCACGGTAAAACGAGACACGAAGTATTCACAGATTACGAAAGTGCCCTGAATTGGCTGCGGGTGAGTAGTCAGAAGTGATGCTACGGAGGCGGTTTATACTTGCGAGCTTGTCTATGGTGTAAATGCCATTTGAGCCGCCTATGGAATAACCAGAACCTTTGTAGCCCAGTCATTTGCATCCACTAAACTTTCTGCATTTTGATTTTATTCTGCAGTACATAAGCTATCTTTGCAGCTTTAAGTTAAGGGCATACCGAATTGCCTATATTTCTGATTTTCTATTAGTATCTGCTTGAAAAACAATTACCTACTTGCGCTTTTTTTCATTGGCTTTTTCCTGTTCAGAACCGTTACTGTTGCAGCACAGCAGCAAAGCAGTACAGCCGAGCCATTCCCTTTTTCGGTAAATAGCACCAACCTTACCGTCTGGAACGGCGAGAAATATGTGCCAATCTTCCTGAAGGGTATAAACATGGGTATTGCCACACCGGGCACCTTCCCGAGTGAGCTGGCAGCCAGTAGGGCCGACTACGGCAGGTGGTTCCAGCTTATCCGCGATGCCGGCTTTAATAACATCAGGTTGTATACGTTGCACTACCCGCGCTTTTACGAGGTGTTGGATTCTTTTAATCTTGCAAACCCGCAGAGCCCTTTGCTATTCTTTCAGGGGGTGTGGTTAGAAGAAGAATTGCCGGGTTACGATGAAAACCTGTTCTATTTGAGCCCATACTTTAAGCGTGAGATAGAGGAGAACGTGGACTGCGTGCATGGTGACCGCACCATTGCTGCGAGGCCGGGCAAAGCACACGGCACGTATAAAACTGACGTTTCTAAATGGCTGCTGGGGTATATCATTGGCAGGGAGGTGCACCCGCCTGAGGTAATTCATACCAACGAAAAGCATCCTACCCATACTTCGCACAATGGTCGTTTCTTGTCTATTAAGGATGTGAACCCTGCGGAGGCTTGGACAGTAGAGCACTTGGATTACCTGCTTTCCACGGAGATGGATAAGTATAAAACCCAACGCCCCGTGAGTTTCTCGAGCTGGCCTACCCTGGACCCGCTTTCGCACCCCTTGGAGCTGAACACCTACGAGGACATGGCCTCCATCGATATTTCGAAGATGGATTGGTCGAAGGCGAAGGCCGGTTATTTTGCCAGCTACCACGCTTACCCCTATTACCCCGATTTTGTGAGCCGAGACCCGGAGTACGCCAGCTACAGCGATTACCTGGGGCAGAACAGCTACATCGGGTATCTGACAGCGCTTAAAAAGCATTATAAAAACGTGCCCCTGATTATTGCGGAGTTTGGTGCGCCATCGAGTTGGGGAGTGGCCCACTATGCGCAAAACGGCGTGCACCACGGCGGTATGGACGAGGAAACGCAGGGCAAGTATAATCTGCGCCTGTTACAGAATATTGAGGCTGCCGGTGGGGGCGGGGGCATTCAGTTTGCCCTGATGGACGAGTGGTTTAAACGCACGTGGGTTACTGACCAAATGGACTTTAACCCCGACAGGCGCATACTTTGGCATAACGTAACAGCGGCAGAGCAGAACTTTGGATTGCTTGGTTTCAAAAAAGCTGGTCCGGAAACTACACCGTGGCAAACCTTCTGCAACGACTGTCCGGTTAAAAGCGTGGAGGCAGGAGTAGACTTTGGTTACCTGAACATGAAGCTGAACATTGGCAAACCTATGCTGGTGAACGACACGCTTTGGGTAGCCCTGGACACCTACGATGCTGCCCTGGGCGAGAAGCTGTTGCCAAACGGAAAGCGCATCGGCAACGGGGCAGAATTTGTGCTGATGGTTACCAATTACAAGGCAGAACTGTATGTAACGGAGGCCTACGACCTGTATGGCATCTGGCACAGAACATCTACTGATAAGCAGTTATACCGCTCTATAGCCACTGACGGTGCGCCCTGGCGAATTGTACGCTGGAAAAACAACAACAACGAGCAGGAAGTGCAGTATGTAGGCAGCATGCGCGTAAACCGACTGGGCTTGCCACCTTCTTCTCTTGACGCTGTAACAATCACAGACAACGCCATCGACATTAAACTGCCCTGGACTCTGCTGAACTTTACAGACCCAAGTACGGCCACTGTGATGCACGATAACCTCAGCACCCCGGAGCGTGAAGTGCGCGTATCAGATGGCATTGCCGCTACTATTTATTACGGGGGCAATAGATACGAAACAAACAGCCGCTATACTTGGGAGAACTGGAACCACGCACTGAATGCCGTGGAGTATAAAAAGGCATCTTATGACGTGGCCAAAAAGTATATGCGCACCATGCCGGGTGCCCCTATCGCAAAGCAGGACAAGTATACTGTTAAGCTGGGTAAGATAAATGAGGTAAAAGTTAGCGAAGGCCTTCTGAAGAACGACTTGTCGCTGGACGGCAGCTTGATGGAGGCTGTGCTGGAAACCGGGCCTGGAAAAGGGCAGCTGATGCTACACAAAAACGGGGCTTTCCTGTTTGTGCCGGACGAGGACCAGACAGGTGAGGTTACCTTTACTTACCGCGTAATAGCAGGCCTGCACCGTTCAGAGCCCGTTAGTGTAAAACTTACAATCGAGGGCACTCCTGCAGGTGATGGCTTTGCAGCCGTTTACCCTAACCCAACTTCAAGCAGGGTAAATGTGTCCTCGAAAGCAGTAGTTGACCGACTGGAAGTATACAACCACTTAGGAAGATTGCTACAGAGTATTGCCGTTAATTCCAAAGAAACGAGCATGGAACTGGACAAGCTGCCTCCGGGCATTTACCTTATCAAACTTTACTCTGGCAAAGAAACCCTGACCAAGAAAGTGGTATTGCTACAATAAAACAAAAGCGCCTGGCAAATTTGCCAGGCGCTTTTGTTTTACAAAGTATGTGTGCTTATTTCTTAGCCTTTGGCCCCGGTACCGGGAAACCACGGTCACGCATCAAAGCATCAATCTTAGCATCGCGGCCACGGAACTTGCGGTAAGCCTCAGCTGGGTCCATAGAGTTGCGTGGGGCAAACAGGTACTTCACCAGTCTGTCGGCAACCTCTTTGTCGTAGAACCCACCCGGAGCCTCCTGGAAAGCCTCGGCTGCGTCAGATGTCAGCACGTCGGCCCACAGGTATCCGTAGTAACCCGTAGCATAACCCTCGCCAGAGAATACGTGCGTAAAGTGCGGCGAACGGTGGCGCATTACGATCTGCTTCGGCATGTTCATTTTAGCCAGTGTCTCACGCTCAAACTTGTCCGGGTCCAATCCATTCGGGTCAGCCAGGTGGAAGTGCATGTCCATCAGGGCAGAAGCCAGGAACTCAGTTGTAGCAAAGCCTTGGTTAAAGGTAGATGCCTTCTTGATCTTGGCAACTAACTCTTTCGGCATCGGCTCGCCTGTCTTGTAATGCTTCAGGAATTGGTTGATCACCTTATCAGTAGACAGCCAACGCTCCAGTAACTGCGACTGGAACTCGGTATAGTCGCGCACGCCGCTGTTCAGGGTTGGGTATTTTACGTTAGATGCTAGGAAGTGCAGCGCGTGGCCAAACTCATGGAAAAATGTTTCCGCATCGTCCCAGGACACCAGCACAGGTTCGCCTGGGGCGGGCTTCACGAAGTTAGAGTTGTTAGATGACAGCACTGTTTTCTTGCCATCGAAGGTAGTGTGGGCACGGTAGGTAGTAGCCCATGCACCAGAGCGTTTACCCTGACGTGCAAATGGGTCAAGGTACCACAATCCGATATGCTCACCGGTGGTCTTGTCGGTAACTTCCCATACTTTCACATCCTCATGGAACACCGGCACAGAACCCTCAGGTACTGGCGTAAACTTAAAGTTGAACAACTCACCGGCAGTGTAGAAAATGGCCTGCGTCAGGTTACCTAGCTCCAGATATTGCTTCACCTCATCAGAGTTCAGGTCATACTTTTGCTGGCGCACTTTCTCGGCGTAATAGCGGTAATCCCAAGGCTCAATCGTGATCTTGGTTTTGCTCGTTTTGTTGGCAATCGCCTGCATGTCTGCAACTTCCTGCTTTACACGGGCAAGGGCAGCCGGCCAAACAGCGTTCATCAGGTCCATGGCAGCCTGTGGGTTCTTTGCCATGCGGTTCTGTAGGCGCCACTCAGCGTAGTTGTCGTAGCCCATCAACTTCACACGCTCGTTGCGCAGCTTCAGTATTTTGGCAATGTTCTCGTTGTTATCGTTGGCATCTCCGTTGTCGGCACGCGAGTAGTAGTTTTTCCATACTTGCTCGCGCAGGGCACGCTCATCAGAGTAAGTCAGGAACTGGTCCATGGATGAACGGGTGTTGGTAACGGCATACATACCTTCCTTGCCACGGTCAGCGGCCGCTTTGGCAGCAGCCTTCGCAAAAGACTCCGGCAAACCGCCCAGTTGGTCTTTAGTAAAGTATACCACATACTTTTCTTCGTCGGCAAGTACGTTGTTGCCAAACGAAGTATAAAGCGACGAAAGCTCTTTATTGATCTCAGCGTAACGCTGCTTTGCCTCTGGGCTAAGGTCTGCGCCCTCCATGGCGAAGTTCTCATACACCAGTTGCACCACACGCTGCTGATCGGCAGGTAGCGGGTTTTTCTTGGCGTTTTCGTAAACAGTTTTTACACGCTGGAAAAGCTTCTCATTCTGAGAGATCTTAGAGTTGAACTCAGATATCTTAGGGGCTAACTCAGCCTGTATCTTTCTGAACTCCGGCGTAGACACATTGCTACCCCAAATGCCATAGTATGTAAACACACGACCCAGCTCTTCACCTGCTCTTTCCATCTCCTCGATGGTGTTCTCGAACGTGGCAGGCTGGGGGTTCTTGGCAATCGCCTCGATCTCGGCCAGGTTTATGGCCATTGCTTTCTCCATGGCTGGCTTCAGGTCAGCCAGGTCCATTTTGTCGAAAGCCGGAACGCCACCGTAAGGGCCTGTCCAAGGTTTAAGCAGTGGGTTGGTTTCTTCTTGTTTTTGCTCTACGGCAACTTGTGTTTGCTGCGACTGTGGCGTTTGTACCGAAGTACAGCTTGCCAACGCCAACAGCACCAGTAAGCCAGACTTTTTGCCAGCTACTACTATTTCTTTTTGCATAGAATTGTTGGTTTGTGACTCAGGTTCGTGCGAGCCTGAAAAGGTAAATTTAGCACAAGATACGGAAAAATAACCGTCTGTAAATGCCCTCCAATGTCCAAAGAGCATGCCATAAAACCCGGGCATGACCTGGGTGCAGGAGCGCCATGATAAATATATAAAGTGGATTATACCTGCCTGGTAGTATCTTACGTAGAATATATTGTACCCCTAAAAGTATAAGCTATGCATTCTACTGTTTTCAACTTTGGCGAAGGAAGCTTGTTTATAACTAACAGGCGGCCTGTGAAACAAGAGATCAAGGACAGGCTGCTGTGGCAGGCAATGAAAATTGCCAAAACAGGCAGACGCGTATTCCAGGACGGACTGATCATTTATACGCCACTCCCTGCTTATCTGGATGGGCCAACCACAATTGAGGTATACTGGGATTTCAGAAGCCCGGACGAACTCGATCAGAATTAAGCAGGCCTTGTTTATCTGTTTCGTAACAAAGCCTGTATGAAACATGTAATTTAGATTAGCCTTCTTACATATTTGCATGAACCTAGAATTCTTTAACACCCACTCTCATGCAGGAAGATTAGAAATAATCTGGGCTCATGGTACTTTTCTGGCCCACAGGGGCAGAAGAGGATACCGGATAGCGCTTTATGACCTTGGTAATTTCTTTGCCGAGATCTGGTCTAACCCACACACCGACTACATAAGTATGGTGAGGGGGTACAAGAGCAAAAAAGCGCTGGAGCCATACCTGGGTAAGATAAGTATAGAAAGTATGATGGAGTGGTAAAGTATACAGCTGTTTCAGTATTGCCCTTATGATACAGCAATGGTCTGTTTTAAGCAGCCCTCCTAGTTATCCTATGGTCTAAAAATCGACAATTTAAGTTAGAATAGAGGCTACCGATGGTTTACACCGGCAACCTCAATTTTTTTACCTGGTGGCATAGGGCTGCTGTACCGTAACCGAACTTACCACCTTGCCTCCCTGGTTTTTAACTTTTGCCAGTGGGTGCTGTTGCTGTGCACCTACTTTCTGAAGCAGTAAAGAAAATAGCTGTACTGCTTCAAGTTCTGTAAAGGTGCAATGGCCATAGCGGTTTATTGGTACTGCCGCAAACAGAGAGCTTTTACCCGTAGGTACCTTTTCCTGGTACAAGGTCATGTTCCAGATAAGCTGTATCGGGTCGAGGGTTGTGTGCGATTTTACCAGAGGCTTCTTAAAGATGCCGCTTGTCTCATAAAGCTTTTTAATGGTTTTAGTTGCTTCCTTGTCTGCCTCGTAACGCTGCACAGACTCGTTTATCAGGGCATCTAGCGTTGGGCTGCCCGAGCCAGCGTAGACGTACTTCGCGTTATCGAAAGGCTGACCTCCCAGTTTCTCGATGGCATCAATAATGAAGAGATTGTAAGTGAGCACGCCTACTACCGTCTGCACTATGGAGTTAGGGTCGTTGGGTAGGTAAGGGGCCTGGGCTACATTTAGCAGCGCAATGGTTTTAGCCTGATCTTGTGATATGGCATTTACGATTTGGGGTATGTAAACTGTCTCCCAGTTCAGGATCATGTCGTTTGGTACATCAACCACAGTGCCGGGCAGCACATTCGGGAAGAAGAAATCAAACAACACCCTGAAGTTGCCATAGTAATTAAGCTGCCGCTGAAAATCGCCACATGGCCCGCATAAAGACAAGCCTCCGCTCCATAGTTCCGGGTAGCGCTCAATGGCCAGTGTTGTTACCAATCCGCCTTCAGAGGCCCCCGTCAGGTAGATCTCGCCGGGCATGCCATATTCCTCAATAAACCTGTTGCGTAAGTTTATCATGTCCTGGATGCCTGTCTGAATGGCCAGCCCATTGTCGCTGTAACTGGTTGTGGCAAAGGCATAGCCAAAACTTGTGAACAGCGGGGCGTACACACTTGCCTCTTCCGCGATGTGCAGCGGCTCAAAAGCGGGTGTATAACCGCGTGCATAAAGTATAAGTTCGCCGTTCCAGTTAGCGGGCACGCATATAAATATGATCTCACCGGACGGCTGCAGTACCTCGGTTCGGCATAAAGACTGCGTTATGTCTCCGTTAAAGGTTGTAACTGTCTGCACGTTTGTGGTAGCCAGGTCTGGCTGCATGGGGCTAGGTTCTTCCTCCAGCATCGGCTGACATTGCGCCAACAGGGTAAGCAGGCAAATGCATATGACCTTTACCGTTTGTGAGTGCTTGAGCAAGTTAAAGTCCTTCAGGTAATGTAGCGTTGTTTCCATAGGTTATGATCTATTTAAATCCTGAAATGTAAAAGCAGCTTAAGGTCAGGGTGAAGGGCAGGTGCAGGTATCTGATCCTGGGAAGGCGGGGCTATTATCCCGCTTTAGATTGGATGCTGATTACCAGCACAAAGCACACTGGTAACGGCGTTTAGTTGTACGAGTAAGTATAAAATTAAACTGCATTAAAAGTTGATAAAATTAGTTTCAGGCAATATTTGCACCGTGTATACTTCTTAATTTGTTGTAAAGGCTGATATGGGTTATAGCTACAAAAAGGAAACTGATAGTCTTTGTATCTTTGCCCTGATGAACTTTATTAACCTTAGCACCTATTACCGGCTTTATGCTTTCTCGGATTACGGAAGTATGAAAGCGGCACTGCCTTACCTGAGAAGTGCGGTGCTGGCAAAAAGGCTGGCAGATATTGAAGAGGCTGAGATAAGGAGATACGTGATCAGAGTTGCCCAAGGTGGCTACAAAAACTACCTGGAGCCGATCAATGAGCTCTACCCAAAACAAAGTGCGGCGCAGTCATTTATTTCTGCGCTTCAAGTACTATACAAAAGTAATGGCTACGCTGCCAGGTATGTTGTGGTTGAACGGAGATGATCTGCTTTAAAACTAAAACTGTTATTGAACCATACAGCCTATCTTTACCTTATAATTCAGTAAAGCTGATAATATAATAAGGTATTAGCTGTTATATTAATGATGATCTAAAGATTAACAGGCATATAATTACACGTTCATTCATAATACTTATACATTTGTAAAAACTGCATCATCTGTGAAAAAGATATTACTGTTACTGCTAATGGTCATTACCTGCTTCAATCTTGCAGGCGGCTATGCTATGGCAGTCACAGTAATTTCACAGCCATCTGAGTCAGCTCTAAACTTACACCTAACCAGCAAACCAACCAGAGATGTACTGAAAAAGCAGGTTTATGATCTGCTAGCCGTGCAAGCCGGTAAATGCGAAGAGAAGGAGGATGACTGGGCACAGCCAGAACTTAAGTTTCATAACAAGGTGGCTTGCAGTTCTTTTACCCCTGATTTTAACCTTCTCAATAAGCATTTTCTGGTACACTATAGCAAAGCAATCAAAGCTAAACATCCTGCTGCCAGCCTGTTGTACCACAACCTCAGACTATAACATTCCATTTTGGGTTATTACTACCTGTTCCGTGAACAAACCCTAGTTCAATGGTGGTAATCCTATTTACACCCAGCCTCTAAGCCGTCAACTTTATTTATAGTATGGTTTTGTCATTGGTTCGATACCGGATCGGGGATTGCTTGATTGCCATATTACTACCAGAGATAAGTAATAAAGATGCTTTAAAGTATAAACTCCACAATCATACTTCCGATAGCTAAAGTCTTATACAAATACTGATACTCTGGCAATAACAGCACTTTTTGATACCCAGTACCGTTGTGTTAATACAACAAAAAAAGGTGGTTGTAGAGCGAAACAGACGTACACAGTATTTCACATTTCCAAAACTACTGCCTTGCTTGCACAAGCAAAGGATGGTTTGTTTCGGATACTATTTAAATTAAAAAATTTGTTTCAATGAGAAGAATACACATCATCCTCCCCCTGGTTCTTATACTTTTCTTGTCAGGTTCCTTTATCCAGGCTAAAGCCCAGGCTACAGCAACAGCGCATAATCCCTGGCTAAAAAATTTTGAAGAAGCTTTAAAGCAGGCCAAAACAGAGCATAAACCTGTTTTGATGGTATTTGCCGGTTCCGATTGGTGCAAACCCTGCATCTTATTGCGAAAGGAGGTTTGGGACACCCCGGCGTTTGCTAAATATGCGGCAGACAATCTTGTTTTGCTCGAACTGGATTTTCCGAGGTTCAAAAAGAATCAACTGCCAGCTGCGCAGGTTAAGCACAACGAGCACCTGGCCGAAGTTTATAACAAAGGCGGCGAGTTTCCGCTGGTGGTGTTAACGGATGAAACCGGAAAAGTAATTTCCAGAACAGGGTATAAGGCGGGCGGGGCTGAGGCTTATGTCCAGCACCTGAAGGCTTTGCTTCAACATAAGTAATAGCTGCTATGAAATCCAGAGGGTTAGCTTTTCTGATTCTATACCTGTTTGTGGGTTGTGCGGCAGCTTTTGCGCAAACAAGCACAAAGGCTAAAGTACAAAAACGAGTCTTATTGTTGATGGGTACACGGTTTGAGCTGGCTGCAGTTTCGGAAAGTGAAGAGCAGGCAAACCAGGCTATAGACGCAGGTATAAATGAGATCAGGCGTATTGAGGCACTCATTTCGGAATGGCAGCCTACCAGCCAAACCAGCGCCATAAACCGGGCTGCCGGCTCCATGCCTGTCCGTGTAGAGCAGGAACTGTATGATCTCATATCCAGAAGTATAAAAATATCGCGGCTGACGGATGGCGCATTTGATATTTCCTTTGCCGCAGCGTACAAAATCTGGAAGTTTGATGGAAGCATGCAGCAGATGCCTTCGCCGGAAGCGGTGGCAGCATCTGTCAAGCATATCGGTTATGAGAAGATAATACTAAACCCCGACCAACAAACAGTGTTCCTGAGCGAACCGGAGATGAAGATCGGCTTTGGTGCCATTGGCAAAGGCTATGCCGCTAACCGCGCACGGGATGTAATGCGCAAAATGGGTATTAAGGCCGGCTTGGTAAATGCCGCCGGCGACATGATTACCTGGGGCAGGCAACCTGATGGCCAGCCGTGGTATGTTGGCATAGCAGACCCAGTGGAGCATGACAAGGTTTTCTCGTGGCTCACTGCCAGTGAAACATCCGTGGTTACTTCCGGCGACTATGAAAAATACGCCGTGATAAACGGGAAACGGTTTGCCCACATCATAGACCCTCGTACAGGCTCCCCGGCAACCGGACTGAAAAGTGTAACCATTATCTGTCCTGATGCTGAGTTAGCAGATGCCCTTGCTACAGCCACATTCGTATTGGGCGCCACAGATGGTTTGCACCTTATCAATCAATTGAAGGGGATTGAATGCCTGATGATCACGGATAAGGATGAGATGATCACTTCGGATAACCTGCACCTGCACTTTTATCAGAACAAAAAAGATACTGCCCAGCAGGAAGATGCTGGAAAGAAACGTATAAAATAAAACTATGAGAAACCAACGGGCCTATTTGCTTGCCGCTGTCTGCCTACTTTTGCTAGGTACGCTTAGTGGCTGCGAGGTAGTTAAACCATACCAGCGCACTTTCCTGAATGAAGAGGAAATGAAGCTGAGCGCAAGAAAGGTGCAGACCTTTGAAACCAACTTTGAATCGTATAGGGAAGGGGCAGCCGGTGCTACTGGTGGTAAAATGGGAGGAGGATGCGGATGCAATTAAAGTATATCCTGATGCTTGCGGCCTGTACCTTAACCACCGCATCAATAGCGCAAACCACAAACCGGAATTCTGGTAGAAGAGCGCGTGAATTAACTCCCGCCGAAGTAAATATACTGGGCAGTTACTACAGTCAGGATGGCAAACACTCGCCGGTTACCGGCGGTGTAGGCACCGAACAGTTAACTGATGTCACGCCCACTATCATTGTAAACGTTCCGCTGGACACTGCTACCAACCTGAATGTAAACTTTGGGATGGACTTTTACTCCTCTGCTTCAACAGATAAAATTGATTTTAACGTGTCGTCAGCTTCAAAGTCGGATGTGAGGACACATTTGAATGTTGGCATTAGCCGCAGAAACGCTTCGCGTAGAATTATCAAAGGCATTACCATCGGCGGCTCTACGGAATATGATTACCAATCTGTATCGCTGGGTGTAAACTGGAGTCAGGAATCTGCAGATGGAAACCGCGAGTTGAGCCTGGGTGCATTAGCGTATTATGATGTCTGGTCGCTTATCTACCCTGTGGAGCTGCGCAGAAACGGACCATTACTGAGCACTGACAAGCGCCAATCTTACAGCATTTCAGCTACGCTCTCTCAGGTGATCAACCGCAGAATGCAGGCAGCCATTTCATCGGATGTGGTATACCAGACAGGTTTGCTTTCAACGCCATTTCATCGGGTATACTTTAAAGACCAGGAAATGCCTGACATTGAGCGGCTCCCGGATACTCGCTTGAAGTATCCGCTGGGCCTGCGCCTGAACTATTATACTTCCGATTACCTGACCATGCGTTTCTTCTACAGGTTTTACTCCGATAGTTGGGGCATGACAGCCAATACTTTTGAAGTGGAAACACCTGTTAAAGTGGGGCCATTCTTTTCTTTCTACCCTTATTACAGGTACCATACCCAAACGGCCATCGACTATTTTGCGCCTTTCCGGGAACACCTTTCCACAGAAACGCATTATACTTCAGATTTTGACCTGTCGGGTATAAACAGCCATAAAGTTGGTCTCGGCGTGCGTTACTCCCCGCTGCAGGGCATAACAAAATTCGGTCTTCCGTTCTCTAAAAACAGCACACAGTTCAAAAGTATAGATCTGCGCTTTGGCAACTACTGGCGCAGCGACGGCCTGAATGCATTCATCATCAGCACAGATCTGGGCTTTACGATTCCGGCGAAGTAGATGTAAAGGCCCTTACCATAATTCCATACTTTTAGCTGGTTTATCAGTAAGGTAAGTCCTAACTTGGAGCCTGTAAGTATGGGCAACCAAAACCTATTTACAAGTATAAATGAGCCAGCGGAATTCACTAGTATACAGCATTATTGCGGCTAAATGCCCCCGGTGCAGAGAGGGAAACATGTTTCCGGAGGGAACGCTTTACAGCACGAAGTTTGCCGAAATGCATAAGCACTGCCCCTGTTGCGGACAACCTTACGAACCGGAACTGGGCTTTTATTACGGAGCCATGTATGTAAGCTTTGCCTTTAACGTGGCCATCTTCCTGGTTGCCCTTTTTATACTTTACCAGTTCGTTGAAGAGATAACCCTGGCTATGATGATCGGAATTGTGGCTGTGGTGGTGATCGGTTTACTGCCTGTGATTTTCAGGCTATCCAGAGCACTTTGGATCAATATATTTGTAAAGTATGAGGGGCCCTGTAGCCAGATCCCCAACAAGTTGCGGGAATAGTGCTGCAACTTGCTGGGGAGATCGTGGTTAAGTAACCTGCTATTTCAGCTCCTTCTTAAAAAAGTCTATCGTGCGTTGCCAGGCCAATTCAGCGGCAGCCTTGTCGTAGCGCGGGGTAGTATCGTTATGGAAGCCATGGTTTGTGTTGGCGTAAACATAGGCTTTATAATCTTTATTGTGCTCTTTCAGGGCGGCTTCGTAGGCGGGCCAGCCTTCGTTTACCCGGGTGTCCAGTTCAGCGTAGTGCAGCAGGAGTGGAGCCTTTATTTTTGCCACATCCTCGGTGGCCGGCTGGCCTCCGTAAAATGGCACTGCAGCATCTAAGCCCGGTATCCGCACTGCCATCATGTTGGCTACCCAACCTCCAAAGCAAAAGCCTACCACGCCAACCTTGCCATTGCATTTTTTGTGATCTTTCAGAAATTCATAGCCGGCTATAAAATCCTCCAGCATTTCCATTCTGTCGCGTTTATTTTGCAGGGCACGGCCCTCATCGTCGTTGCCGGGGTAGCCTCCCAATGGGGTCAGGGCATCAGGGGCAAGCGATACAAACCCAGCCAGCGCTGCCCTTCTGGCAACATCCTCTATGTGCGGGTTCAGGCCACGGTTCTCATGCACTACCACAATCCCTCCCAGTTTTTTCTTTGCAGTTGCCGGCATACACAACAAAGCCCTGATAGTGCCGCCTCCTTTCGGGGATGGATAAGTGATGTAGCTGGTCTTTATTCTCGGATCATCTGCCTGTAACTGAACACCACCTTTATAATCGGGCATCAGGAAACTCGTAAGCGCCCCCACAGTTAAGCCTCCCACTGCAAACACAGAAAGCTTTTGGATGAAATCGCGCCTGTTTATCCGGTTGTGGGCGTAGTCATCGTACAGGTCAAACACTTCCTGTTTTATGTCTTCTTTGTTGATGTTGTCCATAAAAGTATAGATAGGGAGGATATAATCTAAATATAGTCAATTTTAAATTAGCCTGTCTGACTGATCTTTATCTGCATTTAAAACATGCAGATAACTCAAAGATTGTTGTTTTTATCTATGAGCCTGTTTAGAGTTTATTAAAATCTATTCTGCCTGCCCTTGCTGCGTGTTTTCACCGGCAAGTATACTAGCCAACGTCATTTAATTGTTGGTGAAAAACACCAACAATGGCGAGGTCATACTTCTTAACTAAAACTCTAAACAGCTTCCATGCAATAAAATGAAATCTGCAAAGCATAAAGTATGGCCAAAGTAATCTGACCACCTTATATAAGGTATAGAGCTTAGCCTTATGTCTACATATAGATGACTTTATGTTGATTGGATAAGATAAGAGATATAAATACTTAGCAAATAATAATATTAATAAAATTGAATGTTGTATAAATTTAAGAAATTTTAAGTACAAATACTTACTTAATCTACCAATTCATTTGCCTCAATTAAAGTAGCTCAACCCCTTTTTATATTCAATCTATGTTTAAATGATGATTTTGAGAATTAGTGTCAGCTATTATTAAGCTTTTAAGTTAATCAGGTACCTAAATTGGAAATTTATTTACAGTATAACAAAACACATAAGTTGTTTAATGCTATTGCGTTACATGATTAGTTTGTCATACATTTGCCGTTACTAATATGAAGCAAACTTCATATTAGTGATACCTTCTATACCTGCAAGCCTGTGCTGTTATTATAAAAAGCAGTTCGGGCAGATCCTCTGAAAACACTTAGGCAGTAATCGTTGATTTAATTCACTTTATTTCTATTGAATGGTATAAGTTTACTCCTTCACTAGCATTTTCTCATACTCCAATAGGTATTCTCTTTTTAGCAAAAGCAGAAATGGAAAGTTTTTGTTTAAAGCGAAAGGGGATGTCTGTCTATATCTTTGTTCTAGCACCATTATATAAATGGATGTGCCAGAATAATTTTACAAGTAAAAGAATTTTAAAGATTGAATAGTAATTGACCTCAGGGCTTCTGTGGTAAAACCAAATGAGTACCATATAGTCCCTTAATTCTTAACCATACCCTTATGAAACACCTCTACCTACGGACAATTTATTTGTTTGTTTTCTCTTTCTTCATTCTGGGAGCGCAGCAGGCTTTTGCCTATAACTGGTTCTATAGCATTAGCTATAACCAATCTCAGGGCAGGATTTATATCACAGCCGCTGTAGATGAAGACGACTGTTGGTCATGTGCTAATGACTATCTGAAGGACATGGACATTGACTATAGTTTGGATGGAGGGGCCACTTATTATAATATCTTAAGGGATGCGAGCAGAGGCAGCCGTATGGGCTCCTGGAATAACGGTATGATTGTGAATAACGGTTCAGCCTGGGATGGTGATATTGATAAGCAGCATTACTATATAAACGTACCCGCAGATTGGATCGGCAGAACGATCAAAATCAGGACTTACTATAATTGGGGAGATAATGATGACCCAAGCGGTCATAAGTATAATGATTTTAGCATTCCGATACTCATTGCACCTACAATTGCCTCTTCCAGCTCCAACGGAGAGCAAACCAGTACTGTAATAAACTGGAATGAGGCCAATGCGAATGGCTACCCTACAGGTAACATTAAGTATGAGCTATTAAAGAACGGTGCACTTTTGGCTACCCTCAATTATGGGCAAACCAGCTATACAGACAATACCACGTTAGATAAAACCAAATATAACTATCAGGTTCGTGCACGGTTAAGCCTTTCTGCTTCAGGTGCATATTATTATAACACAGGTGCTGCGAAAGAGGTCTGGAAAAACCCTAAGTTGGCTATTACACCAAGTTATGCCGCCTGCGATACAGGCGTGAAACTAACCTGGGTAGCACCCTTGCTAGACAATACCTACAAGTATAAAATTACCCGCAGCAGCCGCGCAGATTTTAGTGCCGGCCTTTATACGTTTAACATCGATAACATTGCAACCACTACTTACTTCGATGATTCTGACCTTGGGCATCAGGCGACAAATTACTATAAAATAGAAGTGCTGAACGCGAGTAACCAGGCTGCAACTGCATTAACATCCGGCACGGCTTCTATTGTTACTAACTTTTTGCCTGCTGTGCCCACAATTACACTAACTAATAATGTTAACAGCTTCCTTGTATCCTGGACGGGTTATACTTGCTCTAACATCACAGATTTTGAACTGATCAGAAAAACCTATCAGGGAAGCAGTTTGATAAATACGCAAAGTATCATTATCGCAAAAGGGACATTTACTTACGATGACACCAACCTGCAAGCCTGTAATACTTACGAGTATCAACTTAAGGCGCGGAATTCATTTGCTAATTCCTCAAGCAATATTCTAAAGCAGGCAGTTTCTGATAATATCGCAGATGCTTTTGCAATTTCTAATGATGATAAAACTAATCCGCAGCACCAGTTTTACAACCACGATTACCGGTTTAAGGCATCTAAAGGTTTTTATACCAACTATGTGCAGCTGCAATGGGATGCCAATTACAAAAGCCGCATTCAGAGCTATAATATCTATCGCAAAATTGCAGGCTCAAACTATACAAAGGAGTTAATAAAAGTGGTAGAGGGCGGAAGTGCCACCATTTGGACAGATGAATATACCGAAGCCAACACTATTTATGAATATACTATAGAAGGTGTGGCTGCCTGCGATGGACAGCAGATACAAACCCTGCAGGCAACAGCCCTTGGTTTTAGAGCCCCTTACGGTAATGTAAGTGGCCGTATTACGTTTGCAGGCGGACAAGGTGTAGAGAACGTTGAGGTGCGTGCCCGTAATACCGAAGGTGCCGCCGGTAAAGCCATCAGGTTTAAAAACACAACCACAAGTTTAGATATTAATGCTTCTGCCGTTTTCTGGCCAAGCGAACAAGGGTGGGCATTTGAGGCATGGTTGCGACCAGAAAATGCAACAGATGCTTACACGCTATACGACCATTTGAAAGATAACGCAGGCCTTAAAGTATACTTTGATGGTACGAAGTATAACCTACAGTCTGGAACAGAGGTGGTAAGCATTACCCCTGCCGGACTTCTAAAAAACAATGAGTATACGCACATTGCTGTTAGCTTAAACACAGTTACGCGCCAGGTGCAATGGGTAGTGAACGATTCTGTGTTTACAGTACAGCAGTTAACAAATGCGTTTGTGCCTAATACAGATCAAAACCTGTCTTTGGTAGTTGGTAACAACCGTGCTAAAGATTCTGGCTTTAAAGGTGTGGTTGATGAGGTCAGAGTTTGGAGCAAAGCCCGAACCGCCAAAGAAATGGTACGAGACCACAGCCGCTATCTAGTTGGCACCGAAGCAGGCTTAATTGCTTACTGGAAAGCCGACGAGGGGTTTGGAGCAGCTTTGTTTGACGGATCTAAGTTTGATAAAAAGTATAACGAGAACCACGCCAAGCTAAGCGGCACTTTCGAGTGGACAAACACTATTCCAACAGAGAATCAGTTGGCCAATGTTGCCTACACCGATGCCAAAGGCGATTATAAAATGACTGGTATTCAGTTCCGTGGATCTGGCGAGACCTACGAAATTACCCCGATGCTGGGTGTGCACCAGTTCGACCCAACCTCTATGCAGTTATTTATAGGTGAGGGGTCTTTAAGCCACAACGGCAAAGACTTCAGAGACATCTCATCCTTTATTGCAAGAGGTATGGTCCGTTACAAAGGTACTTCGTTCCCGGTGCAGGACGTACAAGTATTAGTTGACGGGAAAGTACTTATCAGTTCAGACAACAAGCCTGTGGCATCTGATGCCAAAGGTGAGTTCGTAGCACAAATCCCAATAGGAAAGCACACATTGTCGTTTGTGAAAAACGGGCACGTATTTGCCAATTCGCATTGGCCGGCCCAAAACCAAACATTCGATTTCCAGGAACACCTGCGCGGCACATTAGAAATTATCGACACAACAAAGGTACTATTTGTTGGCCGCGTAGTGGGAGGGCAAATCGAAGAGGCCAAGCCGCTGGGTATGGGACTTTCGGTAAACAATATCGGGGAGGCCAACATTGTATTGGAGCCAGAAAAAGGTGGTGATCTGGATGAAAGCCCAACTATCTACCAGTCAACGCTAACACTTAAGACAAATGTGAACACAGGTGAATTTAGCGCCTGGATAATTCCCGAGAAGTTTAAAGTAAATTCAATTACAACGGTTAACACCAGATCAGATGGCGGGCGTTACAGTTTTGGAACGCAACCTATTTTAGATTTAAGTCTTCCTGTACAATCTTTTAAATGGGAATATAAGCTTAACGATAATGGCGTTAAAGTAGACTCAGCTAAGTACCATTTCTCCAGGAAATTTACACCTGCTGATGTTACGCCGATGTATGCAATGAACGATGGAAAGGTAATTGGCGAGGAATCCATTAAGCTGGATGAAAAGTCTCCTGCAATTGACCTTTCAAACAAACCGCTGGGTCATCCATTGTTTAAAATGGGTAAAACTTATTCTTTCCCATTAAGCTTTTTTGAAGAATACGAGAACGCTGATTCGAAAGAAAAAAGTCGTGTACCTATTACCAATGCATCCATCAGAATAAATAATAACTGGAAAGCAGGATCTCCGGGAGAGGACCTTGTACTTAGCAATAAACAAGGTGTGCTACAGTATTCATTTAAAGCAGGAGCACCTAATTTAACTGCACCTTATACATCCGATATGAATGTAGCCGTGAAGATTGGTGAAAAGCCTTATACTTCACTAGAGAAGCAAACCGGATTTGTGATGGGGCAAACTACTTCTGGTTCAGGTTTCCTGACAAAAGGCCCTGATGTTGTCGAGTTTGTATTGCGTGACCCTCCTGGGTCTGGTAGCTATTCTTTTATTGCAAAAGGTTCCGGCACTACTAAATCGACATCGGTAAGCAGAACAGATGGTAGCACGCAGGAAATTAATCCAACGCTCCACTTAGGTATGAAAACAACGGTAGCTACGGGTGTGGGTGTAGCATTTCTTTCGGATAGCGACGCCAAGCACCAGGTTTCAAATTCAGAAGTAATTAGTGAAAAACATACCAGCAACGGTGATTTTGTTGAGACCATTGAGATTACAGAAAGCTGGCAAACAAGTTCTAATCCAGACATGGTAGGCAGCGATGCCGACTTGTATGTGGGTAGAGCCATGAACTTTATCATCGGCAAAACTGAAAACTTGGAACTCCTGCCGATAGATGGCGCTTTTGGCCAATTACCACGCTCAACAGCAACTTTCAATTTCGGTGGCAAGCAATATGCTTTAGTGCGACGCCAGGGTATAGCAGCTGCGCAAGATAACTTTAGCACACGCTTCATGTACTCTCAGTATCATATCGAAAACAACCTGATTCCTGAATTGAAGAAATACAGAAATAGTCTGTTGCTGAAAGGTAACGGTGTATTTGTATCTAAAATTAATAAGGATGATGCCCGCTTTGGTGCGGATAACTACGATTCGCTTGCATTCCCGACCAACTTCCTTAAAAAGAGTACAACTGGGGTTGCAACACGTGGTCAGTACACAGGTCCTAGTTATACATTTAACCCAGTTAAACTTAGCGATCCGGATTCTGTGTATATACTTAACCAGCAAATTGCCTTATGGGAGAAGGCAATCCGTGACAATGAAAAGAATAAGGTAGATGCAAAACTAAGTACATCAAAGCCCGAAAATGTTTCTTTTGATGGCGGTACATCTTATACATGGGAGAAAAGCCTGAATTCGGAATGGGGTACCTCGCATACATTCGAAGTTACGGCAGATGCTTCGCTGGAGGTAGTTACAGGATACAGGTTTAATTCGTTCGGTCTGGAGCTTAAACTAAAGGCTGAATATAATCACGCTTTATCCGGTACCACCGGCGAATCACAAACCAAATCCATGACCTACGGTTACGTGTTCGCTGATGGCGATAAAGGTGATTAC
This sequence comes from Pontibacter sp. GD7, assembly GCF_058216375.1. Lineage (NCBI taxonomy): Bacteria > Pseudomonadati > Bacteroidota > Cytophagia > Cytophagales > Hymenobacteraceae > Pontibacter > Pontibacter sp. GD7. The sequence continues at coordinate 77,855 of NZ_JBYZMP010000012.1, read as the reverse complement.
TTTAGTGTGGATGTAATTGATCCATCGAAACTCAATTTTACAAGCAAAACAAATGACCGTGTAAATTGGGAGGATTACTATGAACTGAGAGACGGCCAGAAAGACCATAACAACGGTTTCTACTCTCCGATGTTCTATACCCGTGGCGGGCAATCATCTTGCCCATACGAGGGCGGCGAGAAGACCAAATACTACCAGCCGGGCAAAGAACTGAACGCAGCAACACTTCAGCGCGAAAAACCAGAAATCTCAGTAGAAAACGCCATCGTTACAGGTGTGCCAGAAAACAATGCTGCCGTATTCCGCTTAAGACTTCGAAACAACAGCGAGTCGGAAGAAAACATGTGGTATGGCATTCAGATCGATGAGGCTTCGAACCAAAGCGGCGCGATACTACAGATTGATGGAGCTTCGCCTAACCGCGCGTTCAATGTACCTTATGGCAAGACGATCGAAAAAATCCTGACAATTAAGAAAGGACCTGGTGCAGTATTCTCTTATGAGAACATCGGCATTATACTTTCATCTTTGTGCCAGCCGGAAGAAATTGCCGATACGGTAAAAGTGTCTGCATACTTTGAGCCAGCCTGTACGCCGGTTAAACTTTTAGCCCCATTGGATAACTGGCTGGCCAACGTAGATTCTAAGGGTGTGCTGCCAATAACAGTTAGCGGTTACGATGTAAACCTTGCTACCTTCCAGCGTATCGAACTGCAGTATAAGTCCACGGCTTCAAATACATGGGCTACCATTCACAGATATTATAATAAGCAGAACGATTACGATGCAGCTATTGCCCGTGGAGAGCAGGCAGAATATATAAATGGTAAAACTACCATTAGCTATAACTGGAAAATATCTGAACTGCCAGATCGTAACTACGAGGTAAGAGCAGTTTCTTATTGCGCGGATGGCTCGGTGAGCTACTCAGATGTTAGAAAAGGTCTGAAAGACGAAATACCTCCGTTGGTATTCGGAACACCGCAACCTGCAGATGGTATACTTTCTCCGAACGACGAGATCATGATCCAGTTTGCGGAGCCTATCGAAGCTGGCTTAATTTCTAAAAGTAACATCTCTGTACGCGGTGTACTTAACGGTTCGGACAGAGCACACGGCAGCTTCCTGAGCTTCGATGGCCAGCAGGCGTTTGTAAAAATACCTGAAGGCATGCGCCTGGACAACCGATCGTTTACGATTGAGTTCTGGGCCAGAATGGCAGCTGGTACACCGGAGAGCATTGTATTTACGCAAGGCGATGGAAGTAGCGCTATAAACATTGGATTTGATGCAGCCGGTAAACTTTATACGGAGTGGGGCGGCAACCAACGTTTAACTGCAAATCAAGTAATGGCTACCTCTACCTGGAACCACTATGCGGTGAGTTTTGATGCTGCTTCTGGAAATACTAGCCTGTACGGCAATGACAAAGCGCTTGGTGAGGCAAGCTTCACAAGAGGGTACGAGGGTACAGGCCAGATTTATGTAGGTAAGAACTACGAAGGAACCAAAGCCTATGCAGGAGATTTATACGCGCTGCGAATTTGGGATACCTATAAGAGCCGTGACGAAGTATATGCGTTGCAGTCTAAAAACATGAACGGCACGGAGCGTAGCCTGATTGGTGCATGGCCGATGAATGATCTTGCCGGCACCGGTGTGAAAGATGTTGCCCGCGCCTTGCATGGCGTATCTACGGCACAATGGGTGGCCGAGCCTGCATCAAAAGCTGTTAAGTTTACTGGTAACGGTTACTTAACAGTACCGAGCGGACACGCGCCAATTACCAAAAATACTGATTTCACACTCGAGTTCTGGTTTAAAGCCGGCACTGATGCCAAAGAAACAACGCTGTTCTCGGCCAGCCTGGTAAACACAGACATGCAATGGTCTTTGGATATCGATAACAAAGGAGGCATTTTCCTGAAGCAGCAGGATGTTCAGTTTAAAGGTGTTGATAATGATGTGTTGGATAACAAATGGCACCACCTGGCCATGGTAGCAGACCGCAGAGGTAATCTGTCGTTTTACATGGATGGTGAACTGAAAAACTCACGTAAAGCCAACACGCTGGCAAACCTTACAGCGCCAGCTTTATACTTTGGTGCCCGTTACGCAGTAGTTTCTGTTAGCGGTTCACCTGTTACTACTATCGATAGGCACTTTAAGGGTAATCTTGATGAGATCAGGCTTTGGAATTCTGCCAGAACTGCCGAACAGCTGAACAGAGCCATGCGCAGCAAGCTTGCAGATAACTTACCTGACCTACAAATCTACCTGCCTTTTGAGACTTTTGTAGATAATAGTGGTGTAATGGTGTCTCAGAATTCTGAAAAGGAGTTTAGTGGGAAGACCACAAATACGGTTGCGGCATTCACAAATGTTGCCTACACCGCAGAGTCTCCGCTTATTGACAGACCACAACCTGAGCAAAATGTTAGCTTTACTTATGTTGTAAATCAGGACAAGATTTTGATCACCCTGAATGAGCCGCCTGCACTTGTAGAAAAGACCAAACTGGACATAACGGTTCAGGGCATTATGGACAAAAACAGCAATGCCATGCAAGGTGCCAAAACCTGGTCTGTGTTTGTTGATAAGAACCAGGTGAAATGGAATAACACCCAATTACGATTCGAGAAACAGCTTTACGAGCCGTTGACTTTTGAAGTGGAAATTGTAAACATGGGTGGCTCGCAGGAGAACTTCAGCATTGAAGGCGTACCAGGATGGTTAACACCGCAGCCAGCAACAGGAACAATAGAGCCAAACAGCAAGCGGATTATCAAATTTGTGGTGCAGGAAAGCCTTAACATAGGCAACTATACAAAAGACTTATACTTGCGCACCGGGTTTGGATATGACGAAAAACTGGCGCTAGACCTGAAAGTGTTTGCTGTATCACCGAAATGGACTGTTAATCCGGCTAACTTTGATAAGTCGATGAGTGTGACAGGCCAGGTGAAAATTAACGGACGTTTTTCAACTAACCCGGATGACAAAGTGGTGGCGATGGTTAACGGCCAGGTACGGGGCGTAGCTCAACTGAAGTATGTAAACGGATACGATCGCTACATGTTCTTTATGGATGTGTATGGCAACGTGAATGAAACTGAAAAAGTGAATTTCAACATCTGGAATGCTAACCTTGGTGTAGTGCACACAGATGTAACTCCTGCCTCGTTAACCTTCCGCGATGGTGAAATTTACGGCTCACCGGCAGATCCGCTTATACTTGCTGCCAACAACGAAGTATACCAGGACATCGCCCTGAAAAAAGGATGGAACTGGTTATCATTTAATGTGGATGTGGCGAACAAGGAGATCAGCAATGTGATAAATCCTGCGCTGCTTAACACAAGCAGTATTCTGATGTCGCAACTATGGACAGCTGATTACTCTGGTAACTCTTGGTCGCCGCCAGGCAAGAAGTTTACGAACACCGACAGTTATTTATTAAAAGTTGATGCTGAAGGAATGCTGCGTTTGAAAGGCGGTTTATTGAATCCGGAGAACGAGCGCATCACGCTGAAGAAAGGATGGAACTGGGTAGGTTATACGCCGCAGGCCAGCATGCCGGTTAAAGATGCACTTGCAGGGGCTACACTAAACAGTGGCGACATGATTAAAGGCCAGACTGGTTTTGCCATCTACGACGCTTATATGGGTTGGATCGGAAGCTTGGCATACTTAAAAGGTGGCGAGGGATATCGTGTTAAATCAACTAAAACAGCAGACGTTGTATTTACCTTCCCGAAAGCATCCGTAAACTCGGCGCGTGTAAGTAAGTCAGAGGAGGAAAGAGCATTTGAGGCTACCAACTTATTGTATACAACGCTGGTGCAACCACATAACTTCAAGTTTAACATGAGCCTGGTAGCCGAGGTTAACTCAGGCAATGTGCAGGAGGGAATGGTAGTTTTGGCAACAAGCAATGCCGGTGAATATGTTGGTTGGGGTGTTGGCCGTAAGGTAAACGGTAAAGTATTGTTCTTTACAACTATCTATGGCAACCGCGAACTGGACGAGGTAAACTTTGCCTACCATGCACCAGACGGAAAACTGGTTGTGGGTCTGAATGAAAAAGTGAAGTTTAGTAGTGAGCAGGTTACTGGCTCGTTAGCAACTCCTTATTTACTGACGACCAATGGGAAAATTCCGGCCGCTTTACCTGCTGTTTCGGCTACCAAAGTGTACCCGAATCCATTCTCTGAAAGGCTTTCTTTTGCCTGGGTTAACACTCCGGGAGAGCAAACCACGCTTGAACTTCTTGACATCACAGGACGCAAATTGAAAACCATCTACAATGGTGCTCAAAGCGTGGAGACAGGTATGTTTGAGTGGGAGGGAAGAACGCTTACTTCGCTTCCGGCGGGTATGTACATCGTTCGCCTGACGCATGGTAACAGCCAGGAGATCATAAGAGTGGTTAAAAAGTAAGCTAATCCTGAAATGTAAATCAGAGCCTGCTCCCTAAACAGCATACTTAGAGGGGCAGGCTCATTACTAAAATTATTATGCGGAAAAATATACGCTATATTATAAGTGCCTTAATCTGCCTGATCTCTTTACAGGCCAATGCACAAGCTCCGAACTGGTCGGTAAATGAGCGGGACTTTCAGTACCAGATGGCCGTAGTGGGAGTAATTAACCTGGACGGCATTGAGTCGACGGACACGAACGACAAGCTTGCCGCTTTTATTAATGGTGAAGTCCGTGGTGTAGGCCAGCCTGTATACCTTGCAAACTATAACCGCTACGTGGTATACATGAATATTTACCACCACGATGGAAACGGAACCATAAGCTTTAAAATTTACGACGACAGCCAGAACAGGATAGTAGACCTGGAGCAGACGGAGAATTTTGAAATCCAAAGCTTAAGAGGAAACACGGAGGCACCGATTGCCTATTCTTTCCCTCGCTTAAGCAGCGAAGCGAACATGCTTACCTTTAGTTTGCCCAACCAGTCAAGTGCTGCAATCAATGGCACAAATATTTCGGTGATAATGCCATTTGGCCAAAACCTGAGTAACCTGGCTGCCAGCTATACTACCTCGCCACTCGCTAAAGTATCGGTGCAAAATCAAGTGCAAACCAGCGGTACTTCCCTGAATAACTTTAACCAGCCGGTTACTTATAAAATCATCTCGGCAGATGCGACTACCGTTAAGAACTATACCGTTACAGTTAGCTTTGCGCCCGCAGAGCCCCAGGGCATACTTTTGAGCAACGCACAGATTAGCGAGTCAGCCCCAACAGGAACTACGATTGGAACTTTAAAAGCTATAGACCCTGATGGGTATGGCACATTTACCTATACTTTAGTAGCAGGTGCCGGAGATACGGATAACAACCATTTTAAAATAGAAGGCGATAAACTGCAGCTTAAAACCAAACTGGACTACGAGACCAAGCAGGTTTATACTTTTAGAGTGAAAGCTGTTGACGAAGTTGGCAATGCAGTGGAAGTAGCCCTGCAGGTTGCCGCTCTTAACGAGAATGATGAGAAGCCACAGCCAGTAAGCGCGTCTATCAACATCCCGGAGAACCAGCCTATTTCTACTTTAGTGCATACTGTAGCTGTAACCGATCCTGACGGCCCAAGTAATTTTACCTTCAGTATTTACGATGGTAACCTTGATGGTAAATTCTCGATCCATGATAAAAAAGGGGAGATTCGTGTGTTGCAGATGATGGATTATGAGAAAGATAAGAGGACATACGATCTTACCATCAGAGTTTCGGACGGAATCAATGAGGGCTTCGCTGACATTACCTTCGAACTGCAGAACGTGAACGACGAGACTCCTGTAGTGGCAGAAAAAACACTATCTGTAAAAGAAACGCTTGCCGTTGGTTCTGTAATTCATCAATTATTCCCGACAGATGCTGATGGGACTGATACGTTCTTTTACAGGATCTTGAATGCAGCCAGTATGCCATTTGCGATTGATGCTGACGGTATACTTACAATTGCATCGGCGTTGGATTATGAGAAAGTAAAAGCTTACGACCTTAAAATAGAGGTAAGCGACGGCCTTAACAAGAAGACATTCTCATTCCCTGTGAACATAATCAATGAGAACGACGAGGCCCCTGTGTTGACAACCACATCAGTGGAGGTTGTTAATTACCTAGCGCCGGGCACCGTTATTTTACAGTTAGAAGCAACTGACGCTGATAAAGACGGCTCTCCGATTACGTTCTCTTTGGTTAATCCAAGTAATGTGTTTGAGCTGTCTGCTGATGGCAAACTTTCCATCAAACAGGTGCTTGCCTTTTTGAATGAGCAGGTTTACAAATTTAAGGTTGCCGTTAGCGACCAGGTGAACAGATCGGAAGCAGAAGTTACCGTGAATGTAAAGGATGACGGAGAGGTTGAAATGGAAATCTCGAACATCATCACGCCTAACGGAGACGGGTACAACGATTTCTGGGAGATCAACAGAGGCTACCTGTATCCTAATTACATCTTCAGGGTGTTTGACATGCGTGGGCAGGAAGTGTTCTTCAGCAAAGGCTATCGTGCAAACTTCTGGGACGGCACCTACCAGGGTAAAAAGTTGCCTACTGGGGCATACATTTATACTATACAGTCAGCTGACAAAAAGAAATCATACAAGGGTACGCTTAATATCATTTACTAAGCACAATCTTTTTAAAATTAACACAAGTCTGATAAGCTCTTATTTATTATGGACGGGAAAAAAATAATTGTGCTGTTGGCACTCCTTGTAACCGCAGCCGCAACCAAGGCGCAAACTGTGCAAGACTACTTTTTCAAAAGCTGGGATCTAACCTATATTTCGCCAGCCGCATTAGCAGCTGATACAAGTATGATAGGTAACATGACCTATGGCAGGGATGCAGTTGGAGGCGTGCAGACTAACGTTGGCGGCCAGGTGCAATTACATACAGGTTTTGAAAGCGGTCACGGCGTGGGTATTGCTATGCAATCGAGCCGTACAGGAATATTTACCAGCAATAGCATTGGCGCTGGTTACGCCTATCGTGTGCGGTTGTCGGAAAACCAGTCGCTTTCGGCAGGAGGGCGATTTACATACTTTAAGTATAGCCTTGATCGTGCAAGTGTTGTACATAGCAATGTAGATGATCCTGTGCTTTACGGTGATATGTTTCAGCAAAGCAGTTTATTGATCTCTACAGGATTACTTTACCAGGTTGGCCAGTTTAGATTGGCTGTAAATGCACCGGATATGTTGCCAATTGAAGGCAGCCGGTACACAAAAAGAAAGTTAAACGTTTATGCTGATTATAGTTTGCAGGTAAACAATTGGGAAATCCGACCTAACCTATACTTTGAAAGATTAGAAGCATTGGGAGATTGGTTTGAATCTGGGCTTTATGTAAGCTACGACAATAGAATTGCTGCTGAGATCAGCTATACTTCCGAAAACGCACTTCGGGGCAAAGCAAGTGTAAACTTTAACAAAATAACGGTAGGTTATGGTTACAATGCAGGCAAAACTGGTAAAGAAGGTTCCGAAAGTCAGATTGGGCACCGGTTATACATTGGTTATAACTTTGGCAACCTGTTTGCCAGCAGCAAAGCCCGTAAGGCACAGGAATTGAAGGAAAAAAAGAAACTGGAGACTATACTTAATGACCAGGTGCAACTGATAAGTGATTTTCAGTCAACACTTAACCAAACAGAAGAAAGCCACCGCAAAATGGTAGATGAGCAGGAAGCTGCTAAAGCTGCCGAGGCTGCCGAGAAGGAAAGACTGGAAGCTGAGAGGTTGGCAAAATTAAAATCGGAAAGTAAAGAAGGAACAAAGTCAAAAAGAGGTTACTATGTGGCTATAGCTTCGTTTGATACCATGCGTCGTGTGAACATTTTCATGGCTGAGTGTCAGGAAAAGGGCCTGGAACCTAGAGTGATTTATATACCTCACGAGAAAAAATACCGTGTATATGTTGGTAGCATTTCCAGATTCAGTAAATCACTTGAAGTGAGAGACAGGTTGCGTCATCAGGGCTTTCACGATAGCTGGGTATTTGAAATAAAATAAGCGTTACATCATCAACCGAAGTATACTACAGCCACCCTACAAAAGGGTGGCTGTTTTTATTAGCGATCCCTATATCTTTATAAGGCATTTGTTATTATGCAGCCTTTGCCGGAGATTTCTTAAATATACTTTGTGCCAATGCAACAAGCTTTGCAATAACTGCCCCTAACAGTATTCCTCCCAAAGCAAGTATAATTACCTTAGCCAGCCAGGCAATAAACGGAACACCGGAAAGGGCATGCTCTAAACTCTCCAGCGGGTGGTGTAAAAACGGTAAGCCGTGCGCAATGATTTCCGCACCTACCCACAACATAGCTGCCGTACCAACATAACCCAGTATGACCAGAAACTTAGGCATTGACTTTACGATGTTGCGCCCAATTTTACGTGTAGTCGGATGAAATTTTTCCTGTGCCATGTGTAAGCCAATATCATCAGCTTTTACAATGAGGGCTACAAATCCATAAACAGCTATAGTTATAAAGATAGCCACGCTCAGCAACACTGCAATTTGAGTTATAAGGGTGCTGTCGGCTACAGTGGCATAGGCAATTGCCATGATCTCTGCGGAAAGTATAAAATCGGTACGAATGGCGCTGCCCACCCGCTCTTTCTCCAATTCCTGTGGGGTTATCACTTTCATATCCTCGGTTGGCTGATCGTTGGGCTCATGGCTTTTGCTGAACATGGAGTGTATTTTCTCATAGCCCTCAAAACATAAAAAAGCCCCGCCTACCATTAGCAAGTATGGTATAACACCTGGTGCAAAGTAACCTAGCAGCAGCGCAGCCGGACCCAGAAAAATAGCTTTATTAACCAAAGACCTTTTAGCGATCTGGTATATAATGGAAAACTCACGCTTGGGATCGAGGCCAACTACATACTTTGGCGTAACGGCAGTATCATCGATCACAATACCTGAAACTTTACCTGTTGTTTTAGCCACTTGCGTGGGAACGTCATCCAAACTTGCCGCACTAACTTTTACAAGTGCTGCCACATCATCCAAGAGAGCGAGTAATCCTGTCGCCATTATTTTTTATCGAATTAAAACTTGATCAGACTTATACTTTCCGGGGTAATAACACTTTTGCCCGATCCTAAATATAGGGCAAAGAATCTGGATAGCAATCAAAGGTAATCAGTACGTAGGCGAATAAGTATAGGGTTTTTGAGGTAGGTGTGCTTTGATGTGAAGAAAGTAGATACGAAGAACTCCAAACTGGGAGGGGTTTATCTTACAAAATATGTCACCAAGTATAAGGCTGAGATTAAATGTCAGGTCTGGGACTGCTCCAAGTCTATCTTTGCGCTTTATACCGATTTCTATACTGATTATAGCTTCTTAGAGGAGCTATAAAGGCTTAAGAAGGATGAGATAAAAGAAGTGCCGCTCGAGTTCTGCACGCTTCATCTAGTGCCTTTAGATAAGACCACTATAAAGTTTTATGACAGACTTGAGAACAAGAATAGAAAAGTTTTAGAAAGTCTGGTTAATGAGCAAGTTACAGATAGTAACGGTTAAGATCGCTTAGTTAGGCAAATGCAGCCTAAAATTACCCATTTTTGAGTATTGGGGGAGAAAGACAGGTGGCATACATTTGTTACTTTCTAAAGTTGATATTTTACCTCAATAATCTACTTGTTCGACATACTTAATAACCTGCTTCTTACTTGGATATAGTTTGATGACTATGTCATTATCATCAAAAATCTTTTAGCACATGTGTTAGTCTTTTATAATTACAGCATTCAACAGTTAACCGTGCTGGTTGAAAGTTTAGATTTAGAGGCTAAGAGCTTAATTTTTTCACCCTAATATTTATAAAATGAAAAAACTCTACTTGTTGTTTTTTGCCCTCCTGACCGTAACCTTTCTGCAGGCTCAGGATATCATCACCAAAACTGACAGAACTGAGATTAAAGCCTTAGTTACTGAAATTTCTGATGAAACAATTAAATACAAACTTTTTGAATTTAAGGAAGGTCCTGTATATAATCTTAAACGTGCTGAAGTACATAAGATAGTATACTCAAATGGCCGTGAGGAATTGTTTAGTACGTTGCAGTCTGCGCCTAAAAATACAGAAGCAACAGACGCATCAGTAGGTGCTAAGGTTAATAATTTGCTCGGAAAGATAGGTGAACAACCAGTATCAAGGACGCAAACCACAGCAGAAAAGTTAAACCGCACATTTATCGGTGTATCTTTCTCCAGACAGTTAACATTCTCTGAAGATAGTTATGACTTCGAATCAAAACCGCTTTTCGGCTTTAATGTGCTACTGGAAAAATACATTGAACCCAAACAAAGTAGTGTTCCAAAAGCCCCTTCCACAGGTTATGGTTTAGCCTCAACAAATTACTTTGGATATTCTGAAACCATAGGTAATGAAACCTACACCGGATCGCGTCATTACGTTACCGGTTACTTATTCAAAGAATTATCGGTGAAAAACATTGTGACGTTTGGTGGTCTGGCGGGTGGTGGCATGTGTTATACACGTGGCAAAGCTGATGAGAACAACAAAGTAAATGCGGGTGAATCTGCAGGAGTATTCGGTGGTGGTGCCCATCTGGGCTTATTTGCGCAGCGGTCCTTAACAATGGGTGCATCTGGCAAGCCATCCACGCTTGTTCGTTTTGGTTATGACATGTTTTTAATGTCTAATGCAAACGGTACACTTGGAGCAAATATATCTATAAGCTTTTAATTTTTATTGAATATGAAAAACAGATCAATTTTATACTCTCTTATAGTCCTTTTCTCATTCACATTTTTTGGTTGTGTAAGCGATGCCGAAGAAGACTTTATGTTGATTGCTGAAAAGATTAAAAACGGAGACTCTGGGAGCAGCGGCTCTTGCCCTGTAGGCATGTGGAAGACTTCTACCTGTAATGGAGCTGGATCTTTAATTTACTTCTTTGGTAGCAACGGCGAAGGTTATTCTGAGAATCCTGACTGTAACGGCATTTGCTCATCACTTAAATTTCATTTTAAGTACACGGTAAGTGGTAATACTATTACATACAATTTTACCCGTACTGAAGATGTGTTTTGCTCTGGTAAAAATCAAGGTCGTCCTGCTGTTCCTTCTGGAACTTACACTATTACTTATACTTGCCAGAAGAGTGGAGCAGAGCTTTTAACAGAAACCTCAACTAACGGAGTTAGAAAGACAACCCTTTTTACACGAATGTAAAGCTGTTTCAGCAAGTTTCTGTAGGATCTAGCTAACTACTGTTTCCCTGTTACAACAAAAAAGCCCTGCAGATTTGATTCTGCAGGGCTTTTGTACCCTCAAGCGGACTCATGTCGAACTTTTTTGTGGAGGATTTAGAGAAGATTATCAGATTCTATGATGAACATGAACATCTCTTTTCATAGAAGCATTTTAGGTTTATGAATCTCAATTAAACAAAAAAGGGAACATCTTATGTGTTCCCTTTTTTGTCTTGAGTGTAAAATATTACTATGCAGCAATTGAGTATGTTGGTGAGAATTGGGCTTGTAGTTTATACATCTCATTGATTTTTAAGCCCTCAAATCCCTTTTTGTCTTTATCGTAGGTTAAGCCATCTGTAATGACTGTTTTCAGAAAAGCTTTCTTTTCATACGTCTTTAATCTTTCGTAAAGCAGAATAGGATTTTCTAAAAGCGACATTACTTTATCGTGTATGTTTTTGACCTTTGGCACTTTTAGATTAATCATGTCACTCTTAATAATGTTAATCTTGGTCTCCGTTTCTTTTTTTATTTTTCGATAGGTGCTTTCATCAATATCGCCGTCCAGTTTGATAATTAAAAGGTTTTCAAGCCTTCCTTGTAATTTTGCTAATTCATTCTTTTTTAGGCGATGCTGTTGGATTAAGTCAGCATATCTTTCGTTGTACTTTATGTCTATAAAATCTTGAATAGTTTTTGTATAAGCACTATTGAGTTCAAAGCTTCTTAACAGTTGGAAGCCACTATTATGAACGTGTTTCCCCGATACATTCAGCTTACACCCATGATTGCATTTGTAATATGCTATACCTTTTGTTACATAGCCCGAAAGATTCTTATGGCACTTATAGCACTTTAAAATGCCATTCAAAGGAGTTTCATCTTCATTTGTTTTCTTTTTCTTTTTCAATGCTCTCTTGTTTAAGAGCCTCTGTATCTGTTCAAACTCGCTAACACTGATGATTTTTTCATGCTTACCCATTATATAAGGAATACCTGCATCCAGCAGAGTTTTATCGACTAATTTGCCACAGTATATCGGTTTCCTTAGCAACTCACCTAAGTATTTTGTGCCAATTACTAAACCAAGACTGGAAAGCTCAGCGTTTACCTCAGTTATAGTCTTCTTTTGTAATATAAGCCTGAATGCTTTCTTCATCAAAGGTGCTTTCTCAGGACATAACTCAATCGAAGGGAACAACTGATTGTTTTCATCTAACTTTCCTTTTCTGGAACTGGTAACGTACCCTATTGGAGGTTTGCTGACAGTTACTCCCTGCTTTAACTTTGCCAACCTGCTGATAACGGTGATTTCTTTCCGCTCCTGGTTTTCCTCGTTTGCTTTTAAGAACTCCTGAAACAAGCTCATTACACCTTTATCGTCTTCGGACGATAGATTACCTCGTTGAACGTGAAGGTGTATTCCCTTTCCTTTCAGTTCCATCAATTTAGTACTCGCAACAGGTAGATATCGTGAGAATCTGCTGGCAGATAATACTATCAAAGCATCGTACTTATTTCTTTTATCTGTAAGCTTCTTCATCATCTGCTTGAACTTAATGTTTTCTTCTTTTGCACTTTCGTAAGCCGATTCGTGGTGTATAACCTGAAAGCCTAATTTTTTGGCATAGTCGGTACAAATAGTGAGTTGAGTATTCAAACTACCGTTGTCGAGTTGTTCTTGTGATGATACCCGTGTCCAAATCAGACATTTATTTCTGTTTATTGTTTTCATTTTCTTCCTCTTCCTCCTCTTCTTCTAAGAAGATATCTATCGCTAATTGTATAAGTGTTTCTATCCCTATCGTGGTCTCCATGATTTCCATTGATTTGCCACTTATAGAAATTTGATTGAGAGTTGTTTTATTTTTTTTTTTGAAATATTTACGATGTGCTGAGACTACTGAATTAATAGAAACTTCTGCGTGCTACATGATAAACTGTATTAATGAGAAAGCTTCTTATGTACTTAGTTCTTCTTTTCGTTATATTGTTCATTAAAGAGCATTTAAATTATTTATGCACTTTATACATTGAAAAAAGGATAAGTTTGAAATTTTCACTAATTGATTTCAAATATCTGAAAGAGCAATTTTTAACCTATGTCATCAATATGTCTAACCACTCTATTTAGGCTGTGAAAGTCGATACAGCAGAATCAGCTAAACGAGAAGATGTTTGTAGTGATAGTAATGATGTCTTCTTATAAGTGATGCAATGCGCTTATATGAGGTAGTATTGAAGGTTATGTATAGACTAAACTGATTAACCGATTTTATACAAGATAATGATATATTATACTTACTTATAATACCTTTTACTTATAGGTAAAGTAGCTTTTATACCATTCTGGTCTCTAACTATACATCAGGTAGAATTCTTCCTTTAATTTATGTGATAAATTTATATCTACTTCCTATTCTGAAAGCTACCTGCTCGCTTCCGCTCCCAGGTAACTGTAACACTCGCTCACCGCTCGTGCAGATAGAACATGTGAAAGAATGTGAAATTTTGGGTGTTTTAAAATTAGCTTAAAATATGTGTTTACAGCTAACTGGTGGTGTTTTTGAAGTGAATACTCTTACAAGTCATTAACCATAAGATATAGAAAAGGGGAAATTATTGGAAATGGAATTTGAGCCAATTTTATACAAGATAATGATATATTATACTTATTAATATTAACTATTACTTAAAGACAAAGAGATTTACCATTCTAAGTATTCTATATTAACTATTGGGTATCATTTCATCTGGTATGAACGAAAGTGAATAGCAGATAAGATAATAGTCAGTATTCAGAAAGATGAAATATGATATAACTGAAATTATATTAGTCACAATCTTAAAACTAATCTCTTATTTCTTATAGAAGCTATATCAACAGATATATAAATAAGAAAAAAGAATTAGTTAAAAATGAAGATAAAGAACAATGAGAGAAAGCTTTACATACCATCAAAAGTAAACTTACCACAGCTAATATTAGCCAAATACAACAGCGAACGATACCGCTTGGACCATCAGGATAAGTATGCTTACGTGCTGTCTAAAATCATAGAGCAGAAGATATTCACCACGCCTAAGAGAAATGGTATGGTACCACTAAAAGCCACCACTCTACGGGATATTTTGGGTGCTGACTACTACAAGATTATAGTAAAAGACCTGCTTGAGTGGGGAGTTATCATCACCGATAACCATTATGAGCCTGGTGTGGTGTCACGAGGTTATGACATCTCCATGGCGTTTCAGTCTAAGGCGGTGGAGATAATGATTCTAAAGGATGAACTGGCTCGTAAATTACAAAGGAGAAAGCAGGTGTTGGCATCGAAGCCAGAGAGCTACATTAGAACGCAGCTAAAGTATATCGGAATACGCCATGAGGAGGCGCTGCAATACATTGATGAGAAATACGAAAGGACTGTCCAGCTAATTGATTCGCTGCCGCCAGAAGGCTTGTATGATAGCTTTAAGCAGGCACTGTATGATTACCCAGACATTGACTTCTACTCCATCTCTTTGAAAAATGAAGACAAATACGACAGCGTTCTTTTGGATGATGCTGATTACCTGAAATCGGTGATGCAGAGTAAGCGCAACGCTGATTTTGCCGCCATTCGCAACATTGTGAACAGGAATTTTTGCTTTAAACCAGACGATGTAACAGGGCGTGTATACACGTTCATCACTAACCTGTCCAAGTCACTGCGACAGTTCCTATATCACAAGAAGCATCCTTATAAGCTACTGGTGAATATAGACATAAGGAATTCACAGCCGTTCATCTTCTGTAGCCTGTTGGTAGACTACTACTGTAACAATCTCCCAGCAGACGTGCAGGAGTATATTGACCTTTGTAGCCAAGGAAAGCTTTATAATGTGCTGATGTCGGAGATGAATTTTATGGGTGATAGGAAAACATTTAAGCAGATGCTGTTTGCTACCCTGTTCTATTGCACCAACCACTATGCTGATAGAAGCAAAGACTCAGAGTATTTTAGAAACAGATTCCCTAATGTTTATGCTGTTATCAAGCATTACAAGGCGAATGATTACACGCTGCTGAGCCGCCTGATGCAGACCACCGAAGCCGATATCATGATAAAGCGAGTTGTGAATAGACTGATGCGCAATAGCACGTTTCTTACAACTATACATGATTCAGTACTAACTCTTCCAGAGCATACAACAGAGGTTATTGATACCATTAAATACTACTTTAAGAAGGAATATAGTATAGTGCCATCTCTCGATGTGGAGCAGATAACAAGTCAAAGTAGCGATGAAGCAAGTGTGCCAATGGCAGCCTGATTTCAATAACAGGAAGGAAACCAAAAAGGAACAAAGAGTAATTTACTAACTCTTAGTTCCTTTTTGGTTTGTTGTTTATGGTGCTACTCATCACGGAGTATGCCTTTTATCTTTCTGTTCCTTGTATCAGCTATTATTTTTTCTCCCTGAACCTGTAGGAATGTTTTTTCCTTTACCCAAAGAGGGTATGCTTTTTCGTGCAATTCCTGTAGTGAATACCAGACCCACTCTGCTTTTATCTTCTCCAACGCATCTGTGAGTTCAGGAATGCTCAGCACATAGGCTTCTTTCCTATTGTAAATAACCAGGTCTTCTATTTCCTGATAGGTCATATGTTGCGGGTGTTTACTAACCATACTTATTGCATTTGTTTACGGTATATATAAACTCCCGCTGCCTGAAAATTTATCGTGTGGGTACAGGCAGTTTTTTTACCTGTCATGATTGAACCATAGAACCTTTAATATTCAAGTATCAGCCTCTCAATTTTGCCGACCCTGTCGGTCATTAAATCATTAATGGTATCATCAATGGCGCAGTTTTTATCGGAATCGAAAACGTGCTGAGGTAGTTTTTCCATCACATCGTCTGAGATAACAATAGGTGTGTTGAAGCAGGATAGCAGGTCGCAGAACTCTCTGTTGCTATACAGGCTTATAAACGAACTGAAGTTAAAAGTCTCATCTGCCTCTACATATAAAGCTAAGAGACTTCCATTCTCAAAGACTATCTGCTTTGCTTCCATATCAAGATAAAGTGTAACTAACAGTTCATCAAGTTTGGGAGTCCTGAAATGATTGGAATATAGCTTTTTAGCTACGGCATTACTAAGGTGGTTGAAGAGGACCAGGTACTCTCTATACCGCTGCATTAGGCTGATGTAGTCATTAACACTACTGATTGCAAAAGGACATTGTAACTCAGCCTCTAACTTCCTAAACTGCTGTATCTTCTTGTTTAAATTTCGTGCTTCTATGCTCATTTTGTTTAGTTATAAATCTGAGCATTATAGAAATGACAAAATCAAAAGTTTAAAAAATTATCAGCCTTTATCGGGTTAAGCTAACATTAAATTCGCATGAAGCAAGGTAAGGTGCTTATAGACAGGTATAAGGGTCGTGAAAGAGTGGTCAAAATAGTGCGATACCTCTTTTATATTGAACAGTCTGCATCATTTATGACCACTCTATCAGACAATGTACAGCATAACCTGATTAAATATTTTCAGTCATAGGTATTGGCAACATTTAAATTGTTGTAATCATTTAATAACCAGATTTTTATACTAAATAAGATAGTGTTTATGATAATTTTACCTTTAATTTTTAAAACAAATTCTGATTTCTGTATAGAAATACCATGTTTAACAATAAAGGAATTCTAACATGGGAAAGATAGAAGTTGCCAGAATCAGGCAGGATTTCATAGACGGCATCGTAGAGAATAAGAAAAGCTTAACCGTTCTCATATCAACTGAAGAATACTCAGTAAGACTGGCGCCAGAATCAAAGACACTATTGCGGAAAGATGTTTCTGGTGTTAATGCGACCAGCAGCTTATGTGATGTGCTGCACAATGGCTTCACCCAACAGTATCTGGATGCAAGTGAAGCAGATGGGTTTTACAAAACGGTACAAGGAGTACTGCAAAAATACTTAGGGGCTAAAATCAAAGTGGTTCATGGAAATGAAGCACCATATTTTCAGCTTGCCAATCATGAAGATAATCATAACACCTATAAGCATGATACCACTTATATAAGCATTGTGGCTACGGATGAGCTTTTAAGAGTCCTGAGAAGTGGAAAGGTAGCCAGGATGGAAACCAAAGGTGACATTTCTAAACTACCTAATATTCTGGCTAACGTTAAAAAAACGAGAGGCATTAGAACCAAACTAACAGTAAAGTCTGTGGTCTTCATAAATGATGAAGAGGAAGAAAAAGAATTCGCATGTTCGATAACTTTAGCTGGTAACCAACTAAGGTATAATAGCTTTGGAATACTAAGATTGGTTTCTGATATAATGTATGCGCAAGGCAATTTCAACATCAATCTCAGAGATGCTCATATCACCTACTTTTATGATGATTATGACAATGTATTCAGGGGAGAAATAGTTAAGGTTTGCAACGCCAGTGAGTGGAGGGCATTACGAATTGAAGAGTTAAATCTTTCTGATAGCCTGAGCAATCATCAAGATACCTTATTTTAGCGAAGGAGCTTTGTAACAGGTACATTATATGAGTGGGCAATCGAAATGGCAGTGGGTTTAAAATTACTCACTGCCATTCCTATTTCAGTAGAAGGAAGTTCTTCTGGATAGACTGGCGTAACTTTTATATATAATTCAACAAAAATAATGAATTATATGATGCTGAACATCACGCCAGAACATCTTGAACTATACTTTGACGACTTTATAGCTACCCAGCCAGCGGAAATAGCCAGCGACTTCAGGACTGTTTTAGGTTTGATATTCTGTTTCGACAGCCCTGAATTTGTAGAAGAGATAGCGAAACCCAACGATGCTTTGTATAAGCTGTATAAGGATGCTGAAGCATACATTTTAAATAGACTGTCAGATACACAGCGTTAGGTTAGCTTTTAATTTTTAGAGTTGGAGCAGAATTTAATCTGTTTACTACTTCATTAAATTCTTTTTTACTTCCAGAGATAAGTTTATTTATGAACTCAACTTTTCTAACATCATAGATTGCAGAAACATCTGATGCTGTGTACCTGCACAAAAGATTACCATGAGTTTCAAAACCATCAGGTAAACAATTATGAAGCTTCTTGGCTGTTATCTTTACGTCTTCATCTTTAGTAACTATAACTGCCCTGGCATACTTTGATATAATTTCAGTAATGGACTCTGGCTTATCTTTTATCTTCTGTATAATAATGTTTATTGGCATTGCATGTTCATGCCTAAGACCTTTACAGCGATTTGGAAAGTCATATAGCTTCTTTTCAAGATAATGTATAATTGCTTTTTCAGACCAATATGGCTGACCTACATATTTTTTTGAAGAGCCATCATTACAGAACTCAGTAGCATTCCATACAAACTGCCTTAGCAGCTTGTCTAATGTCTTATTGAGTTTTTCATCTCCATTGTTACCTGTTTCTATTAGTGGTTGCAGCAAATTGCCTATTCTTTCCTGCTCATCTGCATTGAATGCATCATCAACTAAGACCGATAAAGGTTCAGACTGCTTTAGTATTTTCCTAATGTGTGCTTTAAAACTATCCATCGTAGTTTATAGCCAAATGATTTTATAGCTGATAGTCAATATTATTGGCGGAGCCAATTCTGTAAAATCTATACAATTGTAGAATCCATTTCAGATACTTCTTGCATTACTTTAGATTTGCTTTTAGCGATATCTCCAAAATCAAGTATTTCACCTATCTCAAGTGTATCATACCATTCTGCATAAATATTACAAAGTCGTGATATGATAGCGGATAAATGAACAGTTACCATCTCTGTGTTGTCATGGTTTATTCTGTTTTCAATCTTCTCCCAGTATTCCCAATCATTGTCTTTAACAAAGCTTTCATCACGAACATCAATACTTTTCTCTACATCAACAAGCCTTTTTTTAGGGGATAAATGATTGCTCTCGCTTCTGTTATCTTCTAATGACATTGCACGAAGGTTGCCAATAGTGTTGGTCCAGTGTTTTGTGTTTCTATGAATATACCATTTTCCATTAGCCCAACTACCAGGGTAAATATGGTCCCAATCCCATGGAGTGTTGGTGTCTTTTAGATTTTCCATCTGGTTGAAATCACCAAAGTTATTGTTGATGTATTCTCTTTGAGCAAAAAGCAGTAAGAATCTATTTTTAATTACTTCTTTGATAAACGAATACCAGATACTATTAACAAGATGTTTCGTGTCTTCGGGAGACTTGTTTTCTGTATTCAGGATATACTCATACTGTTTTGCGATATCACTATTAGATTCAGGGTATAAATCATCCCATAGTTTATTTTTATTAATGACATCTTCCTCTAAGCACTTCTGTAAAGTTGTTGGAGGAACCAATGGGTACATTAAGTAATCATTTCTGCCAAAAAATGGAAGTTGTAGAACTTCTCTTGTCCAAAGGTTCTCGGAAGAAATATTATTCCATATTTCACGGACATATTTCTTTTCATCTCTGCAAAACCAGCTTAAAGCAGTAACTGATGCTAACGCTCGTTTTTTCTCACTTGGAGTAATATGGCAGTTCTTTAATCTAATCCACTGTAGTAGCATCAAGAATAACTCGGGTGACTTTCTTACAATGCTCTTAACTAAAACTGGCGGAATTTTGATATCGTCCTCGGACAAAAGTATGTTAATGGCACAATCAAAAATTTGCTTAGCCTTACACGGTGTCTCTTGTTCAGTAGTTAAATCATCAATGTAGTTCTTGAGCATGTTCCTAAACTCAACATTCTTTATCCTTCTTCTGAAGTCATTGACGTTCATAGGGGCGGGATACGAATTGTTCAATTCTGCGTAAGCTAATCTGGAAACTAAAGAAATAACCATTGAA
Source organism: Pontibacter sp. GD7 (assembly GCF_058216375.1). NCBI lineage: Bacteria > Pseudomonadati > Bacteroidota > Cytophagia > Cytophagales > Hymenobacteraceae > Pontibacter > Pontibacter sp. GD7. The sequence goes on along the minus strand of NZ_JBYZMP010000012.1, from coordinate 57,725 downwards.
GGTGCAACAAAGCTCGCACCGATACTCTCTACTAATCCTTTGGCTTCAGGGAAGGATGCTTTATAGATGGAATAAATTAGCTCTTCGCCTGCAATTCTTGTACCTGATGAATTTAGTCGCACAAATAATGTCGAATCTTCGCTGTTGCTATTATTGCCAGATTCTTCATCTTCTGTTTTTAGTACCTCCTGTTTAACAACTATTCCTGGTATTTCTACACGTTGAATATGCTTAATTGCATGAAAGATGCTATTATCAAAATTATCACCAAAGAGTAGGTTTTTTAGGCTCTCTAAGTAACCCTGAGTGTTATCACTATGTTTGGTAACAATGTATTTTTCTGGAAGATATGTTTTACACTTCGATAGTAACTCTTCTTTCCATTTACTGTCACTTGCTTCATCAGAAGTTGAAACAGCTTCTATAAGGAATGATAATGGAACAGGCAGGTTCGCATCGTATGGGAACACATTTTTATTTGACAAACCAATATACCCTTTAATGTCATTTACAGGGTTCTTCTTGAATATTTCTAAAGCTCTTCTCCTGTCAGGCACAGTTAGTATGTTGGAGTTGTAAACCCTTTGATATCCCCAAGGATGTGACTGGGTGACCGCCCTAACAACAAATTTTTGAGTATATGTCTTTTCGTTTGGTGCCAAATCAATCCATATTACTGGCATGTTTGTCTTTTTCAAAGACCAAAAATTGATATCTGATAACGTCCAAGGGTTAAAATATCCCAACGCTATTGATGTTGCTCGTTGCTGACCATCTAACAAAAACAATTTACTATCCTCACTTCTTGATAGCAGAAATGCTCCTATAGGAAAGCCTCTGAGCAATGAATCCCATACTGCCTCAATTTGATTTACATCCCATACAAACCCTCTCTGTAATGGCGGTAAATCAACAGGGGAGTTTTGATGGTTTAGCTGCCATGAAGCAATATCAGTGAGTGTGAAGGATTCAGGTTTAGAAGTGACAGTGTCAGTTGCTTTTGTGGTCATGTTTGTTCTCTAAAAGTAGTAAGATGTTGTGACTGTTTAGCTTATAAGGTGGATAGCTTTTTAAGTCCGTTTTTACAGCTACAATATCCCAAATTTCACTTAATATTCTAAATATTATATTTTATCTTGTGGATATTATTTCAAGAGAGATTTAGAATACCCATTTATGATAAATTTTAGAGAGTACGCCAACTTCATCTGGTCGGTGGCTGACCTATTGCGAGGTGATTACAAACAGGCAGAGTATGGCAAAGTGATACTGCCTTTTACCATATTAAGGCGACTGGACTGTGTGTTGGAAAAGACCAAGCCTAACGTACTGGCTAAGTATGAGTCTCTGAGAAACTCAAACATTCAGAACATTGACCCAATCCTTAATGCTGAAGCTGGGCTTAGCTTCCACAACCGCAGCAAGTATGATTTTGAAAAGCTGATAGCTGACCCTAACAACCTGGCTGCTAACCTTCGGAACTACATCAACGGGTTCTCTGAAGGCGCACGGGAGATAATGGAGTACTTCAAGTTCGAAGAACAGGTGAATAGGCTGGAAGAAGCTGACCTACTATTTCTGGTGGTGAAGCGTTTCCAGGAGATAAACCTGCACCCGAGTAAAATCAGCAGCATGGAGATGGGCTACATCTTCGAAGAGTTAATACGTAAGTTCGCTGAAATCTCCAATGAAACAGCAGGGGAGCATTTTACGCCACGTGAGGTGATACGCCTGATGGTGAACCTGCTGTTTCTCAATGACCGTGAAATACTCACGCAGGAAGGTATTGTGAAGACACTGTACGATGTATGTGCTGGTACGGGCGGTATGCTGTCTGTTGCGGAAGAATACCTGAAAGAACTAAATCCGAAGGCTCGTCTGGAAGTGTTTGGTCAGGAACTGAACCCTGAGTCCTACGCCATTTGTAGAGCCGACATGCTCATTAAAGGTCAGAATCCTGCTAACATTAAGTTGGGTAACTCCCTTTCTAATGATGGGCTTGAAAACAATAAATTTGACTATTGCCTGACTAACCCACCCTTTGGCGTGGAGTGGAAGAAAGCGGAAAAGCAGATAAAAGACGAACACCAGAAGAAAGGCTTTGGTGGTCGTTTCGGGGCTGGTCTGCCACGTATCTCGGATGGTTCTTTGCTTTTCCTGCAACACCTGGTTAGCAAGATGAAGCAGAATGAAGAGGGTAGCCGCATCGGTATCGTGTTCAATGGCTCACCTCTGTTCTCGGGTGGTGCAGGCTCTGGCGAGTCTGAAATACGCAAGTGGATTATCGAGAATGACATGCTCGAAGCCATCATTGCGCTGCCTGACCAGTTGTTCTACAACACGGGAATTGGTACATACATTTGGATGCTGACCAACCGCAAAACAAAAGAGCGTAGGGGCAAGGTGCAGCTTATCAATGCTGTTGGTTTCTACGAGAAGATGTCCAAGAGCCTTGGCAACAAGCGCAACGAGATTAGCCCTAAACAAATAGAAGATATCACCAAAATCTATGGTGAATTTGTGCCAAGTGAGCATTGTAAGCTATTCGACAACGAAGATTTTGGGTATAGTCGCATCACCATCGAAAGACCGCTGCGTAACGAGAACGGCAAGGTAGTAACCGACAAGAAGGGTAATCCAAAGTCTGATGCTTCGCTACGTGACAACGAGAACGTGCCGTTGACCGAGGACATTGAGGAATACTTCAAGCGGGAGGTGCTACCGCATGTGCTTGATGCTTGGATAGACCACAGCAAGACCAAAGTGGGCTACGAAATCAACTTTACTAAATACTTCTACACCTATAAGCCATTACGTTCGCTGGACGAGATACGTGCCGACATAATGAAGCTGGAAGAAGAGGTGTATGACGAGGTGGCTAATGTTATTTCCTAAATCAGAGAAGTATGATAAAAAGATATGATAGCTATAAAGTGGCAGAATTTGAATGGCTTGATGAGGTACCTACTCATTGGGAGGTAAAAAAGCTAAAGTATGTGATTCAGGATTTAGAGTCAGGTGTAAGTGTAAATTCGGAGGATATTCCAGTTGAAGAAGGTGAAGCAGGTATATTGAAGACGAGTTGTGTCTATACTCTCAGATTTGATGCATCAAAAAATAAAAAGGTGCTGCAAGATGAAATTGAACGAACTAAATGCGCAGTAAGAGCAAACAGCATCATAATAAGTCGAATGAATACCCCTGACCTTGTTGGTGCAAGTGGATATGTCTCGAATGCATATGATAATTTGTTCTTACCTGACAGATTGTGGCAAACTGTTTTCCGAAATGAAGTAAGTCTAAATGTTCCTTGGTTGAGTTATTTGATGATATCTGCTCCATTTAGGTCTGTACTAACTTCGAAAGCAACTGGAACCAGTTCCAGTATGAAGAACATATCAAAGGAAGACTTACTAAGTATTAGTGTTGGTTTCCCAAAGCTTGACGAACAAAAAGCCATTGCCAACTTCTTAGACGACAAAACCTCCCAAATCGACTCCCTAATCCAGAAGAAGCAGCATATGATTGCTTTGCTGGAAGAGGAAAAGACAGCGGTTATCAACGAGGCTGTTACCAAAGGGCTGAACCCTAATGCTCCGATGAAAGACAGTGGCATGGAGTGGTTGGGTATGGTGCCAGCGCATTGGAAGATAGTACCACTAAGGTATGTTGGGGAGTGCCAAAATGGAGTTAGTGAAGGGGCTGATTATTTTGGTTCTGGTTACCCGTTTGTAAGCTATGGCGATGTATATAAAAATATTTACTTACCAAAGAGTGTTGCTGGATTAGCAAAGTCTACTGAGGTGGATAGAGATAGGTTCTCTGTGAAAGAAGGCGATGTGTTTTTTACCCGAACTTCTGAGACAGTTGAGGAAATAGGAATTGCATCAACATGCTTACAAACCATTGAAGATGCAGTCTTCGCTGGCTTCTTGATAAGATTTAGACCGAAAGACAATTATTTGTTCAAGAGCTTTTCTCAGTACTTTTTCAGAAGCCAGACAGTGAGAACGTTTTTTATTAAAGAGATGAATCTGGTAACGAGAGCTTCATTAAGCCAGGAGCTACTTAAAAGATTGCCTGTGCTTTTGCCTCCTTATGAAGAGCAGCAAAGCATCTCCACTTATGTAAATCATCAATTAGAAAGGATACAGGGGGTAATTAATAAAGCATTAAGTGAAATAAAATTAATGCAAGAATATCGCATAGCCCTTATCTCCGAAGCGGTATCGGGCAAAATTGACGTGCGTGACTACCAACCAGAACCCATCACTTCCACAGCGTTAGCATAACCACACATTAGCTATGGCAACAGGCATCCACACCGAGCAGACCTTCGAAGAAGCCATCGAAGACTTTCTGATAGAAGAAGGTGGCTACACCAAAGGCGACAGGCACAACTTCAACAAAGACCTGGCTCTTGACGAGTCGGTAGTACTTTCTTTCCTGCAAACCACACAGCCCAAGGAATGGGCGAAGCTGAGTCAGATGCACGGTGCGGAGATGGAAAAGAAGTTGCTCTACAGGCTTTGTAAGGAACTGGAACTTAGAGGTACGCTGGATGTGCTGCGCAACGGCATCACTGATTTGGGCGTGAAGTTCAGGATGGCATATTTCAAGCCCGAGAGCAGCCTGAACCCCGAAGCGGAAACGCTGTACGAGATGAACCAACTAACCGTAACACGGCAGGTGAAGTACAGCAACCAAAACGAGAACTCGCTTGACCTGGTGCTGAGCGTAAATGGATTGCCTGTGGCTACGGCTGAACTCAAAAACCAGTTCACAAATCAAACCGTGGAGCATGCCAAGCAGCAGTACATGTACGACCGAAATGAGAAAGAACTACTGTTTCAAGGGAAGAAGCGTGCGCTGGTGCATTTTGCTGTTGATAAGGACGAAGTATACATGACCACAAAGTTGGATGGGAAAAGCACACGCTTCCTGCCGTTTAACTTAGGTCACAACAACGGTGCTGGTAACCCGATTAATAAAGAAGGTTATAAGACATCTTACCTGTGGGAGAAGATTTGGAAGAAGGATAGCTGGATGGACATACTCGGTAAGTTTATTCACTTGCAGGTGGAGCAATACGAGGTCAACGGTAAGAAGTATACAAAGGAAACCATCATCTTCCCACGTTACCACCAGTTGGATGTGGTGCGTAAAGTAGCGAAACATGCCCGTGAACATGGTGCTGGTAAGAACTATCTGATTCAGCATTCGGCAGGCTCTGGTAAGAGTAATTCCATCGCATGGCTTGCCTACCGACTATCCAGTCTGCATAATGAAAAAGATGAACGTGTATTTGATAGTGTAATCGTTATCACTGACCGAAAGGTGCTTGACCAGCAGTTGCAGAACACCATCTTTCAGTTTGAGCATAAGCAGGGCGTGGTGCAGAAAATAGATAAGAACTCTGCACAGTTAGCGGATGCGCTCAACGCTGGCTCCAACATCATCATCACCACTTTACAGAAGTTCCCTTTCATACTGGATAAGGTTGCTGAACTACCAGCACGTAGATATGCCATCATTCAGGATGAAGCCCATAGTTCAGCACACGGTGAATCATCCAAAAAGATAAAGGAGATACTGGCGGCTAAATCACTGGAAGAAGCGGAGAAAAGCGAAGTAGACACTGATGATGATAATGATACCGAAGATGCTATCCGAAAGTCTATGCTGGCTCGTGGCATGCAGCCCAACCTCAGCTTCTTTGCATTTACAGCTACGCCAAAGGAAAAAACTTTGAAAGTATTTGGTCAGGTGGATGCAGATGGGAAGCCAAAACCTTTCCACCTGTACTCTATGCGACAGGCGATACAGGAAGGCTTTATACACGATGTATTAAAACACTACACCACCTATAAGACCTTCTTTCAGCTAACTAAAGCCATCGAGGATGACCCTGCCCTGAACAAGAAGAAAGCTAACAAAGCGATTGGCAAGTACGTGTCGCTGCATCCGCACAACCTGGCGCAGAAGTCTGAGATAATGATAGAGCATTTCCGCCAGGTAACGAGCAAGAAGATAGGTGGCTTAGCCAAGGCAATGGTCGTGACAGGCTCCCGACTGCATGCGGTGCGCTACTACATGGAGTTCCAGAGATACATCAAAGACAAAGGCTACTCTGATATCAAAGCACTGGTTGCATTTTCGGGTAAGGTGCTGGACAACGGCAGCGAGTTCACCGAAGAGCAGTTGAACGGTTTCAAGGAAAAAGAACTACCTGAAAAGTTTGAAACCACCGACTATCAGGTGCTGCTGGTGGCGGATAAGTACCAGACAGGCTTTGACCAGCCCCTGCTGCACACGATGTACGTGGACAAGAAATTGTCTGGCGTGAAAGCAGTACAAACTTTATCCCGATTGAACAGGACCGCTAAGGGCAAGGAAGACACCTTCGTGCTGGACTTTGCTAACGAGCAGGAAGATATACTTAATTCGTTCCAGCCATACTACGAACTTACTACAGTTGATACTCCAACAGACCCGAACCTGCTATCTGACCTGAAATATAAGTTAGAGTTAGCGCAGATTATCTGGAAGTCGGAAGTGGATGTTTTCTGCGAGGTATACTTCAAGTCAACCGATAGGGTAAATGCCAAGCTTCAGAAGAAGCTGGATGTTGCCATAGACCCAGCGGTGCAGCGTTACAAATGCTTACCAAACGAAGAAGAGAAAGAAGACTTCAAGCACACGCTTATCACATTCATTCGCCTGTACTCTTTCCTGACGCAGATTATGCCGTTCCATGACATGGAGATGGAGAAGCTGTTTGCTTATGGCAGATTGCTGTACAACAAGCTACCTAAGAATGGGTCAGGTAAAGGCATTCATCTGGACGATGAAGTGGCGTTGGAGTATTACCGCATCCAGAAAATTAGCGAAGGCACTATTGCGCTGGAAGAACAGGGCGAATATGGTCTAAAAGGTACAACACAGGCTGGTATGCGAGGCGAAAAGGAAGAGCAGGCGCAGTTATCGGAAATCATTAAGGTATTGAATGATAGGTTTGGTACGGACTTTACGGAAGCCGACAAACTGTTCTTTGACCAAATAGAAGCGGAGTTAATGCTGGATGAGGAACTGTCGCTACAAGCCCGAAGCAACTCCATGGAGAACTTTAAATACGGCTTCGAGGATAGGTTCTTGACCAAAGTAATCCAGCGCATGGAGCTGAACCAGGATATCTTTACTAAGATTATGGATAACGAGGATTTTTCTCAACTGGTGAAAAACTGGATGCTCAAGAAGGTATATAAGAAGCTGAATGAGTAACACATATTAAACTTAGATAATGAAGCTTAAAAAAATCTGGTCTTTCAAAGAAGAGTTGCTAATCAAATCACGAGAAGCAATGCTTTGTGCTGTTCAGATATTCAATAACCCAAATATGAAGTTTAAATCAGAAAGCTTCATAGTATTGTCGAACATCGCATGGATGTACCTATTACACGCTTACTACAAAGAAAAAAAAGTAGAATACAGATATCATAAAATAGTAAACGGTAAAAGAAGGTTTGATAGGACTAAGAAAGGGGCATACAAGTGTTGGGAACTTGAGCGATGTTTAGATGATGATGCTTGTCCAATCGACCCCATAGCGAAATCAAACCTTAAATTCCTAATAGGTCTTCGACACGAGATAGAGCATCAAATGAGTCGAAGGGTAGATGATTACTTGAGTGCGAGATTTCAAGCATGTTGCCTAAACTATAATACACATATTAAAAGCCTGTTCAATGAAAGCTATGGAATTGATAAATATCTATCATTTTCATTACAGTTTTCAACTATAAATGAAGACCATGCGACACAGCTTCGTCAATTTTCAGACTTGCCCAAAAACATCTCTTCATATATCAATGCTTTTGATGATTCCTTAACAGAGGAAGAGTTTAATGATATAAGGTTTTCATATAGAGTTTTGTATGTACCTAAATTAGTAAATCGTAAAGGACAAGCAGATAAAGTGATAGAGTTTATCAAGGCAGATTCACCAGAAGCAGAATCCTTAAACAAAGAGTATGTTGTAATCAAAGAAAGGGAGAGAAAAAAGTATTTACCAGCAGAAGTATGGTCTCTGATGCAAAGCAAAGGATTCCCAAAATTTGGGCAGCATCAGCATACAATGCTATGGAAAGAATTGGATGCTAAAGCAAGCGGAAAAAATTACGGGATTATGGTTGCTAAACATTGGTACTGGTATGACACTTGGTTAGAGGAAGTAGAACGTCATTGTGTTGCCGAGGGAAATCGATATAAGTAGTTTAATTGTAAAGTTCAGGATATAAGCTGATACTCTATGGTATTAGGGAAATGAACTTTAAAGTACTTTGCTACGAAGATTAGCCATTTTGTAGGTCAAATAGTGACAACTACTTTCTTTTAGCTGTAGTAAAATTTATAGAACTTCGACAGGTACTTTATCCTTTGCCTTACTTCGTCTGGTGACCTTTGCAATCCCTCGGCAATTACCTCTAAAGGTATGTTCCGTTTCCAGAAGTTAAATAGTGCTTCGTCTTCCTCACGGAGCCATGGTGTATGGGCAAATTTCCACTTTTCTCTGAGAAGTCTTAGGTTCCCTGCTTTTTTAGCCTTTTCGACTATTTTATATGGTTTCCTGTACTTGATTACATTAGTGTTACTCAGGTTGCTGAGTAAATGACTGAATTCATCTGAAACGTCAGGTGCGTTTGTAAAGGTGAATACTGAATCAAAAACTTCTGCTCCATATTCAATTTTTCCCAACCAGCACATTCCAGTACTATGAATATGTGAGCCAATGCCATAGTTAATTTTCAGTGAGGTCTGAATCTGTGACTCTATCCTTTTATCTATGAATGTTTCAGCAGCGGTAGTACATGCCCATACTTCAATGTTGTGAATATACTCTTCATGCACAAATTTCTTCCAGTTAAGTTCGAAATTATCCCTTTTCAACAGGTCGTTGGCTGGTGCATCCTTTTCAAGTGTGGTGGTAGCCCACAGTTTACCTTTCTTGGCTAAGGAGTAATAGTACTCGTATGAATTACCTTCCTCAGTATGGCTCATTAATTCATAAATATCCTCATTGGTATTCACTTTCCATACTGTTCTCCTGCCAGACAACATCCCCACACGATGTTGCTCAATACGCCTGCTGAAAGAGTTTGTAGTGCCAACATATATGATTCGCTTTGGCGTACCTCGAAACACAAGTAAATATACCCCTCCCCCTAACCTACTCTCGGGAGAACTTAACCTTCCCATCGGGTGCCAAGTAAGGTTCTCTATCATGATTAAGCTTTACTTTACATTTACAACTTAACTACTTGGTCTTCGAAGGTAAAAGTGTTTGGGTTCGAAGACCGTTTTCTATGTAAATAGAAATGACTTTACCTTTATACCATATCTCTAAAGGCAAACAATTACTAATTATTTCCAAAATTGTGTACTGTCTGAGTCTCCATAAAAGTGGGAGTGACCATACCTAAATCCTTTCTCATTTAGCTTAAAGAATTCCTGAAATTCATCAATGTTTTTTTGCCAGTGTCTTGAATCAACTGGGTCTGAGTAATCTTTAGGAAGTCCAGTAGTTTCTTCTCCACAGATAAAGTATTTTATCTTCTTTCTTATCTCAACGCTTACCGTAGCTTTAAACCTGGTTGATTCCTTTTGGGCAACATCATAGATGGCTAAGATAGATTTTTCTGATAGGATTGGGGTCTTATACTCGTTCACACCACTATACGGCTCCCTGATATAAAGCCTTCTGTGTATCAGGTACCTGCCTAAGTTCAAGTAGCGATTGTATATTTCTCTAAAGAACCACCGCTTCATATCATTGGATATTATAAAAATAGGGATTTCTATCGCTTTGGTAGGGGCATAGTGTAGTGTTACAGTTGGGCGCTCTGCTAAACCTGGTAATGCATCAAACTCTACTGGTTCCATCTTAATGTTTGGTTTAATACTTAGTGATTACTTGGACTTGCTCCGCAAGAACTTGTTTAGTTGACTGGTATTCGGAATTCCAGTTAGCTTTTCAGTTTCATTTTCAAGAGCATAATAGCCTGTAACGACTTTTGGGTTATGCATATCATAGACTATGTACACGTGATACCTGTCGGTAACAGTGTAGGTCTTGGCTTGCCCCCAATAAATCATTTCGTGTATGTCAGCCATTTTATATTTAGGTAATTCCATAAGATTTAAATTTTATTAAAGTACACATTACTTAGCCTGATTCTGTATTATATTCCACGTAATACAGTTTAGTATTCCACCCTCATTGGCTATAGAATTACAATCAACCGTTGCTATTTTACTACCACTAAACAACTGCTCAAATTGCTTTACAACAGCTTCATCTTCTTCCATTTCAAAAGTTGGAACAATGACAACATCCTTCATCTGAAGGTAGTTGATGTAGATACCATTAGCCTGTATGGGTTTTTTATTGGCATAGGGGTTATAGGCAACTTCTAACCACTCAAGACCAGCATTATGCAGCGCCATCCGAAAGCATCTTTGAAACTGTGGTTTTTCCTTTGAGTAATCATTTATCAGCACTGTCTTATCATCCAGAAAACGCACCATTCCATCTGCATGCCCAATCTTGTCTGAAGAGTCGGTAGGGATGATAATTATTTTATCAACCTCAAGCTGTTTCTGTAGTTCTTTTATTAGCTGTTTCTCGGGTATGCTTGGGTTTTCCGAAAACACCTTGTCGCACATAATAACCTTGTCTGTAGCTCGAACCACATTACCACAATCAACCAGCATGTTCGACTTCTTTGGGTTAATGCCTATTGATTCACAGATACTATTTGTATCAGAAATTGTCTTTAGCCACTTCTTACTTTGTAGGTAATCAGGATTATAAACAAACTTGATGTAGTAGTCATGTGCCACCTGTATCGGCATATAATCCCTGCACCAAATGTCCTTTGTACCAGGTAATAGGTCATAACTGATGCCACAGTCGTTCAGCACATTTTCGAATCGCTTATAGAATGTGGGGTACTTTTTAGGAAGAGTATCAGCCAAGTACAGAAAATAAGTCTGGTCGTCTGTAATCATTTTGCCATTCGTTGCTGCCAAATGCTTTTAAAAACTTTCCCAACCTCTTTGAATTCAACGTGGGTAAAGGTGTCTGTTTTGGCATTGTTACACCAATAGCAGCAAAGAACAACGTTATCCATGTTATCATAAGGCAGGTTCGGCTCTTTCCTGTCGTATTCAAGCTTTCTACCCCTTTTATCTATTCGCTTTGTTTGAAGGTTTCTGCTCTCAAGCAACTCTGCAATCTGTGCTTCTGTAATGTCGCAATAGTGGCATTTCCTTTCCAGCTCGCTGTACCACTTGTAAAAGTCTTCAAAAACAGGAGTGAATTTCTTGGTTGTCCAAACCTTTCTGATTTTGGCAATTCGCTCCCGTTCATGTCTTAGTTCTTCGTACCACTGTGTTAGGGTCGGTCTGGAAACAGAAAGCTTCTGCTCTATTGCTGCGTAATTATCTCCGCATATTACATGGAGTCTCAAAAATTCTCTTTGTATATCTGTCATAATAGGGTTGATGCTTTGGGAGTGCAAAGAGTTATACAATTTGGTCTTGCCTATAATGGCAGGCTTTATGGTACTGCTTAACCTGTTCTACCAATTTCTGATAGCCTATTTCCTTGTTATTGATTAACACCTTCTCAATCGGAGTTTTTGCTGACCACCTCTCAAGCTGCCAACCTGATGCTGAGATTCTTACTTTCACGTCAATGCTGCCATTCGAAATTCTCAAGTACCCACCGCTATTGTTGTGGTTGAGAACAGAAGGGATTTTTAGGCTGTTGAGTTTTCTGTTAAGTATATTAAGTGCATGATGCCTGGCAGAGCGAACCTTTCTGTTTTCAACAGTCTGAACGAAGTCACAGAAATAGCGATAGTACTCATTATGCTCATTCTCTATAGCGTATCCATTAGGGAGTGTCAACTTTATCTTAGAGAAGAAATGGCTTAAAATGACCTGCTTGAACTTATTATCCTTTTCAAAAAAACACTTAGCTTCTCCAATAGCTTCCTTTTTATAAGGTGTGAGAATGATGTAGTAATGCCGCTTACCGCTGTGATGTTTCTCCACATACTTCCTGTAATCACTAAGCGGATTGTTTAAGTCATGGTTGATTTTGAATTCTATGCACAGTGCGAATTCATCAGACGAAATCAACAGGTCAATCCTTTTTGCTGATTCAGTAGGTTGTTCCACCTCTACATTAACTGTAGCAGTATCTATATGACCAATAGGCGACAAGTCTAAGGCATTGTCTCTGTAACCCCTGTTTCTAACTATGCTTTCAGAATCAGCATCATCTGCCAGACCTATGTCTGAACATGGTGCATCCAAAAGAGCATTAATGAACAGCAAACCAAGCCCATGCTTTTCTCTTGGTCTGAAAAAGAACCCCAGCAGATTAGCAAAGGGTACCTCACGGTTGTTGACTTTCAGTATCTCCATAAAAGTCTTTCTCGGCTCTTGGAAGATTATAGGGTCTATTTCAGCCATTGTAGTGAATACTTGTTTTACAGGTTAGTATATCTTGTGCCAAGGCAATCGAAACATATACCACCTTGAACATGGGAGTACAGGGGAATCAACCCGTTGCCCATACACTTTTTGCATGGAATCAGTGATTTAATGACCTTACCGTTTACATCGAGGTATGGCACTTTCACTCTTTTATGGAGATTGTCATGACATAAACCACAAAGTGTTGTAAGGGCTTCATCAGGATACTCCCAAGGCTTCAAACCCTCTTGATAGTACTTATGGTGAACATGTAAACCTTTGGTATATAACCACTTTATGCTCCTGTGAATATCTTTCAAATTAGAAATCTCGCCCATTGTTCTTTCATAAGCTATGATAGCATAAACTGAGTCAGTGGGAGCAGAAGGATAAATGTACAGGCATCTGTGATAGTTATCGGTAGGGTTAATTAATGTCTGTAATTTATTATATGGAATGTCTATACGAGCATGTGACCTGAATCTCCCAACCGTATAACTAACATGTGTTCTATTTCTATCTTGTGAAATACTGAACCTTGAAGCAGGTAATTCATTTACATATGACAGGTTCTCACAGTGAGTACATTTGTTCTTATCTCTTTCAATTATAAAAGCCCTTTTCGCTTTCCATCTGTTATCTAAGAGCAGTTCGGCATATGTCATTCTCTTATCTTTTATATAAGTTGATTGACTACTAATTATTCAAACCGTGAACTCTTGTTCCGAGCTTCTGCATATAGAGATACTCTATCGCTACAATCTCTCTTCTTGTAAGATTGCTTGGCAATGCCTGTAGAACAGAATAGCGGAAGTTTCTGTGGTATTCAGGTTCGGCTTCGCATAGACTTATCAACTCTTTGTTTCCCCCGTGAAAGTTTCTGGCATAATCGTTCCATCTCTGCCATATGCCTTCTTCGCCACAGGCAGAACCGATGTATTGATTTCCTGTTTTAGCATCGAGTATCATATAGATGCCATTAACAGCAGAAAGGTGGTTCTTCCAGTCCTGATTGGCATCAGGGTTTTGCACAAGCCTTTGCAGTTCATCAAATTCCAGCACGAAGTTCAGCAAACCTGGAAAGGACCCTAAGTAGCCCTTTGGAAGAATCTGAACGACCTCTTTTGGGTGTTTGTGATACCACTGATGCCAAGAGATGGCGTTATTCCCCCAGTCTATTACTATTCGGTCTACCAGATAGTCCAGGTCATGCACCTGCTCCAAGTCATAGTAATAGTATTGTTCGCCTTTTTCTACCCCTTTAACCTTGAATATGCCGAACAGAAGCGATTTGGTGCCTTCCTGACCGACAAAGGAGATAATGTAGTCGCAGTCTTTGAACACCTCTTTGCTTTGCTCACGCTGATACTCAAGAAGGCTTGATTTATCCTTAATTAACTCACGATACTCCTTCCTTTTGTCCTTATGGCGTACCAGTTTGACCTTAGCGTTTTTGAACAGGTCAGTTTTCAGGTTAAGGATATCTTGTAGTTTAAGAGACGGTTCAGACTTTGAAGAAGCATCAGGTTCATCTGATGATTTGAAAGTCGAAGCTGATAATGCAATGGACTTGTCTTGATATACTATTCCTATAACATCAACTATGAAATCGAGTAACCTTTGTCTCAGAAAGCCTTTGTCTTTTATATTTGTTACAGGCTCTGGCATACTGTGTAGGTGCTTGTTGCACAGTTCCAACTGGTTAAGGCTCATGCCCATCTCTGGCAGCATTTCAATATTTCCATCATGGTAAAGCTGAAACAGCAGCGGTAGAAGACTGTAAAGATGGGTATATGACCTTGGGAAAGGCATACCTTCATTCGCATCACGCTTTTCCAGCTTCTTTAAAATGCTCTGGTTCTCAAATTCAATCTTGAAGTGCCTGGACTGCCTTTTGTATGGTAAGCGAGACGCATTACCATACTTATAGTCAATGTATGTGAGTGCCAGATTAAGCAGGCTTAGTTCCAGATTCGGCTCAACTTCTGTTTGCAGGTAGTTTCTCAATTCTTCATGCGATTGAAAGAACGAGTTGGTTGGCATGATAGAGTCGCCCTCAGCCCGTGACAGGGCAGCACCGCTAATCTCGTCAGTACCGTAAACAGATGTTTCTTTAAACTTACCCGTTCCTCTGAATTTCAACGTAACCGCATCAATGCCATACACAGCCAGTTGTAAGTTTGATTTGGGACATTCCCAGAAATCATCCCTATTGAGCATCAACTTCACGTCCTCGTTGTTGAGTTGGCACTCAGGGCAGTAGCCATCGTTGTATAGTGTTTCCATTACCTAAGTAGTTGTCTTAATTAGCTTTTAAGTTATTGCCGAAGATGAACAGAAATTGCTCAATGCTCTCACCGCTGGTGCCGAGCCTTTCAGCCAAATCGTTCATGGTTCGGATATAATCCAGATAGTGCTTTCTGGTGTTGTCGTATCTGATAGACTTAAGTTCAGTAAAGTCGGCAAATACGTTGCTGCGGAACACGTCAATAAGCCTGAGGTCCAGTATCAGGGATGGATTACCGCTGAACTTGATGCCCATGAAGTAGAGAATCTTGCTGAAGGTGGACATGCCCAAGCCCTGTATGCTGTCAAATGTCTTCACCACCGCTTTGTAGTCGGAAACATCAGGACTGCTCTTCGCTTTGATACTGTCCAGTGCAGTTTCCAACGGTTCGATGTTCCTCAGGATGTTGACGAAATTATTGCCACGCATGCCGTTTGGATAGCCCCAGTAGATGATTTTCACAATCCATTCTCGGGTAGAGCCTGTATGAGAAAAGAGGTCTTGCCTGCTCAGTTCGAGCGTAGACCCATCTTGGAATAGCTGGTCGTTCAATGCCACTAACCAGTCGATTTGTGCCTCTGCGTTCTTCCAATTGCTGCGCTTTGTGGTAAAACTTTGGTGCATCACGGGCAGGCTATGCAAAAGATGTTGGTAATTATCTAATGTCATGTTGTTTGCTTTCTTTAAAGGAGATGGCTATGGCTTTATCTCTATGGGCGTTCCGATTGGCACGGCACCATAAAGCTCATCCATCTCAGCATCTGTAACTGCCATGCAGCCCAATGTCCAGTCGAACAGTCGATGAAATTTATAGATGAAGCCAGTGCCGTTCCGCAAGCCATGAATTTTGATGTCTCCGCCTGGTGATTTTCCTAAGCTTCTGGCATGTCTGATATCATCAGCGTTAGGGTAGGATATACCTAAGTTCTTATGGTAGGCACTATTGGGGTTCTTGTCATTTATAGTGTAGCTGCCCTCAGGAGTTTTCTTATCACCTTCACATTCCTTGTCGCCTTCGGGGTTTCTGCCCAATACGATGGTATAGGTCTTTATTAGCCTGCCATCTGAATATGCCAAAAGCTTCCGCTCTGACTTCAGTACTACCAGTTTGTCTATAGTTGTACCAGCAGGTAGTTTTGACTCAGGGTAGAAGTAATAGAGAGCAGCACCAGCAAATGCTGTGAATAGAATTGTTAAGAGTCTCTTCTTTAAAGTTGTTTTCACAGCGGTACTGGTATGGTAGTGCAGTAGTTATATTATATAAGCACAATATAGGAATAATATGGTACAGTTGGCTCCAATTCCTCTCATATTTTAGCTGTTAATGAGGCTCCATAAGTTTAATATATAAGTGTAAAAGTTAGAATGAGATGTTGATTTTGAAATACAGTTACCTGGATAGGAATAGGCACTTGGTGAAGCTGCTTGTAAAAGGCAAGTACGGCATTTACAGCCTTGCCCAAGCAAAGCTTGTCGCAGAGCCAGTATATGACCTCTTACAATATCACAGCTACACTGATAGCATTTGGGCTAAGAAAGACGGCTTCTACTTTTTAATAGACCACGCTGGCAAGAGGTTAGGTGATGTTTCGGTGTCAGAGGATGAATGGATGTTTGTGGATAAGAATGACCGCTGTCCTTCGTGTAATGGTGCCTGTTGCTCTGATTGCCACGGTTTTGGCATCGTACCGTTCAAAGGTGATTATAGTGGTTACTTTGACGATTAGGAGAAAACTGAATAAGCAGTTATGGCTGAAGCGAGCTATAACTGCTTTGTTTATTATGAAGGTCAGGATAGGTGGTTTCTGTTGTTTATTAAAGAAGCAGATACGTTGACATCAATAACCTCTACTCTCACCTGATATCCAGTCAGCAGCACCTTATCCACGTCCTTGTTCGGGTACGCATACAGACATACTTCCCACTCTAAATCAATACATTTCCCATACTGTATTTCCACCGTATCTACTTCTTGCAGCAAGTGGTTGAAGAAGTCTGATTTCTCCCATAGGAAGTTATATCTTACCCTGACCTCATCATCTTCTTTTATCCAGATTCTATATGCACCAATCAAGGTCTGATACACATATGTGTCTGCGCTGCCCACAGTCTCTGTTTGCCTGAAATTTAATGGGCTACGAATAATGCCAGCATCACAGTGTCCGCATCTGTATGCCGTTCCGAAACAGTTGCACTTTGAGTCGGTTCTGTAAAGGGTAGCGTAATAGTTCTCACTTTCGGAAGACATCGAAGTAACAATTAGGTTGCTGTCTATCCATTTATACTCTCCCTGCTGCGTTACTACCGCACCCCTACCGTTTCTTTCAAAGCTGAAGACATGGACAAATTCAGGATGGATTTCCTTAGTTCCTGCTGCCGATTGGCAGGTTATACCGAAAAGCTGCCTCTCGGAGCAGTAGGTTTTGTAAAGTTCTCTATCCTTGGCTTTATAAAGCAGTTCATTATGTAGTGTTATCATCGTTCTTGGTGTTTCTTTTGTCTATATATCAATCTGAAAAACCAGAAAAGCGGTAGATTTTTACACCAGTGGAAAAAGTAGTTTCATAATCTAATATATAGGTAAAGAACAGAGGGTTAAAGAATGAAACACAATAGAACAATCAAGATAAGTGACCAAGCGGACTATGCGCTCGAAGCCATTAAGCTGCTGATGGTCAGGAAGCTGAAGAGGCGCATGACGAAAGGGCAAATCGTTCAATACGCCCTTAGGACACTGGCAGACAGAATAGAAGAAACAATGGAGGGTGATGAAGATGAAAAAGAGTAGCGAAACCTCATATCCCCCTCAGGACAAATCTCATTTTTCCATACCTGTGGGCATGCTCATACCCATCGGGGGTGGCGGCTACTGCAAAGCTTTTATTGATGAGAACCTGCCATTAGATTCGCACCAGGCATATGACATAGTCACGGCAGCAGAGAACTACGACTATGCCATAGAGCAGTATGTGAAGAGACCAATGGAAGAGCTACCTGAAAAGATAGACGTGCTGCTGATATTCCATGATGCAAGAGAGCAGCTATACCAGACGCTGGCGGTACAGGTTATATTGAAGAAGGTGAGTGGCATGACTCAAGCGCCCACACCTGCTTCTGATACACGTAATGTGCTGCCATTCGATAAGTGAATAATCGAGTAGATGTGCTGATGATAAGGATTGCTATTAAGGCTGCGCTCATAATATCATCTCGCTGATGAAAAAAATACTCATTGGTAATCAGTGGCTTAAGTGCTTTATTATGGCTTTGTTGTTGTAATTATAGCTTTGCTATTTTGAAATATCATTTAGATTTTATATATTTGCATCATTATATAAGAAACGAGCCGTGGCAGATAAGCAACAAGAAGAAGAAAAAGAGAACAAGTCACTTTCGAGCATTTCACCAGAGTTTGTCCGAGCGATAAAAGACCTTCAGGTGAGCCAGGTACAAATCGCCAAGCGGCTTTACCCGTCTGAATGGAAGGAAGGAGATGAGGCGCAAAAGCGAAAGCTGACGGGGCGACTGAGGAATAAACTTGACGGCAGCGGTAAGCTGACAGACGAAGAGTTGTTCCAGATACAGAACATCGTAATTGAGTTAGGTGAGGCGATGATAATGGCAGCGAAGATGTCCATAGCTGAGACTGCTGGAAGGCGAAAGAAGAAGCTGAAAGAGCTGATACAGTACTGGGAAGAGGATGAAGAAGAGAATGGAGAAGAAGAGGGCGCAGATTAGACGTGTCCCTTTTTTTTGACCCTGTTAAAATCGAAAAGCTATAATAAAGCGTATTTAGCTGCATGAATATCAAAAAGCTTTATGCTTCTGAGGCAATAAATATACGCAAAATCAGCGATATATGCAATAATGACTATATCATATACTTAAATCTAAACAAACCAATTCAATTAATGAACATAGACAGAAAACGATTCCCAATCATCCAGCAGGTGCAGAACGGCAAATTAGATTTGCCTATGACACGCCACCAACTCAGTTTTTACGCTCCATATCTGTCCACTGCGGAGAGCATTGTGAAGCAAAAGCCAGCAATAGACTACCTGTGTCAGAGACAGGTCAAGTCAGTAATGAATGTCAGCCTCGACAACCCGATGTATACATCACAGGGCATTGTCTTGGTAGGCGACATGAGTTTCTTATACAGGATGCAGGCAGATACTGAGAACAGCGGGAAGTTGGATGTCTATGTTTATGAGGGCAGTACCCTGGTCAGCTATGCGGAGGGGTATTTACATGGAACGGAACTTGCAATCCGACCCTGCTCGCACATATACACAACGCAGGAAGTTATATGTGACTTTAACTTCATTTACCATTTCATCAAGTTTAAAAGGTATGTCCAGATAAAGGATAAAACCATTTCAACCAAAACAAGCCGTAGTTGCCAAACGCCTGGTGGGAAGGTGAAGACCGACTTCAAGTACCCTGTTCATGTGATTAGCGAGAGTTACTACACTAACATCGTCAGGAATGAGCCATTCAATGTCAGCGGACATAAAAGGCACTACAAGAGCGGAAAGGTGGTTGAGATTGCACCCTTTGTGAAGTCTGGGTATAACAGAAGTGCGGGTAAACTACCCTTGGCAGCTTAGTGAATACTAAAAAATATGTTTTCAACACTTAAATAATTTAAACATGACAGAAGAAGTAAAAGATGAATTGTTTGCCCTGTTTATTAAACTAAACGCAGCTTCCACTAAGCTTGAAGGTATGGCAATTGAACACAACCTGCCTAAACTCAAAAAGTTGACGGACAAGTGCGAGAGGGAGATTGAGCGTCCTATGCAGAGACTGATTAATGCTCTATAAGCACCTTGCACTCAATACTCAGGAGGATTCCTGATAAGACTACTAATTGTTAACCATTTAAATATTTAATCATGATTGAAATTATCGAAAGAAAACGGTACAACACCGACACGGCAACAGAGGTTGCAAGCTACTCAAACGGATTGGGTGGAGGCGACTTCCGCAGCATGAGCGAAACGCTCTACATCACACTTAAGGGAGTATGGTTTCTTTACGGGAGAGGTGGTGCATTGTCCGAGTATGCCGAGAGTGCTGGAAACCAAAGCTGGGGCAGTTCAAAAATCATACCCATGACACCAGAAGAGGCATACGAGTGGTGCGAGAGCCACAACAAGGTTAAAGCAATTCAGAACTATTTCAACGACTGGATAGAAGAAGCCTAAACCCTAACTTAAATTATTTTTCACTACATATTTAACTTATGAATGTAAGCATATCTACAAGATACCCACAGATAAACAGCTTTTACAAGAACAGGCAACCAATACAGCCTCTTAATCCAGACAACATCGGCAGGTTGAAGTTCTTAGACACCATCAAAGGTTATGGATACGTCATAACTGAAAATGGAAAAGAGGTTTATTTCCACAAATCGAGTATAAGTTCTGCATCTTTGAAGGCAGGCGATGAAGTTTGCTTCCACCTTAGGGCATCCACAAGATTTCCGAGCATGCTCGAAGCGGTAGAATTGCGCAAGGTCTACCGCTCAAAGGATGGGCAGCCAATCTTTAACAGGGTCAATAGCCACCTACATAAAGGAATTGAACCTATTCTTGAGAGTATAGCAGAACAAATCGATTGTAAGGGCAGAGTTTTTATCCAGCAGGAAATCGGCTTTAATGAAGTTATCGGTGAAAGCATTCTTGTGCGATTGAATCCAGGTGACGAGGTAGTGTATGCTGTCAGAAAAGGTCGTAAGGGTTATTCAAAATTTGTTTTAAATCGACAGCCAGAGGAATGTCGAACAGCAGCCATAGTGTTGAAAAGAGTCGATGAAGGTTACCTAATAATCACAGCCTTCATAGGCAGGCTTTCTGCCCCAGAGCCTTGGGACAAGAACGAAACAGCAGAGTCATTGCCTTTTTGGAATTCACACGCATTAATCTACGGGCATGAGGATGTGGATGAGGACACATTTACTGATATATGCCCATGGGCGGTAAGAACAGCAGCTTAGCACTTTGTTATTAACACTCACCAAATAATATTTTCAGTTAAATCATTTTCAAACATTTTAAATAAATAAATCATGAAAAAACAGAAGGTGTACAAAATCAGAAAATCAGGCACAGACGAGTACATGGGCTATTCCAAAGATGACTTTTCTGAAGACTTCGGCAAGCAGAAGGTGTACGTCTCGGAGAATAGTGTGAAGAAAGTATACGACCAGCTAACAGCCAAGGGGTATGACATTCAGATTGATGCCTTTGAACTGATTAACAGAAGGACAAAGGTTGCTGACCTGTTGGAGAGCCTATAATTAGAGCACACACAGGGCAGGATGCATATATTTTTTTGTATAAATTGTTACGCAATGTAACAATGGTTTGTAACTAATATTATGAATTTCCTACCCATGAGTCCAGCAAAAATTAAAATAAATGTTAATACAAACTTTCAATCAGGTAAAAAACATATCAGTTATGGGATACACTTTCAGAACATTGAAAACATTGCCTTATATCAAAAAGAAGGTACGGGCATTAATTGAAGATTACGAAAAGCCACTGTGGAAAGGTGCTAAGCCACGACTTCTCACTGATGTCCATTACAGTAGTAGGTTCGGTGAAGATAGCGGCTCTATATCACTAAACCACTGCCAGATAATCATGCCGACAAAAGTGTACGAAAATGAAGTCCTTCCAGCAATGAAATGGATTCATGAAGGCACGATAATGAAGTTCGGAATGGGTGATGGTCCAGGTTACTACTCTTTGGAGGATGGATTGCAAATTAACAGGAGGCTTAAAGAATGGGTAGGGCTGATTGACCGAAAAAAGAAAATCCAAAACATTCTGGATGCTTTCTAATAAATGATGGCACAGCGGTAATCTACCAGGCTATGTTAATAGACAGAAATGTTAAGCAATTAAATATTTTTTCACTTTAAATACTTTCTAAATATGATAGACAGAAAATTAAAAAGAAAGAGTTCAACGATTTAGAGACACTGAAAAGCATGTTGCGGGGCTGTGACATGAGAAGGATTGAGACACCTCTAACTCCCAGAGGAAAAGGCAAGCTTGTATTTGAAAGCAGGTTCACGCATGAGTATTTCTGGCTTGAATTTACCGAAGATATCATACAGGTGTTTATGCCAGCCGTACAACCGCATCCGTTGAACACAGAAAATAAGTTCCTGATAGACCCTTCGGCTTTTGATGTAATCCTGACACGATTGCTAAGGGAGTTGAAGATAAATATCCTGGTGAATAAAAGGCAAGCATAACGCCTCACTGAATAGAGCATATTATTTTACCAGCAATTGTTACGTTATGTAACATTTCGTATATTGGTAACACTAATATAAATGGCAAAAGAGCAATCATATGATTTACACAATTGATACAGAAAAGGAGTTGCCACCTGCACAGTATGCCAGGCGCATTGGGGTTGATGTGCATGTGGTCAGCAACTGGATGAAGCGGGAACAGATAAAGTTCAGGAGGATTGAGGAACTGGGGCTGACGCTGGTGGAAATAGGAAGCGAAAGCGAGAAAATCAGAGAAAGGAGAAAACGTATCATAGACGCTTTTCTAAAGGAAGAAAAGCGAATAAAAAAATAAGCCTACCAATTTTAGTTTTGATTACCCAAGGTGGTTCAAAATAAAGGTGTCATTTGAAAACCTTGATTTTGCTCTAAGAACAAAACTAAAATTGGATTCAAAGTAGTTCACGATAAAGTTTAGCTTATTTTAGACCACTTATGACCAAAACTCCTGTTTTACTTTTTTGCCGTGTAAGTAGTGACCAGCAGAGCTATGATTACCAACTGGAGGAGTTGAAGCAATATTGCGATGCTCACAATTATGAGATAGTTGAAACTATAGCAAATAACATTTCAGGAAGAACTGGAAATAAACGTCCTGACTTGGACCATCTGTTCAGCCTTGCTAAAAAGGGTGGATTCAGAAAGGTTATCGTAACATCAGTAGAAAGACTTGGACGTGATGCGAGAATGATACGAAGAACTATTGATTTTCTGCATGAGCGAAAAATCTCTGTAGTATTCAAAAACCAAAATTTTGAAAGCCTTGATGCAAACAGTGAAGAAACCTTTGTTACTAACATTTTAATTTCTGTCTATGCTGAAGTGAGCATGGAAGATAATAAGCAAAGGTCAGCTAAGATAAAAAGCGGTATGGCAAATGCCATCAAGAAAGGAAAAGTAGTGGGTCGTGCTGTTGGTTGGAAGAAAGACAATGAAATTCTACTGAAAGAGCATGCTAAATTGGTAAAAGATTTAAAGCAAGGATTATCATTAAATCAGTGTGCGAAGTTGCATGGCGTTGCAAAGAATACTGTTATAAAAGTTAAGAAGACTTTAAAAATGTTAGAATAGCTAAAGATTGTAATATTAATGTCCATGACCTAAGATTAATGTGTAATTTCACTATGCTATTTTTGCGTAACCTAAACATCATTACTAAGCGTGATACTTTACAAATGATGTGTTAAAGTGTATAAATGAAGAAATTATATACAGAACCGAAATTTAAACAATGGCATAAGCGCAGGTTGTTGAAAATTCAAAAACAAAAGAATAAACGCCTTAATAAAATTAGTAGTGTATATATACCAAGTATACAAGCTTTTCAAAATGACACAGTAGTTGATGGTGTAATAATTGCTCCAATTGATTTAAGGCTTATTGAAAATACAGAAGAGTGTTTAGCTTTCTTCAGAAGTATCCGTAGAAAAGAAAATATTGCTTACAATGCAGGAAATCGTTACGTCAAGATTTCACTCAGGGATATTGTAGAAATTGACTATGGAACAATAAGTATTCTTACAGCTATTAGGGATGAACTAAAGTTTAAAGGAGTAATTTTAGGTGGATTTTTCCCAAGAAAACATGAATGTAAAGTGTTTATTGAGGAGTCAGGCTTTTTAAATGGTATGGTTGATGAAAACAATCGTCCTTTTAAAAAGAAGAGCGAATCTGACATTATTTCTTTTGAGAAAGGATTTGGTGTACTTACAGCTGCAGACAACAAAAGAATTAGTGAAACTGTGAAGAACGTTGTAAACCATCTTACAGGTGAGCCTAAACATTTTCTTCCAGTTAAAACAATTTTATTAGAAATTTGCGGTAATTCTATTGAACACGCTTATAGTCCGAACCAGCAATGGCTTTTAGGGGTGAAATATGAAAAAGAGAAGGTTATTTTTACAGTAACTGATATTGGGAAAGGAATATTAGAAACATTATATATTAAGTTTAAGACCTATTTAAAAGATAAACTAACGAGGAGGACGAATCTTGAAGTTCTACATGGAGCATTTAATCAAAAATACGGCTCAAGTACACAAGAAGAAAATCGCAATAAAGGATTGCCAGCCATTAAATCAAGTGCGGAGCTTGAAGTAATCCTTAATTTAAAAGTATTGACCAATAATGTAATTTTGCACTTTGGAAAAGATAAATTATCAAGAACCTTTCAAAAGGGTTCTCCAAGGTTCAGAGGAACATTCTATCAATGGGAAATGACAAGAGACTGTATTGAAAAATACGATTACAGCAAAAAATGAAGAGAATTAGCATATTAAATGACTTCACAGAATATCCAGGGCTTAGAAATTGCTCAATAAGTGAGTTCTCAGGTGAAGAATTTTACCATAAGGTTTTGAATAAAGCTTTTAAAGAATCATTCGAAGATAAAGAAAAACTGGTTGTCAATCTTGATGGTACAGCAGGATACGCATCATCATTTTTAGATGAAGCTTTTGGGAACTTGGTTTATGATTTTACTTTGGATGAAGTCCGAAAATATATCGTGATAGAATCTCTTGAAGAACCATCTTGGAAAGATATGATAGAGCACAAAACTTACAAGGAGTGGGAAGAAAGGAGAAAAAACGTGAAGAGACCAAAAGTTACTGCACAGCATGAGCCTTGGTTCAGGTTAATTGATGGTTCTATTAGACTTGAAGAATGGGAACAACCTATTGCTGCCTAATTACTACTTGCAACATTGAATTTTATGATTTAATATATCTAATTGGGAAAATTTTAAAATCAACCTGTTACTGCTTTAAGTTAGTGGATTCAATTGGAGCTTCTGAAATAATTGACACTATTGGTATTATTGTTAATTCTGTATTAGCATTTTGGATTGTTAGAACTATTCAGAATAAATTAACAAATAAACGTGTACTTAAAGACCACTTTATTAATGAAGTAAAAGAGGTGCGTAACGAATATAGAATATGGATGAGCAGTCTATATTCTAACAATATTCATCCAAAAAGAGTCTTACCTTGGTTCAAATTAATGAACATCAGAATAGATGATTTAATGGTTTTTCTAAGCGAGAAATATAGAATTGATAAAGCTAAATTAAAGCCTTATCAAATCGAGCTTCGTGAGTTAATAACTAATAATCAAGATTTCATATCTCAATTTTCACTTAATCAACCTGTAGTATTTTCAGAATCTTCTAAAAATACGTTTGTGAAATTTCAACAGGACCACAATCAATTATTTAACAAAATCATTGTAGCCATAAATGATGCTAATTGAAATAAAGGGCTCTGAATATATATTCAAAGCCCTTTATTTCAATTAGCATAAAATTAATTGTACTTATTACATTACTTTAAATGGTCTAATGTTAATAAGCCTACTTAGTATTCTTTAAAATCAATTGAAAATAAATATTTTATCGAATTAAAGTACTTACCCGACATTAAACCCTTCTAACTACTTTCAATTCAAATTTGCTTATTTATACGTTTAGTACATTAGGTTTTCAATAGCTTGTTTAGCTTTTCCTTGCGTGTATAAATAACAAGTAGTGTTCATAATCTCTATATTACTTTTTGTCATTTATGCGTGATTACCAAATTAAAGAAATAGCTATTTGTTAATAGTTAATAGTTTATTGAATATATATTAAACCATATATTGCATATTATTTAAATTATTTACAAAATAATATCACATATATCTATTCAAATGAATATTAACCTGATGAAGGACTTTATAAGTCAGCGGCTTGAGTTGTTTAAGAGTAACAGTATAAATAAAAACTTACCTAATAATAATGGGCTTATACTCCACTTTATTCCTGAAAAATTAACTGAGGAAAAATTAATTGATTGGGAGAATGAAAAACACAGAAATTATATTAAGCGTTCATTTAGAAACTTTTCAGATAGTAATACTACTTACCAAGATTTGGGTACAGAAATTCAGGCTTATACTCCTGATAGAATATCAATTTCATGTTTTAAAAATGGTATTATAGAGTCTTTCAAGTCTCCATTAGAGAGACAGAACACCTTGCGTAGTGGGTTTGATTATGTCAATGTAGATAACATTTTTTATACATTAAGAAATTTCACAGAAGCAAGTAAGTCTATCCATAAAGAAATTTTCAACTCACAAGCTCCTTATTATATTTTTGTCACATTCTTCGGCATTCCAGGAACTTACTTTTATTCTTTTGAAGGTAAATACCTTACAACTACCCCATTTATGGCAGAGAACGGACGATTTGAACCTGTAATATGGAATGATTTGGACATCAATATTATGCCAGAACTGGTACGTCAAGTTGATAATGGCATAAAAAATATTACTAATTGGGAGAAAGTATAGCTGACTGCCACCCTTTAACTTACAAGTCACACATTATTTGCCTTACTCAGATAGTGTGTGACTTCATCAAGTGAATGACAATTACCACGGATTCTAAAGTTTCATTAGACTACCTAACTCCACAATGGCATGAAATTAACCAAGACAGGTCAGGAAAACCTTACACTTAACGAAACCCCTTTAGACTACACATTATCAGATTTCTGGCGATGGAGCGTATCAGACATATTAAGCAACGCTACCAGGGGACGTTTAGCTGAGTTTATTGTAGCCACTGCCACTAACATTGACACAACACAGGTCAGGGATGAATGGGGAGCATATGACCTGCTAACACCAGCTGGTGTTAAAATAGAGGTAAAGTCAGCAGCTTATCTTCAATCATGGGAGCAAACAAAGTTATCAAAGATTTCTTTCAGCACGAGACCTGCAAAACCTTGGGATTGGGAGATAGATAAGCGTTCAACGGTAGCAGTAAGAAGTGCTGATGTTTATGTATTTTGTCTAAGGTATTAAGTAACTACACAAGAAGCCAGCATTTTATAACGATTAGTGTGTAATCGCCACTAATTGACCTGACACTACGGCTAATCATGGTAGCAGAAGGCTTACAGGTTCATTTTTGTTTCGCAACCCCTCCATGGTTTGGTGAGAGGGGGTTACGAAAGAAAATTGTTAAGTAAGGAGTGTCAGGTTAACTATTGTTCACTTCCAGAGAATGTAAGCTTACATCCAGACTATTATATTTTAATGTATTGAAAATAATTATCAAAGCTGTTGGTTATAATAAGCTTGACCAGTAGTTAAGGTTTTGAATGTCTTAAGCATTCATTATTCAAATACATAAGCACCCAAATCTCTTACGTGGTTACCAAAAGTTTCTTTACCCTTGACTATGTTAAATATTTCGCAAGATTTTAGACGTCTCTGTAAATCAAGATTGGCTTTTACATCTTTCTCTATGTCACATTGTTCGTCATAATGAGTCTGAAAATACACGTACATACTTTCCCTTATGATGTACTCAAAAGCTTCCATTATGTAATTGTGCGTTTCATGTGGTAGCTTACACTCTGTGGCATCAGTAATGGGTTGTGGGTTTGTTACATCCTGAGTGAAAAGTACCTTCTTGCTTTTCCGACTACAATTGTAATAGTAGTTCAGTAACTTAATTTTATTTTCACACTTATTTCTACTATAGATATCTTCTTTTTCAATTTCGAAGAAGTACACATTTTTTAGTTTATTCAAATAAACTTCAATTGTGACTTCTATAACAACCGCAGTTTTTCTATCTAATTCAATTTCTTTAGCTATTGACATAATGTCTTTGAAACGGTTTGTGATTATTTTTTGCTCTTCAAATTTACTGCTAATGTAAGCAGAGTTCAATATGATGCTAACTTAATAACAAATTAAGTGGAATTGTCACGAATGACCCAGATGCAGTATAAAACATTATCCAGTTCCAGCACTTTTCGTGAACGGAATATTTATGAATGCCTGATATTTGGATACCCAAAGGTAGTTTAAAACAGGAGCAAGAAACGTGGAAAAGGAGATTTGTAAGTAGTATGACACATGCTAATTATGTGCCTGGCAAAGTCAAGTGTGGGAGTGATTCGACACTACTTTTTACCAATCGACCTGAAATCTTTATAATGTATGCCCCTTCTTCTAAATCAGTTTTGAGCAGCGTTCCGACATAAACAAACTTTCCTTCCTCTATTTTTAGTAACTCAAAGTTTATCATTGCATAAGATTTATCATACAATATCATCCTATTCAGGATATCGTAATTTATCAGCTTGGTATACCCCATATCATTTATGTTGAAAATAAGATTGTGTGGGTATTTTAGATAAGCAAATGTTTCGCCATTGGTTACAGAGTTTTGGATGATGTTACCATCATCATCTGCCAATGTGTATGACAGTCGGATTTTAGGTAGTCCTGTTGGAGATATGAGCATATAGTAGAGTTAAGCAGAGGGTTACTATAAAAGCTCCCTAAAGTTATTCAAATCTAATAATATTGTTAAATTACTATAAACTTATAGTTTAATATTTTAATTTGCTTTAATCTTTACATTATCCAACCCTACATTATATGCAATTAGAAATACTGCTGGCAGTTGCAGCTACGTCCTTCATATGGCTACTGATTCTGTTTTACTTCTACTACTCAAGCAAGAAAGATGCAAGAGCCATAGAAGATAAACATAACTCCAAAATAGAACATCTGCTGGCTACTAAACAGGCTGAACTGAAAGAAAGCTACGAGAAGGGATTATTGGATGCTGAGGTGAAAAAAGAATTTGGGGTTGTAGTAAGACCATGGAGCGAAGAGGTTAAGAGTAGCTCCTTCTGGAAAAGCAAAAAAACCGTTAAGGTTGGCTATAGCCATCAGCTATATTCAAACGGCATTCCATGCTTTGAGCCGCACATCACAGTATGTGATGAGATATCGAAAGAGAAATATAATGAAGAAAATATTAATGCTGCCCTGCAAAGAGTTGATGTGCTTCTTTCAAGCTTAGTGTTTACCAAAAATCCCGCTGTACAAATTTTAAGTAGTGTGGCATCTCCACTTAGGAATCAGAGCAAAGAAGAAGCGGTAAACTAACAACTATACAGAACAGAGGACAAATACAGAGAACAAAATCGAAAATAATATGGATAATATACAGGAATACAAAAACTTCATAAAGCATGACTTCGAAGGGTGGCTAAAAGATGATAAATGCCAAACAGCGGTTCAGTTGAACAGTAGCATAGGTGAAGAATACTTTGATACAGCCAATCCTCATTTTTTCACTGGTAATTTAGCCTCGGAACTGGTGCTTGTTCATCTGAATCCAAAAAGGAACAGAGACCAGTACAACAGGAGATGTGATTTCAAAGCTTTTGAAGATTACTGGGAGTTCTATACTAAGTTCGGTCGCAACCACTACGGAATTTACTCAGGAAGGAAGCACAAATCACCATTCGACCATAAGCAGATAAGGTTTTTAAAGCCTTTTAACTTGCTGCCTTTTAAAGAAGAAGATGTGTACCATAACCTGGAAGTTGTTGTTGACAACAAACTTCAGATAGAGCTGGTGCCGTATGGTTCGCCTGATTTTAATTATAGGACTGTAGGTATTGAAAACCTGAGACCATTTATAGAAAACATTCTCAGAGTGATTGTATCTCATCAACGAAAATACGTTGTCTTCTGTGGAAGGGTATTTTGTGACCTTTTACGAAACTATATTATCGAAGAGAATACTCACTCTTCCAGGTTAACCAAAGCTGATGGCACGGAAACAAGAGATGTATTTGAGCTGATAAAGGTAAAGCTTGAGATTGATGGGCTGACAATTGATGCGGCAATCGCACCACAGTTTGCCAAACAAGGCGCACCTATTAGCCGATATGGCGAAATGGTTGTCAGCGCTTATAACAGTAACTAATACTATAGCAAATCTTTAAGCTGATATAATTATTACCCCCATGAATGAGAGCTTATATTGAACTTTAACTCTCAAATATACCCTGCATTTACGCTATGACAAACAACTTAAATCAAAACCAGTCTGGAAAGGTAATGTTTTGGAGTGGGTCTTTCGGTTTTATTCAGGCATCAAGTGGAGAAACTTTCTTCTTCCATAAGAACAGCTTGGTAAATGAGAATAACAAGCGGTTGAAACTTCTGGATGAAGTCACGTTTGGCTTACAGGAAATTACAAGCGGAAGACATCAAGGAAGTAAAGTTGCTACAGAAATCAGGATTGCTAAGCGAGGTAAATTACATGATTACAAGCGATATGTAGGAAGAATTTCTGACTGGAACGGTCACGTTGGATATATTGAAAGCCCGCAGCAGGACAAGAAAGTTTTGTTTTTTGAATCGAGAAAACTCGACAGGAGTGATAGTTTTTCGGATGGTGACTTTGTCGTTTTCCACCAAGTCAAATCAACAACAGACCCAGAACAGCTCTTCGCTTTGTTTGCATACCCCCTGAAGAAAGAAACTGATATTCGTTTTCTACAGCAACAATTTGAAGACAGCCACCAAGAAGAAATCAGCAAGCATATTGATTCTATAATTAACAGAGTAACCCTTTCTACAAACAGCAGATTCCGACTTGAACTTGAGCGTATCGGTTATGTGGAAAATCATTTATCCTACTTAAAGCTCGTTCAAAAGATAAAAGAATATAAAGATTTAGGATACACCCCCAGATTCAGCAGATTGAAAAGCCGATGTTCAGAAGTGTACCTGCTTCAGTTATGGGAATCTGGTATTATTCATGATATTGACTTAGAGTTACTTAAAACATATTTCTATAAAACAACTTCTGAAGCCAAGCGTGTACTGATTCGGAAGATAGCTGAAGAAGACAGAGAAAGTGTACTACTCAGTTATTATGAAAATCTAAAATCTGATGGTAGAATTTCTTTCTTCAACAATCATGTAAAAACCTTGCTTGACATTGTATGTCGCAATGAGAAGACAAGAAACGCTGCTGTCTACCAAACTGTCAAAGCCCACCTGCTTACGGTACTTAACCCAGATGAACTAATACAACTGTGGCTTAGTAACTATATTGACATTCTGCCTGATAGTTACCTTATTGAAAACATTGATATTGACAGGTTGGACAATGTTAGAGCATTACTATCTAAAGGGAATGATGTACTGATACATTTCTTCAGAAAGCAGCTTGAAGAATATTTCAGTTGCATTGCTTCTGCAGATTTTGAGCAAGAGCTACCCATTCTTGTCAACAGACTTAAGATATTTGACGAGATTGTGGGCGATACTTATACCTCCGTTAAGGAAGCTGTTTTACGACACTTTGACGAGCATCAGAAATTTATACTGTGGGTTTTAGAATCAAAGCTTGAGTTTGATGCTAAAACGTACTTCGAAGCGAATCATAGCCACCTGAATGATTTTTATAAAGTACTGTTCTTTATTAACCCAGAAATAGACAGCACATCTCCAGATATTATCAAACTTGGAGAAATTGCCTATATAACACAGCAAGGGCTTGAAACTTTTGCATCAAAATTCAAGTGGAATTCTCTTATACATCCTATTACACATTCGAAGTCTTCTGCTTCTTGCAGTTGTTCCTTTATTGGGGCAATCAGAACTTTCACAGAAAGATATGTGGATGTTGAAATTGATATTCGTAAGCTTGCTGAAGTCATTTTTGAAACATTACCCAAGTACCAGGTATATCATGTACGCTTATGGTTAAATGGCTATGTTAGTGCAGATTGCTATGACTATGTAGGCTTCCGAAATGTCTTTAAACTGCTTGAACCTGAAGAACAAGTTAGATTTAAAAAACTTGGTGATAGCCAATTACTTAAGCTTGAGGTAATGGACCCTGAAGCAGCTCAGGTGGAGCCATGTAATAATATCCTATCCACTTCTGAATTTTTGACCGAATATGGTGCTTATCTGTACAATCTGTACTTTGATGGTGATAGTATGATGTTGAAAAAAGAGAATGGTCAATATACTAAACCTGCTGAGGTATTAATGGCAAGTTCTGGGTTAAACCGAGTTCCAAAAGCAAGTATTCTTAATCAGAAAGTAATCAGGGTTAAAGTATCTGCTGAAAATGAAATTATAGAAGTTGATGGGCTGGATGAGGTATTAACCATGATACATACTGGTGAAATCCTTAAATCATATGGTAAAGTAATAGAGCCACTTGGCAGTAAGAGAGAAAATTCTACAGCATATGTAGAAGACTGGCATGTACGCAGTCAGGTAATTGATTACCTTAAAGCTCATCAATTACCTGATACAGAACCAGTGTATGTTTATGAACCCAAAAACTTCTTCAGAAGGATTGATGAGAATTCTGGTATAGACAACAGAGAATTGACTGCTCTTTACGCAATCGAAACGGAAGACGGGTTTGGAATAGTATGGGAGAATACCAACTTGGATAAAGACAGGGCGACCTATATTTTCAAAACGACAAAAGAAAACCACAATTCCCAGTTAATTAAGATTAAGGATGCCATCGTTTCTATTGCACAGTTCAGGTCTTCATTGACAAGCAAAAAGCCAGGTGATGAAGAGCTTTTGATATTTAAACGCAGCTATGGATTTCTTAAAAAGATAAAAAAATCCAGGGGTAAGGCGGATGCTTTCGAAATGTGGAAACAAAAGCTTGAATCTGCTATTAATAAACCTGTGCCTATACTTCCATCTGCTGAAGAGCTTTTAAGAATTGAAAACTGGACTCCTGAAATACCTCACACAAGCAGGATTGAATCATCACTTAAAAGAATCAGGGAAGTTGATATTGATGTTGTAAATCTCGATATGAATGGCGGAGTGACAATCAAAAAGAACATTGAGAGTTCACCAATTCACTCAAAACAGAGCTCACTTTTACATATGCTTCAATCATTTAACAACTATTTTCTTCAAGATTTTGACCTTTAGCCATATGGAAACCATAACCCCTGAACAGGAAATCGAGCAACAGCTAATCCAGGAATTACAAAAATTAAAAAAGGCAGTTGCTTACATAGAAGAAGCAAAAGAAACCACGACTACTTCTGCAAAACTATTAGCGGCAATGAATGCCAGGTATGAGCAGATGAAACTCAATAATACAGATTATAAGGCTGCTGTAAAGATTGTTGAAACAGAGCTTCAGAAAAAGATTGCTTCTGACAGGAAATCAATAACTAATTCATTGCAAGCTGTTAATAGCAGATTTGATTCAATAGAAGCTACTTATAAATCCGAATTAATTGAGTTGAGAAAATCTAACAAGATATTAAAACTCGTAAGCTATGCCAGCTTAACTGTTTCATTGCTTTTTCTAATCAGCTTAATACTGGTTCTTGTTGCTGCTATCAATGATTTATAGTGAAGACTTGTATGGGAATAGGTATACATAAATAAACCAGGTATAGAGAATGAATAACGATATAGAATACATAGTAGAAGATGCTGCACGCATAGTTATTGATAATGTCAGTCTTGAATTAAAGTTGAAGTTAACCCTCGAAGATATCGTCAAGGTCTTAGACATTGAGTTTGAATACCAACAACAGATAGGTTTAACAGACAATAGCATTGAGTTGTGCGGATATCCTTTTCCAATCAATGAAGATGATATGCAAGAGTACATCATCACCGAATGTATGAAAGTTGGCATTCATCTGGCTCAGAACGAAGTAGAAGAGATACTGGAAGCAGAAACTATCTATTTGCAAAAAATAGGTTTGATAGACGAAGAGGGTATGCAATCCTATCATAATTAATGCTTCCTTTTATCTAATACACTTTCTGATTAACCTTTAAAACGATATGACGCAAACTTACTTCTCTGGCATAGAGACAGCATTGGTTGATAACATCAGCAAAGCAAGAGAATCAATTAAAATTGCAGTGGCATGGTTTACAAATTCAAGACTGCTGGAAGTCCTTCTGGTAAAACTTGGTGAAGGAGTTAGGGTAGAGTTAGTAATCCGAGATGACTACGTCAACAATTCAACAGATTCATTGCCATGGTCAGATTTCGTAAATCACAATGGCAGGCTTTACTTTTCATGTAACAGAAAGAAGCTGCATCACAAGTACTGTATAGTAGATTATAAAACTGTTGTTTCTGGTTCATATAACTGGACATATCAGGCAGAGTATGTCAATCAAGAAAATATTATTATCTCGGAAGATACTAAGTTTAGCAAAGGGTATCTCCTAAATTTTGAAGAATTAAAATTGGGTAGCATTCCCGTTGGAGACACTTCGATTCTTAATATAAGGCTGAAATCGGAAGTACCTTCTGATGAAGAACTTTTCGTAATAGAAGAACTCAACCTTATGCATAAATCCTTACATCCAGAAGAGTCTTTATCTCTTGCAGAGAGGTGCTATCATCAAAAGATGTATGTACAAGCTATTGAACAGGTTGATACTCTGTTAAGGAATGGTTATTCTGAGCAAGCTGCATATGAGATTAAAGCTTGGGCTTTGTTAAAACTTGAGAATTTTGACGAGGTTATAGCTACTATCGAGCGTGGACTAATATTGTATGATAATAATCCTGAGTACTACAACGTGCTGGGGCTTGCTCACGCCTGTATCGGGAATAATTCTAAAGCTTTAAAGCTCTTTGATACTGCAATAAGTTTATTGCCAGATGTTACCACATATTACTGGAATAAAGTCATTACATTGAGAAATTCTGGAAGTGACAAGGCTGCACGTAAAGAAGAACTTAATTTGATTAAGGTAGCTTCTGAAATCATTAAGAAGAAGGATTGCTACGATGCTTGCATTGTAATGAAAGCATATGCTGAAAGAGGGTATCTAAAATCGAATCAAGAAGACAGAGAAAAAGATGCTGTTTCAGCTAAAGAAATCTTTTATAAGCTCCCTGAAAATGAAAGAGACCTCCATGATTTAGAAGATATTAATATTCTCTTCAAGAATTAAATAATACATAATTAAAAGGAAGTAATCTTCAATAACTTTATCAAAAGTGAAACATTATAGTAAATGCCCTCATTAGGAAGAATACAAGCTACACTAAAGGCAGGTCAGGAAAGCTTCAGTCACAACAATAAAGCATTAAGTCATACCCTTTTAGACTTCTGGAGGTGGAGCGTATCAGATATACTCAGTAATGCTACCAGAGGTCGCTTAGCTGAGTTCATTGTAGCCACTGCCACTAAAATTGAAATATCGCAGGTAAGAGATGAATGGGGAGCGTATGACCTGTTAACACCAGATGGAGTAAAGATTGAAGTGAAATCGGCAGCTTATCTTCAATCCTGGGAGCAGAAGCAGTTATCAAAGATTTCGTTCAGCACTAAGCTATCCATGCCATGGGATTGGGAGATAGATAAGCGTTCATCTGTAGCAGTTCGAAGTGCCGATGTATATGTGTTTTGCTTATTACATCATCAGGATAAAGCAACAGTTGACCCGTTGAATCTCAACCAGTGGGAATTCTATGTTTTGGCTACTGAGGAACTGAACAACTACACCAGGAGCCAACATTCTATCACATTAAACTCTTTGAAAAAACTTACTACTGCTGTCAGATACGATAAGCTTGACCATGAGATAAAGTTGGAATACACGTTAAATATTAAGTAAGAATGGGATGATGAAAATACAGTTATCTCTTTCAGCTTGTAATTAGCCTTTAAAAAATGGTAGAAGAAAATTTTAGTATTGCATTTGGTATTAACGAAAGTGGAAACCTGATTTCTGTTGATGATGCAGTAAAAGCAGAGCAGTACTACTGTATTGAATGTAGTTCTCCACTAATGATTAAACATGGTCAGATTAGAGAAAAACACTTTTCTCATGTACCAAACTCAAACTGCAATAGGGAAACAGTTCTCCATAAAACAGCCAAAAGGTTAATCCATGATGTAATTAAGCAAAACTTTAGAAATGAGAGCGAAATCAATCTAAGATTAGAATGTGATAGTTGCGATGTGCCACACACTATTAAAATCAAAATGGGTTCTTTTTCCGATTCTAAAGAAGAAGTGAGAATCGGAAACTTCATTTGTGATGTAGTAGGATTCAGGAACAATTCGCCATCATTAGGTATAGAAATTTATCAGACTCATAAAGTGGATGATGAAAAAGGTGAGAACTTAACTTTACCATGGATTGAGTTAAATGCTTCTGATGTAATAAATAACCCGCATGAGTGGAAGCCGATTAAATATAAGCTACAAAAGAGCCTGTGTTTACCCTGCAAGACCGAGAGCAAAAGAGTTGAAGAAGTATGTGCTAAATGGAAAATAGACAGGGATTTATATAGTACTGAAAAGAAGGTAAATCAATCAAAGTATATAGCGAGTACCTCTAATTGCTGGAAGTGTAAACAAGAAATTCCAGTATTTTGGTGGAAAGGTGTGCCTTTTGCAGAAGATACACCTCCACAGCCATCTCCATGGACTATAAGAAATGAATATTCTAAAGCTTATGGGGGAAAATACTATGCTAATACCTGTCCAAATTGTAAAAGTGTACAGGGTGACAATTTTGTATTTCTTGGTTCAAGTAGCCCCTTTAAGGAACTCCAATTAGACACAACAAAACCAGGAGTTGTGAAAGCTGCTATTAGCTACAGAGAGATAAAAAGTGAAAAAGACATCAATGATGTAGTGAATACAATGTTTAGAGGTTTTCGCATTTAGCTATACCGTTCCCAAACAAGGTCATATGGAAGTATTGCTGGCGCTTCGCTCAACTATTTGACCATATTAGAAGCATCAAACAACATTACATATGCTGAAAGCATTTATTTTTTTTACCCTAATCACTGGTATAGTTTACATCCTGTTCTACCCATTAATCAAGAACTCAGTTAACAGAAAGCTGCTCGTTAAGTGGTTCTTTATCTTGTATGCTGTTGCAATCCTTATCTCCACGATAAACACATATTTCTTGTAGGGGAGCATCAGGAATATTGATGGCATTGTCGGTATTGTTAATGTTGATGCTTACAGTTAGGCAATGCCATTTACCCGTCAATATTTAATAAGCTTTTCCATTTACCTGATTCAGCGTAGCATTTTATCACACTGTTTCGCTCTACCAGCAATTGGGTCATATACCTCTCAAGAAAAAGCTTGTCAGCGAACATACCGCATATACCGAAAGGGGAGGTGTAGTCAAACACATCCTGCATCAGCATAATGCCGTTTCCAGCTTCATGGAAGTGGTGTTCATGTTTGAAACGCTTGAAAGCACCCTCCTCCATTTCATCGGCAAAATAAAAGGGGCGTTCATATTCGGTGATTCAGCTGGAAAGATGCTGGCAAACCCCAAAATGCTTTGCCCTCCACGTTACGGACTCACCCAAACATATCAATCCCGAAATAACGCCTGCAATAGCCCGCTCACACGTATGCTCGGTTGAGATAACATGTAAGTCGATGCTTCTGGATGAATCAAAGAATACCTCTGCTGGTGCGCTAATGGTTGTTTCGAGACTTATAATGGGCATAGTGGTAGCAGCGAGTTATATTGAGAGGTTTCTTAAATTGGAACCAGTTAGACGAGTGGTACAACCATTCAACATGCGCCTCATTTGAAAAGGTGCTACTATCTAAAACCTCTATTAATATTTTGACCTTTCAGGTGTGCTGTTGAAGCAAGTTCAGCCGTTAACTATGAAGTATAGTTTAACTCCAAACTAAGTTAGCTAAGCAACATTGATTTTCAAGATATATGTAACTGATTTTAAATCAAAAGCCTTTCAAGATGGAATATGAATACTTTAAAAGGTTTGCACCAGCCCGAGCAAAGGATGGTACAAATAAAGAAAAGTGTGCTGTAATTTATACACGTGTGTCTTCTAAAGAACAACTCACAAATGACAGCTTAGATACCCAATATAAAGAGTGTACAAGCTTTGCATTGAAAAACGGCTTTAAAGTAAAAAAGTACTTCGGTGGCGTATTTGAATCTGCAAAGTCTGATGAAGACCGTAAAGAATTTCGAGCGATGCTTAACTATGTCACCAATGACAAACATAAAATCGGGGCTATCATATGTTTTAACTATGACCGATTCTCAAGAACAGGTTTGCAAGCGATTGAAATTATATCGCTGCTGCAACGCCATTCAATCAAAGTTTATTCAGCTATCAACACTTTCGACCCAGAATCTATTGAGGGGAAAGTTATGTTGACAATGACCTTGTTGCAAGCAAACATTTCTAATGTGAATAAAAGTCTGGATACGAAGCGGAAGATGAGGGAGAAGATTAGTAATGGCATTTGGGTACACAATTGCCCTCGTGGGTATGCGAGAGATGAGAAAAAGAACATTTACATCACCAAAGAAGGTGAGCATATCAGAGAAGGCTTTAAAATGCTCTTACAGGGCTTCTCGCCAACTGAAATACAGCGGTTTTTGCATCTAAAGGGATTAAGAGTTAATACTAAAAGATGGGCTGAGATATTTAGAAATCCTTTTTACTGCGGTATTATGCTTTCCAATTCATTTGATTATAAACCAGTGGAGGGGAAGCATCCCAAACTTGTATCGGTACAGGAATTTAAACGAGTGATGGAAATTCTAAATAGAACTGAACATCCAAAAAACGCTGATTTCACAGTTAACCATGGAGTTCCGCTCAAAGGCTACCTAAAATGTGCAAACTGTGGCACCAGGTTTACTGGATATCTAAACAGAACGAAGAGAAGGCATTACTACATCTGTAACAACAAGGAGTGCCGTTCCAATGTCTCTGCTGCAAAGGCGAATCAGGAGTTTGTTGAACATCTCAAAGTTATTGTTCCGATGTCTATTGGGTCACCTCTCATAACTAAAAGACTGGAAGAGTTATTTATCGAACTGGACAACATTAACTCAATGGATATCCAAAGCAACGAGAGGGAACTGGTTTCGGTAAAATCGAAAATAAATATGTTGGCTGATAAATTGCTTGCTGGCGTTGTATCGAATGATTTGTTCAAAGAAAAACTTAGTGAACTTGAACTTGAAAAGGAGAGATTAGAGGAACTGTTGGAAAAGCAGCAGATTAATTTATCGAACCCGAAAGAAGTTGTTAGAAAATGTGTGCGATATGTACGAGAATCACCTTTTCTATGGCAGAATGAGGGTTTTGCGGTTAAGCGAAGGGTACAGCAAACAACTTTTAAAGGAGATATTTATTACGACAAGAAAAATAGCCGTTATCGAACTAAAGATGTAAACTATTTATTTCACATAATCAACTTATTGACAGCGAGTTATGGAAACAAAAAAGCGGACTTATCACTCGAAATAGTGAATAAGTCCGCTCAAGTACCTTGGGCCGGAGTCGAACCGGCACGAGTGTTACCTCATTGGTGTTTGAGACCAACGCGTCTACCAATTCCGCCACCAAGGCAAATGGTGTTCCTCGATCAGGAACGTGCTGCAAACTTAGATAAAGTTTCCTGAATACGCAACAGGTATTTTTTCTTCAGATAGTATGTTTTTATCTCCTGCAGGGCCTCCTCTTTGGTAAGTCCGTGTAACTCAGTGTATCGCTGCAGAACAGGCAAAATATCGTTGTCCATGGTAGCCATAATGCCGCTACTTTTTTCTCCGATCTCGTGCAGTTTGTCGGCATCAAAATCGAACTCCAGCTCCATCAGTTCCTCGTTCAGCTCCATCATCTCCATTAAAAAGTCGGAGGGGAGTTCGTTCTTCCCTTCTTCCAGCAGCCCGTGTTCTTTTAGGATGTACTGCATGCGCAGGTCAGGGTCGGAGAGTGTTCGGTAGGCGTTGGTGTTTTGCGTGCTTAACTGCAGAATTTCCTCCTGTTTCTCCTGTGGCTCATTGGCGTAAAAGTCGGGGTGGAACTCGCGGCTAAGCTGGTAGTATTTTGCCTTCAGCGCTTTTTCGTCAAGTATAAAGCTTTCAGGTATATCGTAAAATTCGAAGTAATTTTTCATGTTTTATAACAGGTTGATCTGCTCGCTAAAGCAATTTATACTTTGCAAAGGTACAGTAAAAGCAGCAAGATTGTTTAAAACAGTTTCTCAGACCTCGCAGCGTTCCATGACCTCGCAGCGTTCCCGAAATACTCCGGGACAGGTCTCCGCTCCTGCGAGCGTCTAAAGAGGTAGAAAGTTAAAGAGTTAGAGAGTTAGAGATTTAAAGAGTTTTGATATTCACTCATACGCTCATTCATTCACTCATTATTGCAGGAAATAAGACGCTCGCTGCGAGGTCTTTGCTATTTATACTTTTACCTGCACATTAGACCACGCCTGAGGTTTATCTGCAAACAACGCTTTGGTTGCTTTCCATACCTGGCCGAAAAGCTCGGAGTCGCGATAGTTGTTCAGGTGTTCTTCGGAGTCCCAGAGGCTATAGGTGCTGTAAATGTTGGGATGGTTCAGGTCTTGTAAAAGCTCCACGTGGTTGCAGCCCTCAAAAGCCCTGATTTTATCTTTAGAATTGCGGAATATCTCCAGGAAGTCAGCTGTTTTATCTTCCTGAAACGTCATTCGGACGATGCGAATTAACATAATTGTGAATGTGTGTATGAGTGATTGAGTGAATGGGCTTCCTGCAAAAACAGGCGATATTGAGCCGATTACGGTCGAAATTAACAAGAAGTATTGACTTTGCCTCAGAGAATACGCCTTTCAACAACCAGCAACCAATAGTCAACACACATCCTTACACCCGACAAGACGCAAGATATTGCGTTTTTACGATCAATTAAGGGATAGCAAATGTAGAAACCTATTTCCTTGTGGCTACAAAGACGCAAAATATTGCGTCTCTACATCACGAGTAACGAACAACTAATAACCAATAACGAAATCATTTTGCGTTTCAACATCCCGAATAACGAATAACTAACAACCAATAACGAAATCACGCTCCAGGATAAAACCGCACGTCTACCTGCGAGTCGAAGCCGAGACCTAGCAGCTCGGCTGCATGGCCCTGATTGATGCCGATGCAAAGCTGTTCCTGGCTATTGTAAGTACAGCAGCAGTCGCCGTCGTCTACCTGGTTGTAGGTAGGGTGAATGCGGCCCACAGTTTCCCTTCCGAAATGGATCGTGTAAGTTCTGCCGTGGGCAATGGTTTCCACGCACTCGCGGGTGATGTTGGTGATCAGGTTTCCATAGCGGTCCACGTGTATGACGTGGCCAGTAATGGAGTGGTCGTTGAGGCGCAGCTGGCGGTTAAGCAATTGCCTGAAACTTTGGGTGCGTTCGCCTAAAATCTCCAGGTCGCCGCCATTGGCCAGGTATACAGCCGCAGGTGCCAGCAGGTCCTTTGCCGGGAAAGACATGAGCGGTTTGTCTGTATTGATCTCTACAACCATTTCTGGCTGCCCGTCTGTTAAAAGCGAAAGCAAACCGTTGTCGGACATCAGGAAATAGTGGCCTTTATACTTTGCCGCATGATATTTGCCCTGTTTATTGCCGTGGGTGTTTACGGCCACCAGGTGCACCGTACCTTCCGGAAAGTCACGGAAAACAGCACTCAAAACATACTCGGCCTGCGCGATGTTGTAAGGCTCGATACCATGCGAGATGTCCACGATGGTGGCATCAGGATTTTGGGTAAGTATTTTTGCTTTTACAGCGGCCACATAATGGTCGGTGTACCCAAAGTCAGACAGAAACGTAATTACAGCCATACTACGAACTATAATTTGAGTAGATTTGTATTAATATATATGTAATTTAGTTAAATTATAGTAATATAACTAACAAACTATATTTGAGGTAAACATTTGGTAGAGAAAGTAATAACCCTAGAGAATATTTCTCTGATTGATTTTCTGGGGACAGAGAATCAAAACATCAAGCAACTGGCTGCGGCTTTTCCGAGCAGCAAGATCATTTCCAGGGGCAATGAAATCAAAATTCAGGGGCAAACGCCCGAAATCACTAAAATTCACGAAATTCTCGCTTCTTTAATTGACCACTACCATAAATTCGGAAAGATTACGCATAACAGCGTAAATAGATACCTTTCTGCTGATGCTTTTACGGATGAGGAGGTAATTGTTACCTCGCCGGACGTGATTGTGTATGGCAGCAAGGGTGGCATTATCAAGGCCAAAACCCCGAATCAGCAGAAGCTGGTGGATGCAGTTGAAAAGCATGACCTTATTTTCGCGCTTGGTCCTGCGGGTACAGGTAAAACCTATATCTCGGTGGCGATGGCGGTGCGTGCCCTTAAAAGCAAGGAGGTAAAAAAGATCATCATCTCAAGACCTGTGGTAGAGGCCGGCGAAAGCCTCGGTTTCCTGCCCGGCGATATGAAGGAAAAGGTGGATCCATACTTACGCCCGATCTATGATGCCCTGGAGGACATGATACCGGTTGAGAAGCTGAAGTATTATCAGGAAAACAAGATCATTGAGATTGCGCCGCTGGCTTACATGCGTGGCCGTACACTGAACAATGCCTTTGTGCTGTTGGATGAGGCTCAGAACACGACGCCTGCCCAGATGAAGATGTTCCTGACACGTATGGGCCCGAACGCCAAGGTGATGGTAAACGGTGACCGTTCGCAGATAGACCTGCCACGCGGCCAGCGTTCCGGCTTGTTTGAGGCCATGAACATCCTGCGTGATGTAAAGGGCATTGCCTTCGTGGAGATGAAAGCTGAGGACGTAGTGCGCCATCGCCTGGTAAAAGACATCGTGAATGCCTACAGCGTAATGGAAGAAGAACGACGCGCTGCCAAGGAGGCTGCCGATGCAGCCTTGAACGGAGAGCCTGTAAAGCCCATAAACGGTACCAAACGGAAACGCAAGGTAGAGTAAGCTTTAGCAGATGAAATATGACTGCAGCTAAATTTAGTAGCCGCAGTACTTTAACTTTGTAAAATAGAGACGCAATTTTTGCGTCTCTTAATTTTTATACCACGTTTAACAGATTTATACTTTTTTACCCATGATCTCACTGAAGAAAGTAGAGAACGAGCAGGAAATGCAAACAGCGCACAGCATCAGGATGCAGGTTTTTGTGGAAGAGCAGAAAGTGCCGCGCGAGGCTGAATGCGACCAGTACGAAGCAACCGCCACGCATTACGTGGCAAACTTCGATGGTGTACCCTGTGGTGCTGCCAGGTGGCGCAAAACCGAAGCTGGCATTAAGCTGGAGCGATTTGCCGTGTTGCAGCCTTACCGTAATAAAAAAGTGGGTGCACGTGTGCTGGAGGAGGTACTAAAGGATGTAAAAGAAGCACACCCGGGAAAAAAGATCTACCTGAATGCACAGTTGCCTGCAGTTGCTTTTTACAAGCAGCATGGCTTTGAAACAGAAGGGGAGATGTTTACAGAGTGCGATATACAACACTATAAAATGGTATACAAAGGCTAATGTTACGGTGGGCGCCATATCCGTTTGTGCGCATCACGCTTAGCTTTACGGCAGGTATACTGCTTTATATCATCACGGGCAGGGAGTTTAAGTATAGCTTTGGACTTCTTGCCTTTTTCTTTTTAGCATTCGTAACAGCCACCCTGCTTTCCTGGAAGTATAAATCCGAAACAGTAACCAATACTGCCGGATTGCTGGGGTTGTTAGGTTTTTTTGCTGCAGGTCTGTTTACTGCCCATTACCGCACTGCTACGCATCACCCGCTGCACCTTTCTCATTTGCCAGTTCCGCCAACACATTATTTAGGCACAGTTCAAGATTATGTGTTGCAAAAACCAGGTTACCAGAGCACTGTGCTGCAGGTAGAGCAAGTAAACGTAAATGGCCAGTGGCGGCAGGCATCCGGAAAAGTGCAGCTATCCGTGCCCCATGACAGTGACAGAACATTTGAACTTACATACGGCGACCGGCTTTTAATTAAAGGCGCCCCACAACTGGTTTCAGCGCCTTCCAACCCGGCGCAGTTTAACTACAGGCAGTATCTTGCCAACAAGAACATTTACCACCAGCACTACCTGCGCACCTACCAGTATCAGACAATTGGAAGCGACCCTCACTCAAAAGTGCTTTATTTCAGTATACAGCTCCGGCGCAAACTGGATAGCGTGCTGCAACTCCGCCTGGAGGAGCAGCGGGAATATGGCATTTCATCTGCGCTTATACTTGGGGTAAAAGACGAACTCGATAACAACATCCGGAACGCCTACTCCCAGACAGGTACCATGCACGTGCTGGCAGTGTCTGGCTTGCATGTGGGCCTGATCTTTACCGTTCTGGTACTGCTGCTTTCAAAATTTAACCGCACCGCGCAGCAACGATTTGCA
Organism: Pontibacter sp. GD7; assembly: GCF_058216375.1. Classification (NCBI taxonomy): domain Bacteria; kingdom Pseudomonadati; phylum Bacteroidota; class Cytophagia; order Cytophagales; family Hymenobacteraceae; genus Pontibacter; species Pontibacter sp. GD7. Next base: position 13,503 of record NZ_JBYZMP010000012.1, on the reverse strand, counting down.
GTGGCCATACTTACCCTGGCCATACTTTGGCTTTACGCCTTTATTACCGGGCTGTCGCCGTCGGTGCTACGTGCTGTGCTAATGTTCAGCCTTGTAACAATTGGCACGGCGCTGGGCCGAAACACGAATATCTATAACACGGTTGCCATTGCAGCTTTAGTATTGCTGTTCATTAACCCTTATAATTTACTGGAGGTGGGGTTTCAGTTGTCGTTTTTGGCAGTGCTGGGCATTGTGTATCTGCAGCCTCGGTTTTACAATCTGCTGGAAATTGATAACTGGTTCCTGGATAAAATTTGGGCTCTGTTTACAGTTGCCATGGCCGCCCAGCTGGCTACCTTTCCGCTGGGCATGTTCTACTTCCACCAGTTTCCGGTATACTTCTGGCTGGCAAACCTGGTGGTGGTGCCGCTGGCAACGTTTGTGCTTTGGTCGGGGGTAGCGGCGCTGTTGTTAAGCTGGGTGCCGGGTTTAAACTGGCCGCTCTTTAAAATACACTTCGGATTTATCTGGTGCATGAACGAGTTTAACCTGTGGGTGCAACAGTTGCCGCAGGCCATCATTAACGGTATCGACATCACGCTGCTGCAAACTATACTTTTATACTTACTGCTACTGGCTTTTATACTTTTTCTGGCCCTTAAAAAACTCCGTTACCTAAGTATAGCTACAGGCATAGTAGCCATACTTTCGGTGCAGGAAATACTGGAAACAATGCAGCAGAAGAGACAAAGTACGCAGGTTGTACATAGCTTAAGGGGCAGCACCGGTATATCGCTAGTAAATGGGCAGCAAGCCGTCCTGTTAGCCGACTCCGCATTGTTGATTAACCAAGGCAATTATACGTTTAATGTGCAGCCATACCTTTGGCAGCAGGGAGTGCAGGAACCACGCTTTGTTTCGCTGGAGCATAGTACACAGGAAGCAACTCCTTTTCAGAAACTGCCAGATGGGAATCAACTGTTGGTGGCTAACGGAATCCGGTGGCTTATACTTTCAAATCCGCCCTCACTTCAGCCCGTTGGCAACTTTGCTGTGGATTTTATACTACTGCGGAAGAATGTGCGCATTAAGCCAGAAATCTTGACGAGTTATACTTTTGATAAAGTTATACTTGACGGCTCCAACAGCTTCTGGTACCGGGAACGTATGCGGAGGGAGTTAAGTGCAGCAGGTTTGGCCTTTCATGATGTGATGGAGCATGGGGCTTTTGTAGTGGGGGAGTAGTAAGGGGTAAACTGTTCTTCAATACCGGGGCCAACTACCTATACCTTTCATTTCTAAGGAAATCAAATTTATTGTTTTGTCATATCAACATTTAATACATTCTTCTTTTTAGCTAGCTTTTCGCCTCGCCGGCTGGGCCTTACTTTTCTCCTTGATGAGAAAAGTAAGCAAAAGAATCAAGACGATTTTGAACTCGCTGAACGCTCAAACAAAAAATCGTCATTGGTGCACATTGCTAAGGTTGTTGCGCTAAGGGGAGAGTATAAATCACACCCCTGCAACCCTTTCAAGAAGGGAATTTTCAGTACACAATTGAAACACCCCGCAACCACTCAAGAGGGGAGTGCCTATACAACATGTTTTATACTTGCTTTCCAGTTATTACAGCCGCTGGCTAAGAAGTGTCGATCCCAGCCTTTGGGTGGGGGAAGGGGCCCTCGATAAAGAGCGCCTTGTAGCTGTTGCGGTGCCGAACGAAGTGAGGCAGCCGGAGCAGAGCGTAGGCAGCTTCAGGTACACAGCGCGATGCTAAAAGGCGAGGCCACGCGGCCTTGAGCGCACCAAAGCTTAAGTTGAAACTTTATGCAAGCAAGACAGAGAATAACAGGTGTTAGATAGAAAGGTAGAGAACTGATAGATATACTGTTCCTAGCTAATACGCCTTCTACTGTTATGTGAGTAGAATACTCAATAAGAAGGGGGGAGTGAGGTTATACCTACCTCTCTAGCACAAACAAACGCTTTTCCGTACCTTTGCATCTCCAAAACGAGAAAGACATGAGCGAATATACACCACTAAGCGAAGTAGGCGAGTTTGGCCTGATCAGGCTGATAAACGAGAAGATCGAGCTTCGCAATGAATCAACCATTAAAGGCATAGGCGACGATGCGGCTATTTTAGAGCCAGGAGAGAAGCAGATCGTGGTTTCTTCAGATATGTTGCTGGAAGGCGTGCATTTCGATTTGACGTTTTGCCCGTTAAAACACCTTGGCTACAAAGCGATAGCGGTAAACGTATCAGATATTGCTGCCATGTATGCCAAGCCGACTCAGGTTACGGTTAATATTGCGTTGGGTGCACGCTATACCGTTGAAGCAGTGGAAGAGCTTTACGAAGGCATCCGTATTGCTTGCGAACACTATAAAGTAGACCTGGTTGGCGGTGATACAACCTCATCGCATGGTGGCCTGGTGATCAGCGTTACTGCTATTGGCGAGGTTGCAAAAGGTGAGGCAGTGATGCGCAGCGGGGCCAAAGTAAACGACCTTGTCTGCGTAACCGGAGACCTAGGTGCCGCTTACATGGGCCTGCAGATTCTGGAGCGCGAGAAACAGGCGTTTATGGCTAACCCTGACATGCAACCGGAACTGGAAGACAAGCAGTACATTGTGGGCCGTCAGCTACGCCCGCAGGCACGTATGGATGTAGTTTATGACCTGAAGGAGAAAGGCATCAAGCCTACATCGATGATCGATATTTCTGACGGGTTAGCATCTGAACTGTTCCATATCTGCAAGCAATCTGGGGTTGGAGCAAGAGTTTACAAAGACAACCTGCCAGCTGATGAGCAGATGCTGCAAACTGCCCTGGAGTTCAACATCGACCCACTTACCTGCATCATGAACGGCGGTGAGGACTATGAACTACTGTTTACAGTACCAATGGCAGACCATGAGAAGCTGAAAAACCACCCGGATGTAAGTATAATCGGCGTTATAACCGAAGAAAGCGAAGGCATCAACCTGGCCACCAAACACGGCAATGTCTATCCGCTAAAAGCCCAGGGGTGGAGTCATTTTTAGAGCGCAGTGCGATCTGGACACAGGACGCAGGACATAATACACAGGACTTATACAATAATTTTGACAATAAAAAAGGGAGGTGGTAAGCCTCCCTTTTTTATTAATATTATCGACTTAAAAAAGTCTTAAATCTTGTGTCTTAAGTCTTGTGTCTCAAAACTAATCCTCCGGATAAGGTATAAACACAAAGCTCTGGAAGTCGCCGTCTGCTACGAACAGGCAGCAGAACTCGTCCGGGTCTTTGTAGGCTGCTCTAAACTCCTCAACTTTGTCTGGCATGATAAGCTGGCGCTGCACAAAGTCTTCTAAGTATGAAGCGTTAATGTGCCACTCCAAAGCCACCTCCTCTTTAGCCAGAAACACGGAGCCAACCGGCAATTGTGTGCGGCTGAAAACAAAGATCGGGTACTCCGAAATTTTGCGTTTGCGCACCTGATACGATGCTTCCTTCAGTGTCTCGGCCACTACTACAAAATCCTTCGAGATAGTGCCCAGGTACTTACCGTTTAATTCAGGGTCGTTGTACATATCTATAATGGACGTAAGATTTCAGACACAAGACACAAGATTTATGAATAATGTCTTACGTCTTGTGTCTGAAATCTTGTGTCTTACTTAGCTGTTAACAAAACTATATTTTCTACGTGGTGCGTTTGCGGGAACATGTCCACGGGTTGCACACGGGTAACATCATACTTTGTGGAGAGTAATTCCAAGTCGCGTGCTTGTGTGGCTGGGTTGCAGCTAACATACACAATGCGGTTAGGGTGTGCCTGCAGCAGTTTCTCTACCACATCCTGGTGCATGCCAGCACGCGGCGGATCTGTGATCACTACATCCGGTCTGCCGTGGCGCTCGATCAACTCATCCGAAAGTATGTCTTTCATATCACCGGCATAAAAAGTAGTGTTGGTGATGTTGTTGATCTGCGAGTTGATCTTGGCATCCTCAATAGCGCTCGGTACATACTCGATACCAATTACCTCGCGGCATTGCCTTGCCACAAAATTGGCAATGGTGCCAGCGCCGGTGTAAAGGTCATAAACCAGCTCGTCTCCTTTCAGGTCCGCCAGCTCGCGGGTAAGTCTGTAAAGCTCGTACGCCTGGTCGGCGTTGGTTTGGTAAAATGACTTAGGACCCACACGGAACTTGATGCCTTCCATTTCCTCGTGGATGTAGGGCAGGCCTTTGAAGCAAATTACATCGAGGTCGTGATAAGTCTCGTTGCCTTTCGGATTTACCACATACTGCAGCGAGGTGATTTCCGGGAAAGTAGTAGCCAGATGCTCCATCAAGGCTTGCATTTCCTCCGGTCTGTCTTCAAACACCTGTACAATCACCATCAGCTCGCCGGTGTTGGCCGTACGGATGATGAGGTTGCGCATGTAGCCTTCCTGCTTCACGATGTCGAAGAACGGCAGGTCATGCTCTTTGGCATACTTTCTAACCTCCAGCCTGATTGCGTTGGATGGGTCTGGCTGCAGGTAGCAATGCTTTATATCCAAAATCTTGTCGAAGCGGCCCGGGATATGGAAGCCCAGCGCATCGCGGTCAAACTCCTCTCCCGACTGAATCTGCTCGTTAGTCAGCCAGCTGGTATTCGAAAAAGTATACTCCAGTTTGTTACGGTAATAGCGGGTTTTCTCAGAGCCAAGTATAGGATCAAACGCTGGCAAAGCAACTTTACCGATGCGCTCCAGGTTGTCTTTTACCTGCTTCTGCTTAAAGTGTAGCTGCGTGTCGTAGCCGATGTGTTGCCACTTGCAACCGCCACACACACCAAAATGTTCGCAAAAAGGCTCTACACGCAAATCAGAGTACTCTCTGAAAGCTACCGGAACAGCCTCCATAAAGCTTTTCTTTTTGCGGGTAACGCGCAGGTCCACCACGTCGCCGGGTGCCACGCCAGCCACAAAAATAACCATGTTGTCGTGGCGAGCCAGGCACTTGCCTTCCGCCACCATGTCCTCGATCTGGATATTCTCCAGTATCGGTAATTTCTTTTTATGCTTATTTCTCACGATGATGCAAAAGTACGAAAAACTTGTGTTGGATGGTTAAATGGCTATGTGTTGAATGGTTATTTGTTGTTAGTTATTGGTTATTCGATTGTAGAAACGCGATATCGTTAATCGTTGTTAGTTATTCGTTGTTCGATTGTAGAGACGCAATATTTTGCGTCTTGTCTGCTACAACGCAGAAGATCTCGTTTATTTTTGACATTGTAGAGACGCAATACCTTGCGTCTTGCCAACAACAGCGCGAAATTTCCGCTTCAGCGATACCTGTTAAAGTATAAAATCTAAGTATGGATTACTTTCCGGACCTCATAGCGTCTTCCAGACCTGTGAGCGTCTCAACGTTATAGCAAACAAGACGCAAGGTATTGCGTCTCTACAAACTCCAATAACGCTTGACTAACAACCAATAACTAAATCTTCTGCGTTGTAATAAACAAGACGCAAAATATTGCGTCTCTACATACCCCAATAACCAATAACCTACAACGAATAACGATATTTCGTCTCTACAATCGAATAACGATTAACAAATCAACCATTTAACAATTCAACCATCAACAACCACCAATTAACCATATCTTTGTAGCTGCATTAATATCAGGACCAAGTATAGATGAAAGATAAAGTAGTTCTTATTACAGGCGGTACATCAGGTATAGGCAAGGCCTTGGCTTTTGCGTTTGGCAGGGAAGGGGCAAAGGTCGCTTTTTCGGGCCGGAAGCAATCAGGATTAGATGAAACAAGTGCTGAGCTATCTGCAGCTGGCATCGATAACCTGGCTATACAGGCCGATGTGAGTATAGAGGTTGACTCTGAGCGGATGGTGCAGGAAACCGTTAACAAGTATGGTCGCCTGGATATTTTGATCAATAACGCAGGTATCTCGATGCGTGCTTTATTCGAAGACCTTGACCTGAGTGTGCTGCGCCAGGTAATGGACATCAATTTCTGGGGAACTGTATACAGCACTAAGTATGCGCTGCCATACATTAAACAAGCCAAAGGATCCATTATAGGCATTTCATCTATTGCCGGTTATCGAGGCTTACCAGCTCGAACGGGTTACTCTGCCTCTAAGTTTGCCATGCACGGCTTCTTGGAAACACTGCGTACCGAACTGCTGCATTCTGGTGTGCATGTGCTGCTGGCTTGTCCTGGATTTACAGCCTCTAACATACGCAACACTGCCTTAGCTGCCAACGGACAGCAGCAGGGCGAAACACCACGTGAAGAAGAGAAGATGATGAGTGCAGAGGAGGTGGCAGATCGAATTCTGGTAGCTACTAAAAAACGCAAGCGCGACCTGGTAATGACCACGCAGGGTAAAATGGCTGTCTGGATAAACAAGCTGTTCCCAAGCCTCGCCGACAAGCTGGTGTACAATGTAATGGCTAAAGAGAAAGACTCTCCGCTCAATAAAGGATAAGTATAATTAACTCAAGTTTAGGTATTTGGTAAACCGGGTAGGTGTAAACACACCCCTGCGCCCCTCTCAAGAGGGAAATTTTACCTCCCTCAGCCCCTCCTTTTGTTGAGGGCCCCTACCCCCAGAGGGGAATTACATGCACGAGCAAGATTCCCCGCCTCTGGACTAGTCAAGACGAGCGTTTGGAGCTAGCGAGCGCAGCGCTTTTGGGGTGGGTTAATCGCAGCCTGAGTTAATTACGCGTAAATAATCAATAAACTTGAGGTAATTAAAGAAACAGGCCGCTGCAAGTATAAATTTATACTTGCAGCGGCCTGTTTCTTTACTCCTTATCCAGAAGAACTACAAACAGTCCACGAATAACGAGCAACGATCAACAATCAACGTCAATTAAAAGTACATTCTTCCGCCACCTCCATCGAAGCGTGGGTTTACGATGTTGTTGAATATGGAGCCGAACCTGTAGCGAATTCCGAAGTTAAAGTAGAAATCGTAGTTGGAGTTTAGCTGCCTGCGGCGGGTCAGCAGGTCTTCGCCGGTTACAGTGCCTTTTAAAATGTTCAGCTGGTCATGCTGAATGGCATAATAACCGCCTACGTTAAACGACAGGCCTTTCACAAGCCTTATGTCGGCATAGCCTGAGAAAGTGAGTCGCTTCTTGGTAAGGTCGTGCAGGTAATGGCTGTAGGTAGTAGATCCGCTTAGCTGTCCCCATTTCTGGTTAAAACTCATGTCCAGAGAGAGGCTTTGCTGAAAACGCAATTCTTCATGCTCAGAGTAAATCGTCTCCTCCATGTATTTAAAATAGCGCGGACCAGCCTTATACATCAGGCCTACATACTTGTTGTTGGATTCTGAGTAAGGGTAAAAGTTATACTCTATGGCAGGCGTAAGCTCCAGCGCCAGATCGTAATTGTTGTAATCGGATTTAAGCGCGCTGAAGTAACCACCCGCTGATAGTTTATTGGTAAGCGACCATACCGTGGTATTGCTGAGGTTATAGCTTCTGTTGGTGTAAGTGAACTCCGCATCGCCTTCCCCGAAACGGTTGTTGCTTTCACTGGCATTCGTTGAGAAGCTGGTCTTTAGTTTATCGGTTACCCGATTGGCGCTGAAACCACCACTCAGGTAGTTGCTGGAGTAGTTTTTGTCGCCGCTGAAATAGCCACGCATGTTCACGTTAAATACCCAGAAGTTCCAAGGATCTTCGGTAGGCGCAGTTGCAATTTCGGAGGCTTGGTCGGCACCTTTAAACGAAATGAGCAGGTCTTTTGCCTTGTCTGTTTTCAGCAGAAAGGGGAGTAGCCCTAGTTTTATCTTGGCAACGGCTTCCTTGCGGTCTTCATCGTCGGTGGCTGTGGCCTGCCTGATGTAGCTCAGGTTTTCGGTCATGCCCTCAAACTTGCCCTGGCCCACAAACTGAAGCTTATACTCGCGGCCTCCGCTACCAGTGCGTTGCGACGTTATCTGCAAGTATACATTGGATTGGAAGCGATCGTTTACATAATCCACAAACGTGATTTCACGCTTTATATAGTCAGAGTCGCAGAAGGTTTGGCAGTCGATAAAAACCCGCAGGTTATCGAACTTGGTAGCCGGTATCTGGGCCTGTGCGCACAGCGAAACCAGCAGCATAGCCAGCAGCAGGAGGTTTGTTTTCATGTGAGAGTAAAGTTTTAGATTTTGATATCTGTAAATATACTATTATGTATATATACAAAGTACAATACCCTCAGTTTTTTTATGATGTGTTATTAACAGGCCAGATTGGCGTTTAACTTAGAAGCTGTTTAGAGTTTTAGTTAAGAAGTATGACTTCGCCATTGTTGGTGTTTTTCACCAACAATTAAAAGACGTTGACTATTATACTTGCTGGTGAAAACACGCAGCAAGGGAAGGCAGAGTAGACTTTAATAAACTATAAACAGGCTCTATTATTAGACCTGTTGCCTGTAAATGAAAAGAAAAGGTATCCTTGTGTGAGTCTAACAACAAATAACCAACAACGAATAACAAACTACGGCAACTCCAGCAGATTGCTTTTGCGGATGTAAGCTTTGGAGCCCTTCCATTTTATCTCGTACCAGATATCCTGCTCGCCGGTAATGGGTACTTTGTGGCCCTGAGAGGCCGTTGCCAGCCACGATGCCCCCGCAGATGGCGCAGACATGATAGCCACATTGCTGTTTCTGATGATGCCGGCATCGCCCAGGTTGAGGTAATTGATGTAGTAAAGTATAAACAGCAGGTATAAGGTAAAGCCGATCTTGAACTGACGTGTAAACTTGTGCCCCCTTCGCCAGCTAAAAAACATGATAGTAACCGTAACCACAGCAGCCAGCAACATCAGTTCCAGTATGCGCATGTAGTATTTGTTGAACTGTGTTTTAAAGAACTGCAGATCGTTATACTCATAGCCTTGCAAACGGTGCGCTTGTGCCAGCTCCTCCATCTTTTTTAGGGTAGAACGGCTTGGCTCTTTGGTATAGAACATGTGTAGGTAGTACATGGCCCCGGTATAATCGCGCAGCCCCTCCTTTATGTAGGCCATTTTAAGCAGCATTTGAGGGGAGTATACCTGTTGGTTGTGCAGTACTTCTTCGTATAAGCCCAAAGCCTCGGTATAATGCTGCTTCAGAAACAAAGAATCTGCCTGTAAGAGCGTAGAATTATCTGCCTGAGAATAAGCTGGTTTTATAAAAAGCGTTAAAAAAAGTATCAGAAACGCCGATATTTTGAACCAAAGATTTTGCATTTAAACAGATGGTTGTTACTTTTGCATCGCAATTCAGGGAAACGTCCTTGAGAATGCAAGTTACTAAAAGATTCCGTAGCTCAGCTGGTAGAGCAATACACTTTTAATGTATGGGTCCTGGGTTCGAATCCCAGCGGGATCACAAATGAAAGCGAAGCCTTTTCGTGCAGGAAAGGCTTTTTATTTCGGCTCTTGTAAAGGAGTTTTGCAAAACCTGAAAATTTATTTTGCAGTTTAAAATAAAGCTTCTAATTTTGCCCTCCCAAACAACGGGAAACAGTACCGATTCCGTAGCTCAGCTGGTAGAGCAATACACTTTTAATGTATGGGTCCTGGGTTCGAATCCCAGCGGGATCACTTCAGAAGCCTCAAACAACAGTTTGAGGCTTTTTTTATTTATACTTGTGTCAACATTTAGCGTATTGCTTTTGGTGCATGTAACAAGGTGCGTATGCGTATCTGAAGCAAAATCCCTAACCAACAACTATGGAAGAACCCATCAGAATCTCCCTGCCCGTATCGGTGTCTTACCCTGCCCTGGAAACTGTGTTAAAAAAGCAATTAGTTGGTGAGTACCTGCCCAAACCCGAAGAAGGAGCTGAGCCCTATGCACAAGTATTGGATGTAGGTATAAGCGGCAGCAGTGCGGCGACCAATGAGGTTATACTTCGAGTTAAGGTAAGCATACTGCGCACCGTAATGAAGCGCGACAACGTTGACCTTTACGTATTGGCAACTCTGGGATATGACAATGCATCGCAGCAGTTGTTTGTGGAGCAATTCAGGCTAAGCTCACGTACTAGCAGTACTTTTTACAACACGGCCCTGGAGGTAATGGTAAACAAGGTAGCTTACAGCCAGATCATCAGGAAAGCCAATATCAGCCTGAACACCATTATTGCCACAGAATTAGCTAAAGCAAACGCCATGCTGAGCGAAGGGCTGGAAGTAAAGGAAGGCATTAAACTGTTGGGGGTAGTAAAAGAGGTGCGTGTGCAAAACGTAACACTGTTGCCTCAGAAAGTAACTTTAACAGTTGAAGTAAGCGGCAGTTTGGAGGCCAGTATACAGGACCTTTCGGGGCTAATGCAATTTATGTAGAGAATCAGAGTAAATGTTACTATAAAAGTATAAGCCCCGGCAATTTGATTTGCCGGGGCTTATACTTTTAGGCTTCTGCCTTAAACAAGGTCTCGAACAGCTTATACTTATAGCTTGGGTACTCTTTAAGCACAGCCACCAACGCAAAGTACATTACGCCAAGCAATACCGGGTAGATGAGGTATAGCACGGGGTGCAGCAGTGGCAGGAACAGCATGCCGTAAAGCGCCATCCCCAGAAAGTTGTAGAAATATGATGATTTCGCCTCAAAACTAAACAAGCCGCCTTTTATAGCTTTTGGGCTGATGATGGACACGATAATGCCGAATGGGGTAAGGAGCAGCACAGAGGCAATGTACATGGCCACAATAAACATTACATTGTCGTGGTTGAACAGCGTTACATACAGCACCGTTAGCGCGGTATCCATGAGCAGGGGCACGCGCAGTGGCAGCAGGCTGGCCTTTAGAAAATCGGTGAAATTGGTACTTGTTCTCTCAATAGAAAGCCAAAGGTTTTTATAAAATCCCCAGGCATTGTTAAAAACATACGAGTAAATGATCATCGGGCCTACAAACACCCATAGTATCAAATTCTCATCAAAAAGGTGCGTTCCGGTTTTATAAGAAGAGAAGGCATCCACTGCCAGGAAGAAACCTTTGAACACAAGCCCAAACAAGATCATCTGCTTGGCCAGTTTATGGTTTTTGAACAAGCGCCATCCCAGGCTGCGACGCGCATTGGTGCTATAGGTCACTTCACGTAATTTGGGCTCAGCTGCGGCAAGCTCAACAAAATAATTAGCCAAAATCAGGGCACCAAGGCTTGCCAGGTGCACGATCATGTATAGCCATTCATCAGATGCCGTAAACATAGGTGCCTGCACCTGCAGGGCTATAAAACCGCCTGCCAGCACTACCGCCGAAACAAAATTTATACTTAGCCAGCGCATACGCCGTTCCACAAGCACCTGCAACGACCTCAGTGTAACGTGTGCCGTGAACATGACAAGCATACTTTGCAACAGGTGCAACAAGGTATACTCCGGCGACATCAGGAAAAGCAGAAACAGAAAGTTGATAAGTATAAAATAGAACGGCGACACCAGTTCTACCACCAACTCCGTCCAGAACTTCTGCAACATCCTGACAGGGTAAATGCGTGGTATCAGGTTAACCTTAGGCACATAGGCCGGAAAGAACCCGCGCAACACAACAATGGTAAGCAGAAGCAGGTTGGCATACTGCAACACCTTTTGCACACTGGGATTAATGCCGCCCATGTGTGCCTTGGTAAGAAGCATTGAGAAGAACCAGGCGTAAAATGCCGAGCCCACTATACCCAACGAGAGTAACAGCACACGCTGCATCTTTTTCTGCCTGAAAAAGCTGGCAAAGCGTGCCCGGCATGAGAATAATATCAGGTCCATTTAATCTAGTTAAGAGTTAAGAGTTTAGAGTTATGAGTTGAATGTTAATTGTAGAGTGCACTTTTAACTTTCAACTTTTAACTCATAACTAACTAAGCATCCAGTCGAAGTTGGTTTCTACGTTGTGGTGTGGCAACAGCAACTGGAACAGGGCCTGGTCTATCAGGTTTTCCCCGTTCATGGTAAACTCCTGCACAGAGCCGTTATACATCAGGTGCCCATCATTCAGCACTCCGATATGTGTGGCAATTTTTTCTACGTAATTCAGGTCATGCGACGAGATGAGCACCACGCGGTTTGGCGTGCTGTAGTTACGGATCAGGTTTACGAGCAGCTGCGCAGCTATCGGGTCCAGGCCGGTGAACGGCTCATCGAGTATAAGCACGCTGGGCTTGTGAAGTATGGCAGCGGCAATTCCCACTTTCTTTTTCATGCCAGTGGAGTACCCCGCGATGTTCTTGTTCAGTGATTCTTTATCGGTGAAAAAATAATTGGTTAAGCTGGTGATTCGCTCCGCAGCCTCAGTAGAGGATAATTTGTAGAGTTTAGCCACAAAGTTAAGGTACTCCAAACCGGTAAATTCTTCTATCAGGGGATTGTCTTCGCACAACGCACCCAGGTTCTGCTTCACTTCAAAGGCCTGCTGGTGGTAGTCGCGGCCAAACAGGGTAATGGTGCCGCTGTCTGGCTGCACAAGGTCGAGTATGCAGTTCAGGAAGGTGCTTTTACCTACACCATTCTTCCCTAACAGGCAGTAGCACTGCCCCTGGTCAATTGTTAAGTTCAGGTCGCTTAAAACCTGCTTTTTTCCGTAAGCCTTTGTTAAACCTGTTATCGCTATACTCATATACCTCTGAAACTAAATTGCCAATCCTTTAATAGCCAAACAATTACCATTTAATAAGGTTAAGGATTGGCTTCCTTTTGTTCTAATTACCTGCAAGAAAGGCTGATCGTTTTACAAGCGAAAAAGCCCTTGGCCACACAAACCCGACTGTGCTTATGTTTTGAACATGTACTTAGGCTTAGTTGGTTTCTGAAAAGCAGAATAAAAAGATATTATTTTCTGAAGTTTATCTAAGCTGCTGATTTTCTTGGAGAAAGTATATTTTTTAGCGCCAGAACTATGTTGAGAAACTGCAGCTTGAGCGTTGATAGTTGCATATATCGGGCAGGCTATTTACTTTTGCAACCACTTACTACCAGCGCACGTGGTGAAATCGGTAGACACGCCATCTTGAGGGGGTGGTGCCTTCGGGTGTGGGAGTTCGAATCTCCCCGTGCGCACTCTTCTTTTTTACTTCTTCTTCTTTATAGTTTCTGCTTTCTACTTTTCTTTGAACTGCCTGTTCTTGGGTAATTAATTTCTGCTGTTCTTTCTAATGGCAGCTGATCCTCAGTCTTACTTGGCTATCGTTTCATAGTTTGCTTTGGTGCGCTCAAGGCGGGGGAAGGGGCCCTCTTTTCCTGCGCATGCGCGCTGCCCTTGCGGGCACCGGATCTCACAAGGCGGCTCTTTAAAGAGGGCCCCTACCCACTACTGTTCGAAAGCTTTCACAAATACGTAATCTATAAGGATGTATTAAGAAAGGAGGTTGTTGTGAAGGTGAAGGATTTGCTTTTGTTTATTCCGGATAAGGATCTTTCTGAACTGGCAGCCCAGACCCGGGTGGACCATCAGGTCAAAAAACTCAGCGGCAGGGTGATGTTCCAGCTGCTTTTGCTCTCGCTGCTGGAAGGG
>NZ_JBYZMP010000011.1:0-177250 GCF_058216375.1 Pontibacter sp. GD7 | reverse complement strand
TGCAGCTTGCTAATCGGCTTCGCCAACTTGCCAATAAGGGACTTGCACCCTCTGGATAATCTGAGTATATTTCTAGAGAAATATGACTCGCGCCATGCTGGGCGCACACAAGGTTTATACCTTATGCTTCGGCTAAAAGCCTCGCACAGGGTATACACGAGCCGTTGGATAAAATTAAATTAATGAAATACATACCTCCCGTCTATAAGCTTGCCCTACTGCTTTTCCTATTTTCCTGCGGAGAACAGAAAGTAGAGTCAGTTACTGCTATTGTAGAACAACCAATTAAGCCAAAGGTCATCACAACATCAGAAGATGAAGAAACAGTAAGTTCCGCTCAATTTTCACACCTGATGGGAAGTGCTACCAGCACTATGGAGAAGAAGTGATTTCTACAGCAAGCTTTTCTATTTCGAATACGTCTCCACAGTGCAACTTTGAGGTTACCGTTGATGCAAATTCTGCATTTTTACAACTTACTGACATTGGTGATCAGAGTGAAACATGTTATTATATAAATGGTCTTTCTGATAAATATTTGTCACTCTCAGTAGTCGGACAAGGGGGTGTTTTAGTATTTGTTAGAAAGTGAGAAGAAGTGTAACACAGATTACTTTATCTAACTCCACACATAAGTCAAGCTGCGGCTGCGCCTCGTTCACAGCCTGTACAAAACGATAAATGCAACCTTAAGAAAGAAAAATGAACTTTAATAAAATTTTTTCTAATTCATTCGACACATTTAAAGTATTTGACAACATGGATGTGGTCAAAGCCAGTCATCGAGCTGTTAATACTCCAAAAAGCTTTTGGCAAATCATAAATCATTTAATAATCTGGCAAGAATTTCAATTGAATAAATTAAAAGGAATAGATGCTACGGACATTGAAGAATTGGATACTTGGAAAACTAACCCTGTTGTTTGTGACCAAGGACAATTACAGCAAACTATCGATACCTTTAATAATCAAATTGAACAGATTAAAAGTGAAATTCAAGCATATTCTACTGAAAGCAACGACATAGAAAAGAAGTTAAAGATAGTACAAGACATATCAGTCCATTTATCATTTCACTTGGGAGAGATCGTTTTGCAAATGCGGCAAAATGGGCATTATCCGATGCCGAATGAAATGAAGAAATTTTTAGCCAGCTAAAAACGGCCTCAACAAACCACGCATTTACTCCAACCCCACGCTTAAGCCGACGCCTTGATTTAGCCTGCACGAGCACGCCACCAAAATTCAACCCCTCTCCTCCTCTACCAGCACCACCAAAGGCAAAGGCCCATGTTCCAGGTAGCTTTCGTGGAACTGCCTGATATCAAAACTTGTACCTTGCTCCCGCTTTGCCTGCTGTAGTTTCTGAAGTATAAAATCTGCCCCAACTTTATAGGTAAGCACCTGCACCGGCCAGCGCAGCATGCGGTCTATTTCGCGTTGGGCGATGTCGTCCTGGTTCGGGATGTGCTGTTTCCAGAAGGCCATGGCCTGTTCTTTTGTCCAGCCGTCGTGGTTGAGGCCCACATCTAACACCACCCTGGCAGAGCGCACCAGGTCCCACTCCAGTTTGCCCAGGTAGTCGTATGGGGTTTGGTAAAGCCCCAGCTCATGGCCCAGTTCTTCGGTGTAGGCAGCCCAGCCCTCGGCGTAGGCAAAATACCAGAAAAGGTTGGTTAAGGGGTTTATGCCGTGTAGCTGCCGCCTCCGCTCCGATTGGTAATGGTGGCCCGGAACACCCTCGTGCAGCAGCAGAAAATCCATGGAGCGGGTATTGTGGTGCTGCTGGTATAGGTTAAACTGGAAACTGGTATTGTGCGGGGTGTAAATGCCCGGAGGCGTGTCTTTGTGGGCATCCTCTATTTTAGCAAAGTATAACTCCCGGAAGTCTGTTGTATAAAACAAGTCTGGCAGGTGCTGTACTACAACTTTATACTTTTGCTGATACCTTTTGATGATCTCCTTCTCTTTACCAAGTATAAACCTGCTGTCGTTTAGGTGGGCGTAAAATCCTGCGCTGTCGTTGGCAAAGCCCAATTGTGCCTGTACCTTTTTTATCTCCTGTTGCACCTTACGTACTTCCTGCATGCCAAAGGCTTTTAAGTCTTCGGGTGTTACGGGTAAACTCAGGTACTCTTGCAGCCAGTACCTGTAAATCTCCCTGCCAAGCGGCTGCTGAAGTATGCCCTGGTCTGTCGGGGCTGATGTTGCCAGTTTCCGGTACTTTTGCTGTAAGGCTACGCGGCACTGATTCAGGTCCAGTTCGTAGCGCAGCTGCCGGTAGTATAATTTATACTTGCCCGTCAGCTGGTCTGCATTTATACTTTTGATCTCACCCGCTGTTTTACTGAATAACTGCTCCTGCCGTGCAAGGCCCTGCGCATCCTGTATTGTTTGCAGCCGCTCCACATAACTCATACTGAGCCCCGGCATGTGAAGGGCACGGTATTCAGTGGCAAATTGCCGTAGCAGCTCCATCAGCTTTTCGTTTTCGGAGGGTGCAGGTGCGCCAGCCCCAAACAATAAAAGCAGAGCTAGACACAGCAGTAAAGTATAGTTTTTAATTGCGGCCAATGGTTGGTTTGTTTTTAAGCTGCTTCATCCAGTTATCCACCAGCTCCACCAGCTCCTGGTTAAAGTTGTCGCGCATGTAGGCTTCGAACTGCCCATTTTGTTGCAGGCGCAGCAGGTCTTGCTTGGTACCCACCTTTATAAAGCCGTGCTCGGTTCCGGGTAAAAACTTATAGGTAGCTGTGCCAGGGTGCATGGTGTTAATGGCATCCACCAGCAACTGCGAGTTATGCGGACTGATAGAGGCAATGTCTGCTTCGCCATAGATGATAAGGGCATTGGTATTGGCATCGCGCCAGGCTTTATTTGCAGGCGCGTCCTGTATGCTTTGCATAAACGTGTAGTGCCTGCCAAAAATATGGCCTTTGCCATCGTAGTTATAGTTTTGTTCCAGGTATGGTTTATAGGCAGGGTTCTTCAGAAGTTCTTCCGGCGACTTCTTTTCCAGCATAAACTCATAAGTAAGCGGACCAAGCACCTTCATGTCTTCGTCAATCTTTACGGGGTCTGTGCCCACCACGGCGCGCTGCTCCCGAAACACGTCCTGCATGTACTCATACCAGGGCTTGCCAGCCACGCCATATGCCACTATGCCTTTTACCTTTGTGTCGGAGGCAATGATGGGGGCTGTATTGCCACCCAGCGAGTGGCCGAACAGAAACACGTTGTCTGCATCCACAAAACCATAGGTCTTGATCTGTTTTAAGGCGGCAGAGAAAGCAGCCAGTTCCTCGGGGAAGGCAATTTCTGTGCATGGGGCACTGCCCTGGCTGTCGCCGGAGCCGGGTTTGTCCATTTTAAACACTGCATATCCCCTCGCTACCAGGCCATCCATCAGTTTGCGTTGCGGATCGTGGGGCGGCAGGTTATCGATAGAGCTGCAGCCATAACCCTGCAAGAAGAAAACAGTAGGGTATTTGCCAGTGCCTTTCGGTTTCTTTACGATCAGGCGGGTATAGCCATTTGCTGTTTTCACCTCCTCGTACATTACCTCTGCGTTCGGGTCTGTTTCGCGGGGCATTTCCTTCACCTTATCTTTTAGTGTCAGGGTTTTGCCATTTCTTACCACTTGCACCGTAACCGGCTCTCCGGTGGTAAATGCGCGGGCTTTGGCTACCACATCGCCGGCCGATTTTATATCTGTTTGGTTTATCCTGATGATCACGTCGTTGGGCTGCATTTTAAGCGCTGCGGCCGTGCTGTTGGGTATTACCGCTGCTACCCTTCCTCCTTCCGGGCTTTTCATGTTATAGGCTGAGGCCAGGGAATCCGAAACCGCTACAATCTGCACCCCCAGGAAAGGGCGGCGCTTGAGGTGCTGGCCTTGCGCAGACCAACCAAGGCTAAGAGCCAGGGCGGCAAGGGCAAAAAAAGGAGTCTTCTTCATGTCAGCTACTGGAAAATTATACTTAAAGGTACGTAGGGGCAGGCTTTTACAGCAGGTATTAAATTGCTAAGTTCTCGCAATCCTTCAGGTACGCAGACGGTGCTTTGCCCAGCATTTTCCTGAACAGTTTGCTAAACGCCTGCGCCTCCCGGAAACCACATGCCTGGGCTACCTCTCCCACTGTCATGCCTCCGGTTTTCAATAAATGTACAGCCAGCTGCATCCGCAAGTATAACAGGTACTGGTAAGGCGTTGTGCCAAAGGCTGCCTTAAACTGCCTCAGGAAATGAAACTCAGACAAACTGGCCACTTCTGCCAACTGCCTCAGGTTTAGGGGTTCAGTTAGGTTATCGTGCAGGTAATCGCGGGCAAGTAACAGGCGGCGTGTCAGTTCCTCGCGGGTTACTTTTTTGCTGGCGGGTATCTGGTGCACAAGCTGCTGCGTTCTCAGTTGCAGGCGGCATAGGTCTTCTGCCAGGCTCATGAAAAACTCCTCCGGCTGGGCGCAGTCACCAAAAGTACCCTCGTGCAGCAAAAGCCTGAGGTTATCGAGCTTGGGTTTCAGGGTATGTGTGTCGGCTTCAAAAACATGCTCAAATACTTCAGGTGTGCTCTTACACAGTTCCGGCATTTCGAGCAGCTTATTGGTTGGTTGCTGCAAAGTCCTCCACACCTTTGTTACCATGCCGGAGTTCAGGTACAGGCAAAGCCCCTCTACGGTAGTACTTTCGTTTACCTCTACCTTGCACGTACTGCCATGCCCTACTACCAGTAACTTGCCATCGGTTACAGTGTGCCGGCGTCCGTTTACCTCATACCGCTCCCTGCCCGATACCACATACTTCAGGGCATAGCCATGCTGGTTTATTGTCTCGCCAAAGTATGATTTAAAGAATGAGTGGTAAATGTGTGAGGTATCGGCGGGCACGGGGGCAGCCCGTTGTCCTTCCACCAGCTTCGAAAAGCTGGGGATAAATGTAGGTTGGTCTTTTAAATTCATAGTTCAGGTAGTAGATGCGCTGCTTAAGGCATAGGGCCATAGTATAAATATACCTGATAAATATCAGGTTAGAAAAAATCTGAAAAAATTTTAAAAAAAATGTAAATTAATGGAGTCAAAAGGCCTACCTTTTGCGTTACAAAAATACAGAGCGTTTCTGCCGGCACACTCTTTATAGCCGGCATTAGATTACCCGGCGCCAGAACCCTCAAACCCTGAGATCCTATGACGCGATATTTCCGACCAACTGAGTTGCTGAACTTTGCTATCCGGTTCATACAGATCATTATTGTATTTCCGATGGCTGTTTTATTCAGCTTTTACATACCGCCCTACAACTCCATGGACTACGAACTGCACTTTTTACTGTGCCTGATGTTCGCAGCCGCTATTTCTGTTGTCGTTACTAAGATAAGCCGCAAACTGCTGGTGCTTATGTTTATCGGTATGCTGAGCGTGATGGCCTTTAACAAAACCTTTAAAGACCAGACACTCGATGGCATTTATGCCGATTACAACGCCATGCTGGTAAACATGACCAGCAATCCGCATAAGGTTTCATACTTTAAACCAGTTCGCGGCACCTATTTCCAGGACCAGCGCGTGAAGCGGGCCATGCAGCCCACACACCCCAAAGTGCGTGCCTTTGCCGTGGAGAACTCAACCCGCTATTTTCATGATGAGTATTACCGTAAGTTTGGCAAGGCAACCCGCTATTTTTCCCTTTTCAAGCACATCCGGTTAAACTGGAAGTATGTGAACGACCCACTGGGCATGGACTATTACTCACCCCCAACCGAAAGTATGGGCCTGCTGGCCGGCGACTGCGATGACTATGCTATACTTATGGCTTCGTCTATCATGGCTATTGGCGGCGAGGCACGCATTGTCATCTCGCCTAGCCACATGTACACCGAGGTTAAGGTGGGCACCATGGATGATCTTGACCAGGTGAGTTACGCCATCAGGACCCTGTTCCCGGACGAGGTAAACGGGGGAAAGATCCACTTCCACGAGACCGGTGGCGACCTTTGGATAAACTTTGACTATACAGGTAGCTACCCTGGAGGCCCTTTCCTGGAGCCAGAGCTTTACAGCGTGATCACATTTGGCAAATAAGAACGTCTTGCTGCAACCCGTAGAAGACGTTCTTTTTTATACTTGCATTCTTTTAAACATTTCTCCTGCCTTTCTGCTTTAATTTTGTAATCTTGCGCCTGCCTGCGAGCAGGTGTTTTTATTTAACACATGTGCGATACATGATAACAGGCAGGTGTAAACACACCCCTGCGCCCCTCTCAAGAGCAGGGTCGTTTCATTCTAAGAATAATTGTCCCCTTGAAGGGACCGCAGGGGTGTAAAGCCAGTTGGAAGGGCCTTTCGTAAAAAGCTAACACCCCTCTAACTCCCCTCAAGGGGAGAATTGATACCTTGCTCTATTAAAAGCCAAGGGGGAAATATTTAGAATGAAACGGCCCTGCTCTTGAGAGGGGCGCAGAGTGTGTAAATCAAAACTTGAACTATTTAGTGTGAGCCCTGTGCTCAGAGCTTATTATAATGCGCGACTGGATCATCCGTTATACTTTCTTCTTTATGGGCCTGCTGCTGTTTGGCTTAGGCAATGCGCTGGCTGTTAAAGTAAAGTACCTTGGCCTGCACCCCTGGGAGGTACTGAATGTGGCCTTCGAGCAGAAGTTTGGCTATACCATCGGTACCTGGAGCGTGATGACTGGTTTGTTCCTGGTGGGTGTTTCGTGGTTTGTGAACCGGAAGTATATCAACATCGGCACTTTCCTGAACGCCATGCTCATCGGCCCTTTTATGGATTTTTTCCTGTGGCTGGACATTCTGCCCGACCAAACCGGCACCTGGCTGGACTATGCATACCTGCTTGTTGCCATACTTATAGGTGGCACTGCCGGGGGCTTGTACGTGGCGGGTGGCGTCGGGGCAGGTCCGCGGGATGGCTTTATGCTCTCCATTTCCGACAGAACCAAGCTTTCCGTGAGCAAGGCCCGCATTGTGGTGGAGTCGGTGGTGCTGGTGATTGGCTGGCTGATGGGTGGGCCTGTAGGTCTGGTAACCTTCTTTTATACTTTGCTCTTCAGTCCTATCTTCCAGTTTACCCTGAAGTTTTTCGTGAACCTGCGCGCTCAAATCTCATCCAAAGTAAGCAAAGTTGAGGCAAAAGTATAGGTTACCCACAAGGTATTAAGTTAAGCCTGCCCAACATCCTGAGCCTCAAATTCCGCTATTCTTCTTATCTTTATCCGGTTTGATAAATATTTAGCCGCATCTGGTTGTAATGATGCGCTGTAACCCTATAAACTATGAGTACTGAAGTAAGAAACCTTGAGCCGAAAGCGCTCTGGAACAATTTTGCGGACCTGAATGCCGTACCGCGCCCATCTAAAAAAGAGGAACGCGTTATTCAATTTATAAAAGCCTTTGGCGAGGGCCTTGGCCTCGAGACCTATGTGGATGAAGTTGGCAACGTGATCATCAAGAAGCCGGCCAGCAAAGGTATGGAGAACCGCCAGACAGTTGCCATCCAAAGCCACCTGGACATGGTGCACCAGAAAAACGCCGACACCGATTTTGACTTCGATACACAAGGCATCGACATGTACGTGGATGGTGACTGGGTGAGAGCAAAAGGCACAACACTTGGCGCTGACAACGGCATGGGCGTGGCTTCCATCATGACGCTGCTAGCCTCAACAGACATTGCACACCCTCCTATTGAGGCGCTGTTTACCATTGACGAGGAAACCGGCATGACGGGTGCCATGGGCTTGAAAGGCGGTTTGATGGATGCCAGCATTATGCTGAACCTGGACACCGAGGATGACCGTGAACTGACCATTGGCTGTGCCGGGGGCGTGGATATCACCGCTACCGGAAAGTATAGCCAGGAACAGACTTCTGCTGGTGCGAAAGGCTATAAGCTAAGTATAAAAGGCTTGACTGGTGGCCACTCCGGCATGGATATCCATCGTGGCCGCGGCAACGCCAACAAACTGATGAACCGTGTACTGGCGCAGGCAGTAGAGCAGTTTGAAGTACGTGTGGCCACGATAGACGGCGGCGGACTGCGCAATGCCATCCCGCGCGAAAGCTTTGCAGAACTGGCGGTACCTACCGATAAGGAAGCTGATTTTAAGAAGTTTGTGGAAGAGCAGAAAGCCATACTTAAGAGCGAACACAATACAACTGATCCTAACCTGCAGGTTATACTTGAAAGTATAGATACACCCGCTCAGATTGCAACGGTTGAGTTCACAAACAAATTTGTACGTGCGCTTTACGCCTGTCCTAACGGCATTTACCGCATGAGCCCGGACATCGAAAACCTGGTGCAGACATCCAACAACATGGCGCGCGTTCTTGTAAAAGACGGTGAGTTAACCGTGATGTGCCTTACCCGCAGCTCCGTGGATTCTGAGAAAATGGACCTTGCCCGTGCAATTAAATCTGCCCTGGAACTGGCTGGTGCCGATGTAAAGTTCAGTGGCTCTTACCCTGGCTGGATGCCAAAACCAGATGCTACTATCGTAAAGTTAATGAGTGACCTGTACCGCTCCAGGTTTAACGAAGAGCCCCACGTAAATGCCTGCCACGCAGGATTAGAGTGCGGCATTTTGGGTGCCAACTACCCGAACATGGAGATGATCTCTTTCGGCCCTAACATCACCGGCGCCCACTCCCCTGACGAGAAAGTGCAGATAAGTTCTGTGAAGAAGTACTGGGACTTTCTGCTGGAAACGCTGAAGCGTGTGCCGGAGAAGGTGTAAGTTTGAGGTTAACGTAAACCCACCCCTAAGCCCCAAAGCCGTCAACTTAAGAAATTTGTAAAGCTGATCCGGACAAGGATGTCCGAAAGAGCATTTGCCTTAAATTGAGGGCTTTGGCCTTAACCCCCAGAGGTTAAGCTCGGCCTCCCAGCCACCAAGATCCTTCCAGGATGACAAAAAAATAGAATAATCCACCCCTAATTTTACTACCACAAGGATCCATCATAAAAAAACAGGCCGCTCAAATATAACCTGAGCGGCCTGTTTTTTTTACACAATTATGTAACAGATGTATATGGTTTACTCTCAGTAATTATACATCTTCTCGTAATACTCATGCGCCATTCTGTCTGCACTGAAGGCTGGCACCACATCGCGCATACTTTGCTTAACAATTTCCAGCCAGCGGTCCGGGTTGTTATAATAGGTGGGTATTATCTCCTGCTCCAGTATGCGCATCATGTTCTCGTAATCAATGTCGTCCTGCACATGGTCTGGCAAGGTTGTATCTACTATGGGAAGTATAAAGCTGTTTTCGCCGTGGCGTGAGAACTCCGGAATCCAACCATCCTGCACCGAAAAGTTTACAGAGCCGTTCATGGCAGCCGTCATGCCGCTGGTACCGGATGCTTCCCTTGGGCGGCGAGGCGTGTTAAGCCACACATCAGAGCCTTGCTTCAGCAGTCGAGACAATTGGAGTTCGTAACCGGTAAGTACAGCAACATTGTCACGCTTGTAAGACATCTTCACGAGTTTGTTAAATACCTGCACCGCGCCGTGGTCGAATGGGTATGGTTTGCCAGCCCAGATCACCTGCACCGGGTAATCCGGATTTGTGATCAGCCTGAAGAAGCGCTCCGGGTCGCGCAGCAGGAGGTCGGCACGCTTGTAAGCAGCAAAGCGGCGAGCCCACACAATAGTCAGTACATCCTGCCTGAAGAGTTTACCCGACTGGTTGGCTACTACATCAAAAAGCTGCTTTTTCATTTCGGCTTTGCGGCGTTTCAGCTTGGCATCGTCATTTTGTTCCAGGGCCTCCTGCATGGTCTGGTCCATCCAGTAGGGCACGTTCTGGGCATTGGTAATGGCTTTTATCTCGCACACGCCCTCGTTGTCGTACCACATGGTGCGGGCCACTTCGCCATGCAACTGCGACACCCCGTTCGATACTTTTGAAAGCCGCAGTGCAGCCAGCGTGTGGTTGAACATCAGGGCATGCATTCCCGTGATCCGGCGGGCCTCCTCCAAGGGCAAGCCATTGAAAAAGCCCATCTGATCGAGCAAATGTATGTCGTGTTCCTCGTTGCCGGCTTTCTCGGGGGTATGGGTAGTAAACACCATGCGCTTGCGCACCTCGTCCACGGCCTGATACTTATTATATAGATAAAAGGCCATTGGCAGTGCGTGCCCTTCATTCATGTGGTAAATATCGGCTCCGCCCAGCTCTTCCACTACCTTGGCGCCTCCAATACCCAACACAATACTCTGGGCAATTCGGGCCATGGGTTCAGGGTCGTAAAGGCGCTGGGTAATGGTTTGGGCAAGGTAATCATTCTCAGGCACCTCCGTGGTTAGAAAATACATTGGCACAGTACCGAATATCTCTGGCTTTAGTACCATGGCCCTAACCAGCACCGGATGGTCATTCACTTCCACTTCCACGGTTATACCGCTGTACTCCAGAAAATTGTAAAACTTCTTCTGGAAAAGCACCCGCATGGTCTGGTCCTCGCTGCGCTCCTGGTCGTAGTAGCCATACTTCCAGAGCATGCCAATGCCAATCATGTCCTGGCGAAGGTCAAAAGCGCTGCGCATGTGCGAGCCTGCCAGGAAGCCAAGCCCCCCAGAGTATGTTTTAAGGGCCTGATGTATGGCAAACTCCATACTAAAATAGGCCACTTTCTTGGTATATCGCTTGTCAATATCGTGTGGGTGTGACCACCGGTTATACTGCGTCATATTCGTAATTTTATAAAATCAACTTTTTAGGTATAGTGGCCTTGATAAGTATACATGTAAGCTTCAGACCGAATGCAGCGTTATGAAATACTGCATCTTAAAAGGCTACGCCGTTTATGCTAAAACTGATACAAACGAGCGGCATTTTAAACTAAAATGGAATTTTAACAGAAAGGCAATACGCAGGATGTTGCATAAAGGGACTTGACAATAATCATAAAAAATCCGCTCCACCTTTGCGGGATAATGGAGCGGTACACATGTTTAATTGAATAGCTACTATTTAAGCTCTTTATACAGCTTTTTCGTTTTTACACTTAGAGAAAACCAGTCATAATTATTTCGAAGCATCTGAAAATTACTTCCCTCAACGATGCCATTTGTACCTTTCTCAGCAAGGGCATTTGCCAAAACATCATCTTCTATTACAAAAGAGTCAACAACCAGGCCTTCTTTTACAAAAGAGCATTTTAATCCTTGGTCATCATTTTTGTAAAGCAATACATTGCTTCCGCCTAATCCTTTTTTTAATCTATCTAAATCTTTCATATGTTATAAAAACTACCTTTTACACGTATTGATAGCTTGTATAGTTCAATTTTATATTGAAAAAAAACTCTATACAAATCCATTTTTGAGTTAACGGCTGTTTTTTCCGGGTGAAAGTAATTTTGAGACTAAAAACCATACAGAAGTGTGTTTAAACCCTGATTCCTCAGGGTCATAATTAATATTAATGTTCCGGGTATCAGTCTGTTGTAACCAATAAACCAGTTTCAAATCTACTTTTTGCAGAAACTAAATAGAGTCTATTAGAAATAAAATTCAATAAAACAGTACAATTGTTAAACAACTTTATACTTAAGGAACCGTAAAAGTTTACGAGTAATATTAGCATAGCTGAATTATTCAACTTTTGGCCATAACATACCGCAATACCTTGCAACCTGTCAGAACAAGCTGCCTTGCCGGCATTAACTATCGGCTTGTTACTGTTGCATAGCTCGCCATAGTTATTGCCACATTATATTTTTAAAAAAACCCGGACCGAATGAGTGGAACTGTTACAAAACCAGATAACTTCCAAACAGATGTTATTGAAGCATGTGCTTTTCTCCTAGACCTGATCAGTAAGACAGCCACACCCCAGGCACTGGACTGGATCGATCAAAAACTCACACTCCTTCGCACGGATACTGTTCAGGCTAAAGAGTTATACCTTGCTTTTAGCGCCGCACCCCGTTTTGCAGGCAAAGAAAAGTTACACCTCACAGCTCAGGACCTACAACAAGCCAATAGCATCCGGGAAGGCTTTAACCCCAGCGCCTGGACTACGGCCCAGACAGTCCGCACATTACTTATACTTTCCATCTCTTACCAGGACCCGGAAACATACTTTGCAACTATAGAAAAGCTTTTTAATACAGCCGACATGGGAGAACTGGTGGCCCTGTATGCCGCCCTGCCACTGTTACCATATCCTGAAAAGTTCCGGAAAAGGGCAGCGGAGGGCGTACGCACAAATATGGGAGATGTGTTTGAGGCTGTGGCTCTGAACAACCCCTACCCTGCCGATTACCTGGAAGAAGATGCCTGGAACCAGCTTGTGCTCAAAACCCTGTTCGTAGACAAACCCATTTACCGCATCTATGGCATCGAGAAACGCGTGAACCCCAAACTGGCACGGATGCTATCGGATTATGCACATGAACGCTGGGCTGCAGGACGCCCTGTGTCACCGGAGCTATGGCGCTCTGTTGGGCCCTGCCTCGATGAGAACCTGATCCGGGACATACAAAAGCTTTTCTCGCAACCCAATGAGCTTGAACAGACTGCGGCGGCGCTGGCCTGCCACCAAAGCGACTACGCCCCCGCCAAAGAGCTTCTTAACAAGCACGCGGCTTTGAAAGAGCGCGTCAGCAGCGGCGAGGTAACCTGGGACCTGATCGGAAGCAAGCTTTTATCCATGAACTAAACTAACCAACAATACCCGATTTCTAACCTTTACACACAACCCTTATGAATACCCAAAACCTCATGCTGATCGATCCGCACATCCACATGACCTCCCGTACCACCGACGACTACCAACGCATGCGGCAGGCAGGCATTGTGGCCATTATAGAACCTGCTTTCTGGCTGGGGCAACCACGCACAGAAGTGGGATCGTTTAAAGACTATTTCAGCAGCCTTGTTGGCTGGGAACGTTTCAGGGCCAGCCAGTTCGGCATCAAGCACTACTGCACCATCGGACTTAACTCCAAAGAGGCGAACAATGAGGCACTAGCCGAGCAGGTAATGGAACTGCTGCCGCTGTTTGTTTGCAAAGAGGGTGTAGTGGGCGTAGGCGAAATTGGCTACGACGATCAGACGGCGGCTGAGGACAAATTCTTCAGGGCACAGCTAGACCTGGCAAAAGAAGTAGGCCTACCTGTACAAGTACACACACCGCACCGTGATAAAAAAGCCGGCACCATTAAAAGTATGGAAGTATGCCTGGAGCACGGCATTGCCCCGGACATGGTGATCATAGACCACAACAACGAGGAAACTGTGCGTGATGTCCTGGACCGCGGGTTCTGGGCCGCCTTTACCATCTATCCTAATTCAAAAATGGGTAATGAGCGTATGGTGGAGGTTGTGAAAAAATATGGCTCTGAGCGCATTATCGTAAACAGCTCTGCCGACTGGGGAGTTTCTGATCCGTTGTCTGTACCTAAAACCGCCTCCCTGATGCTGGAGAAAGGAATAAGCCTGGAGGACGTGCGCAAAGTATGCTACCAGAATGCCCTGGACTCTTTTGGCAAGAGCGGCCAGATGCACGAATCGGACTGGCTGACCCCAAATACAGTAGACCAGCGTGAAAAATTCTCTGACAATTCTATACTTCGCGGCGGCCAGACACCGGTTGTAGGCGAGATAAAGTCAGGGGATGTGCTTGAGTCCAACATTGTACGTTAAACTATGAGCGTAGCAGGAGCATACCTGAGGCTGATGCGTCCGGCAAACATCGTAACGGCCATTGCCGATATTATGATGGGGTTTGCCGCATCCGGCGCTTTGTACTCCATAACCTTACTGGACAACGGGTTTATACCTGACCACCTGCAGCCGCTTGGCTGGCTGGTGCTGGCAACCATTGGCCTGTACGGCGGTGGCGTGGTGTTTAACGATGTTTTCGATGCCGACCTGGACCGGGTAGAGCGCCCTAAGCGCCCAATCCCCAGCGGCCAGGCAAGTATAGGCGGCGCCAGCACGCTGGGGGCCATACTTCTGGCTGGTGGTATTCTCGCTGCCTGGCAGGTATCCTTAATTAGTGCAGCCATTGCTCTCACAGTTGCCCTGCTGGCCTTGCTTTACGACTGGAAAGGGAAACACCACAATGTGTTTGGTCCCCTGAACATGGGGGCCTGCCGTGGGGGTAACCTCTTACTGGGCGTAAGCGCTATACCTGCTATGGTTGAAAGCCTTTGGTTTATTGCCCTCATCCCGATCATTTACATTGCCGCCATTACCATGATCAGCCGTGGCGAAGTTCATGGTGGAAACACCTCCGCTTTACAAGGCGCTTTGCTGATGTACCTCCTGGTTTTCCTGGGCATACTTTGCCTGAGCTTTCTTCCACAATTTAACCTGATCTATAGTATTCCGTTCCTGTTACTCTTTGCATACTTAATATTTCCTCCACTGGTGCGGGCCATGCCTGCCAAAGAGCCCCTCCTGATCATGAAAGCCGTTAAGGCCGGCATACTTGCCCTGATCGTGATGAATGCCAGTATAGCTGCCGGTTTTGCCGGGTGGCAATACGGCCTGCTGGTGCTCTTGCTTTTACCTGTTTCCGTTTACATTGCCCGAAATTTTAGCGTAACATAAATGAAGTACCTTTTTAAAGCATCTTGCTTTATTTTCCGCAAGATCACCGCTTACATTCAATTATAATTTACTCTTGCTTACCCTGATCAAAAACAAACCCCGGATGCACAACACAATAGAACAAGAATTTAAAGTCAGTTTCAGGTATGGGGTATACTTTACACAAAGCCTGTTTGCGGCAGACAACACCCTGCTGGCAGACATAATAACAGAAAACCACACTTCCAGTGCCCAGCCTAAGCTATTGTTTGTGATAGACAGTGGCGTGGCCGGTGCGCACCCGGAATTGCTGCAGCACATAAAGGATTACGCCTCAAAGTATAAGCAACATGTTAAGCTGGTTGCAGAACCCTTGCTGATTGCAGGCGGCGAAGAATCCAAGAACAGCCCGGCTTACCTGCAGCAGATTTTACAGGCAGTGAACGAGCACGGCATCTGCCGCCATTCCTATTTAATCGCCGTCGGTGGTGGCGCCGTGCTGGACCTGGCCGGTTTTGCTGCCACCATAGCGCACAGGGGCATCCGGCATATCCGTGTTCCTACTACCGTGCTGTCGCAAAACGACTCCGGTGTGGGCGTGAAGAACAGCATAAATGCCTTTGGCAAGAAAAACTTCATCGGCACTTTTGCCCCGCCTCTGGCCGTTATCAACGACAGCGAGTTTCTGCACACCCTCGACGACCGTGACTGGCGCGGAGGCATTTCGGAAGCTATAAAAGTTGCCCTGATTAAGGATGCCGCTTTTTACCGAAGTATAAAACACGATGCCGACAGGCTAGCAGGCCGCGACATGCAAGCCATGCAGCACCTCATTCACCGCTGCGCCGAGCTGCACGTACAGCACATTGGCGGCGCAGACCCTTTCGAAACCGGTTCCTCGCGTCCGCTGGATTTTGGCCACTGGGCGGCACATAAACTCGAGCAAATCAGTAACTATACCCTGCGCCACGGCGAGGCTGTTACCATTGGCATTGCCCTGGATGTAATTTATTCTCACTTGATCGGGATGCTAAACCTGGAGGACTGCAACGACGTGTTACACTTGCTTCAGCGGCTGGGATTCGATTTGTATGCGCCAGAGTTGCTGCACCAACAGGATGGCCAGGACAAACCCGCTGTAATTGCGGGATTGCAGGAATTCCGGGAGCACCTGGGTGGACAACTTACCATCATGCTGCTGGAAGGCATCGGAAAAGGCGTAGAGGTGCACCACATGGACGAGGCCCTGATCCTGAAAGCGATACATCAGTTACGGGTGAGGCACCAGCCCCGGCAGCTGGCACAACAGGCCTGATATACCACCACTAAAACAAACTTACTATGCAGTTAGACCATGGCTCCCACCTTACTTATTGCACCAACATCCACCCCGGCGAAACCTGGGAGGAAGTATTCGACTCGTTGAAGCAATACCTGCCCCCACTCAGGCAAAAACTAAGTCCGGGCAGGCCCTTCGGTATAGGGTTGCGATTGTCTGACCAGGCCAGCCGCGACTTACTGGAAGGAAATGTGTTGGAGGAATTTAAAAGCTGGCTTGCACAGGAAAATTTGTATGTGTTTACCATGAACGGCTTCCCTTACGGTGGATTCCACCACCAGGAGGTGAAAGACAAGGTACACCACCCCGACTGGACCACAGAGGAAAGGGTAAAGTACACTGTTCGGCTGGCAACCATACTTGCCGAATTATTGCCCGATGGTATAGAAGGAGGCATCTCTACCTCCCCTTTATCTTACAAACCCTGGTTTATGCAGGAAGACGATAGCAAGATAGAATGGATTTATACTTCGAGCACGAAACACCTTTTGCAGGTAGCAGAGGCATTGCTGGATATCAGGGAGAAAACCGGTAAACTCATTCATTTAGATCTGGAACCGGAGCCGGATGGTTTTCTGGAGAATACAGAGGAAGTGATCGGGTATTACCAGGAGTGGTTAATCCCTGCCGCCATCCGGGTACTGCATAAAAAAAGAGGGCTTACCGAGGAACAAGCCAAAGAAGCTGTTTACACGCACCTGCAGCTTTGTTATGATGTTTGCCATTTTGCACTGGCCTACGAAAAACCTGCAGAGGCATTTGCCAGGCTAAAGGCAGCCAGCATTAAAATCGGGAAAATACAGCTAAGCGCAGCCCTTAAAACGAGCCTTCCGGAAGATGTGGAGACTCGTGGCGAGATATGCGAGACGCTGGCATCACTGGCAGAATCGACGTACCTGCACCAGGTGGTAGAGCGCAGCAACGACGGGGAAATTACGCATTACCCGGATCTTACTTTTGCCTTGCAGCATATCCGTAAACCCAATGCCGTGGAGTGGCGCACGCACTTTCATGTGCCGCTGTTCACGAAGTCCTATAGTAGCTTACAATCCACGCAGGAAGATGTGGTTGAAGTGATCCGGCTACAAAAGCAGGAACCCGTAACCCGCCACCTGGAAGTGGAAACCTATACCTGGGAGGTACTTCCCGCAGAAATTAAAAAAGACCTGCCAGAGTCCATTGAGCGTGAAATGCGTTGGGTTCTGGAGCACATAAAAGACACCACACATGCAGAAGACAGTAGTTCTGAACATAGTTGGCCTCACGAAATCACTCATCGGTGAGCACACACCTTTTCTGGCCAAATGGTCGGAGCAGGCACGCTTGGCAAGTATAAAACCCGCTGTACCTGCTGTTACCTGTACAGCGCAGTCTACTTACCTTACCGGCAAATGGCCCGAAGCGCACGGCATTGTCGCCAACGGCTGGTACTTCCGTGACGAGGATGAGGTAAAGCTGTGGCGACAATCGAACAAGCTAGTGCAGGCCCCTAAAGTATGGGAGGTTGCCAAAGCGGCTGATACAAATTTTACGGTTGCCAACATGGGCTGGTGGTACAACATGAACACCTCTGCCGACTATACTTTAACCCCGCGTCCGCAGTACCTGGCTGATGGCCGTAAGTTACCCGACTGCTACACCCAACCTGCCAGCCTGCGGGATAAGCTACAGGCAGAACTGGGCACTTTCCCGCTCTTCAACTACTGGGGGCCGAAAACAAGTATAAAATCGAGCAAATGGATTGCCGATGCCTCTAAAATAACCGATAACCTGTACAACCCCACACTTACGCTTATTTACCTGCCCCACCTCGATTACAACCTGCAACGCCTGGGCCCCTCCAACCCGCGCATTGCCAAAGACCTGCAGGAAATAGACGCTGTGGTCGGTGATTTGATCGAATTTTATGAGGCGAAAGGCGCACATGTCATGGTGCTGTCGGAGTATGGAATTTCGGATGTGAACCAACCTGTACACCTGAACCGCGTGCTGAGGCAAAACGGGTATATACAAGTACGTACAGAACGAGGCACCGAACTTCTGGACACCGCCATGAGCAAGGCCTTTGCCGTGGCAGATCATCAGGTGGCCCATGTGTACATGAAAGACCAATCTAAAATAGCGGA
Source organism: Pontibacter sp. GD7 (assembly GCF_058216375.1). Lineage (NCBI taxonomy): Bacteria > Pseudomonadati > Bacteroidota > Cytophagia > Cytophagales > Hymenobacteraceae > Pontibacter > Pontibacter sp. GD7. The sequence continues at coordinate 159,222 of NZ_JBYZMP010000011.1, read as the reverse complement.
GTTAAAGGCGCTGTTACAGCAGCAGGACGGTGTGGCCGAAGTACTGGCTGGCGACGAACGAAACAAGTATAACCTGGCCCATGAACGTTGCGGAGAGTTAGTGGTGGTAGCAAAGCCAAACGCCTGGTTCACTTACTACTTCTGGCTCGACGACAGCAAAGCCCCTGACTATGCCCGCATGGTGGACATCCACAAAAAACCTGGTTACGACCCGGTAGAGATGTTCATTGATCCGAAAATTAAATTCCCGTTGCCGCTGGTAGCAGGCAAACTGCTGAAAAAGAAACTTGGCTTCAGAACTGTCATGGACATTATACCCCTGGATGCTACGCTGATTAAAGGGTCTCACGGGCATTTGCCTGCTGATAAAAACGAATGGCCCGTGCTCCTGACAAAGTATAAGCAGGAATTGCCTGCCGAGCTGCAGGCCACCGACATCTTTAACCTTATACTCGATCATCTGCAGACAAAAACACCGGTAACAAAAGCCCTGGAAGAAGTATAAACAACCGCACAACTTTATACTTTAATATGTTCAGGGGCTGTCTTGTTATAAACAATAAATGCTGCCGGCCGTTTTGTAAAGTACAGCAAACAGGCACCTGTACATGAAACGAGAATATCAGCCAATTGAGGACTATGGGTTAATAGGGAACCTGCATACCGTTGGGCTGGTATCCAAAACAGGCTCACTGGACTACCTGCCTTTTACCCGCTTCGACTCTCCTACCATATTTGCGGCCTTACTCGACAAGGAAAAGGGCGGTTACTGGAGCATAGCCCCAACACACAAAGGCACACATTACAAACAGCTGTACCTACCCGATACCGGTGTGCTGCTTACCAGATTTTTTACAGACAGCGGTATGGCCGAGCTGATCGACTTCATGCCTGTAAAGAAGAAAGAGCAGAACTGTGCGTTGGTGCGCATCCTGAAGGTTATAAAAGGCCAGATGGAGTTTAGCATGGACTGCAAACCCCGCTTCGACTATGCCCGTGCCGAACACGAGGCAATACGGGGCAAGGATGATATTTTCTTCCGCAGCAAAGGCTCCGACGGTTATCAGTTCCGGTTGATGAGTAACCAGAAAGTATCGCTCCATAAGGGCGACGTGCACGGCAGATGGTCTTTGATGCAAGGCGAATCGGCTGTGTTTGCCATAGAGGCGGTGCCGCAGGATGAAAGTATGTTTGAGCGCAAAAACCTGGAACATTACTCCGAAACTACTTTTACGGCCACAGTGGAGTTCTGGCGCGAATGGATTGAGCATAGCACCTATAAGGGCCGCTGGCGTGAGATCGTGCACCGTTCAGCCATCACCCTTAAAATGATGACCTCGCTGCAGCATGGCTCTACCATTGCCGCCGCCACTTTCAGCCTGCCCGAAACCCTGGGCGGCGACCGCAACTGGGATTATCGCTATACCTGGATCAGGGATGCCGCCTTTACCATGTATGCCTTTCTGAGGCTTGGCTTTACGGAAGAGTCCAAAGCATTTCTGGCCTGGCTGATGGAGCGCTGCAAAGATATGAAAACCGCCTCAGACCTGCAGCTGATGTATGCCGTGGATGGTGAAACGAAGCTGGAGGAAAAAGAGCTGAAACATCTGGAAGGTTACTTTGGCTCAAGCCCGGTACGGATTGGCAATGCCGCATACAAGCAGTTTCAACTGGACATTTACGGTGAGCTGATCGATACCATTTACCTCTACAACAAGCACGGCGGGCCTATAACTTACGAGTTCTGGAAAAACATCTGCCTGTTCGTGGATTATGTAATTGAGAACTGGCAACGAAAAGACCACGGTATTTGGGAGGTACGCCATGAGCAAAAGGATTTCCTGTACTCTAAGATGATGTGCTGGGTTGCCCTGGACAGAGCCATACTTATTGCACGGGACCGTTCTTTTCCGGCCCCGCTGGGCGAGTGGCAGAAAGTGCGTGATACGATCTATAAAGAGATTTTTGAGAACTACTGGGACGAGGACCGGCAGGCTTTTGTGCAGTACAAGGGATCTAAGGTGCTGGATGCCTCGGTATTATTGATGACACTGGCGCGCATATTAAGTCCCCATGAACCCCGGTGGAAATCTACCTTAAAAGCGATCGAGGAGCACCTGGTTTCCGACTCGCTGGTTTACCGTTATCTCCAGAAAGACGGTGCAGCTGATGGCTTTGACAGTGAGGAAGGCACCTTTAGCCTCTGCTCATTCTGGTACATCGAAAGCCTGGCAAAAAGCGGCGAGGTAGAGAAAGCGAGGCTTCACTTCGAGAAAATGCTGGGCTACGCCAACCACCTGGGGCTTTTCTCAGAGCAGATCGGACTGAAAGGCGAGCAATTAGGCAATTTCCCGCAGGCCTTTACGCATCTTGCCCTTATAAGCGCAGCCTATCAACTTAACCGCGACCTTTCCGGCGAAAGCAAACACCATTATTGATAAGGAATCTGTTCAGAGTTTAATAAAATCTAAGCTGGCTGCCCTTGCTGTGTGTTTTCACCAGCAAGTATAATAGCGGCTGCCTTTTGATTGTTGGTGAAAAACATCAATAATGGCGGGTTTATACTTTTTAATCAAACTATTAACATTAACCAAAACGCTAAACAGTTTCTAGTATATACAGTTGAGCATCATAAATCATATTTTACTCTTGAATTTGCTAATTTAGAGCCATCTTTCTATTACAAGATTCATAATAAACATAGTGGGCTTAAATTTACTTTCCATTAGTGACTTGCTGATTTTTACGCAGGGGCTATTGCTCGGGCTTCTGTTTCTGAGCAACAATAGAGGCAATCGTAATGCAAATGTGTTACTTGGGCTATTTATTCTCGCATTTAATTTTGGCTCGCTTCACAGCTTTTTTTTGAACTCAGGGCTAGCCTTTAAGTACTACTGGCTCTTAGGTTTCCCGTCACTGTTTCTTTTTTGGTTTGGACCTCTTCTTTATTTCTACACCGCCTCAATCACTCAGAACGAATTTTCATGGAAGCCTGCCTATGGGCTCTGGTTTATACCTGCTGTTGTGGAACTGGTAGGTAACTTTGTGCTCCTGAGCCTTGGAGGTGAGCGATTGATTCGACTTGCCAGTAATAAGACTTTTATTTGGGGAGCTGCTGTGCTTAGCTTTATAGCTAGCCTATACTCTATTTATTTTGTTATTCGAGCTCTCAAACTTGCCCGTAAGGCAGTAGGCAGAGAAAATTTCGCACCTATAAAGAACAAATGGCTGAAGTATATTTTGGGATATTTTGCAATCCGTTTCAGCTTTTGGTCTTTGTACTTTGCAATGGCATTTACTTTTGCCTGGGGCCAAGATGTAACACAGTATACTTACAAGGTTATTGGTTTATTCACCGCGATGGATTTCATCGCGATCTTTAGTATCAGCTTCTTCTCTTTTCGACATACAAATGAGATACACGCGGTAAGAAAGGCTTCCTATATCCTGACTGAAGATCAAAAAGAGTTATACTTTGGTCAAGTGCTCCACCTGATGCAAAGTGAGAAGTTGTACAGGAGAGCTGATATAAAGTTGAGCGATGTGGCAGAACGGCTGAATACAAATGTTAAGTATGTTTCTCAACTCATTAAGAACCGAACTGGAGACAGTTTTACTAGGTTTGTAAACAGTTACCGTATTGAAGAATTCAAGGCCCGTATCATGGATGAGAAATATCGGCACCTGACCATGTTTGCCGTAGCGGAGGAATGTGGCTTCTCTTCTAAGGCAACCTTCAACCGTGTGTTCAAGGAAATTACGGGAGTCTCACCGAAGGAGTTCAGGGTAGACACTGTTGATAGCCCTCAAAAGAAGGTCTCAATTTCCGAAAACAAGGCTTCCTGAGCAAATAAGGCACATCTAAATAATCCCACGCCTGTTAGTTTTGTCGAATGTTAAAAGCATTTCGGGTTTGTTACAGGAATCAAGGCGGCAGCAGAAAGATTAGTGGGTACTACCTATTATGGGCAATGCGTTTAGTCCTGCTCGTAACGGTAGGGCAGGCTGTAGCGCAGGAGCAGCATCGGTTGGTGCAAGTTTCTGGTGTTGTAGCTACAGGAGATAGCTTAGTGGGAATAGAGGGTGCAGCTGTTTATACTTCCAGTCTAAGTAGGAAAACAACTACCTCTAATAGCGGCTTTTTCTCCATGCCTGTGCTCATCGGTGACACTGTTCATTTCAAATCGCTTGGATTTCAAGAGTATTATCTTGTAATCCCTAGCAACCTCGACAGCAATAGTCACTCTGTTGTTATCTATCTGCAAAGTATATCCAAACTTTTACCAACTGTTGAAGTGATACCTTGGGCTACAATTTATGAATTCAGGCAAGCCCTGTTGCGGGTAAAAGTACCTCCCTCTGCTATTGAAGTTAATTTTGGACCTACAGTCTACAAATCCGTGCTTGCAGGCCCTACAATGGATGCTGTTAGCAACTTCAGGCATTCCTAGCAACAACACATAGAGCAATTTCAGAGAACCTACCTATTTCCAAGTATAGTTCGCTTCCTCTCCTTTAAAATTAGATAATAAAGAGCAATATTTTATTAAACATCAAATTCCCAAATTATGAAAGACGTTTTATTGCTGTTTTTGAGTGTACTTTTTCTTCCAATCCTATCTGTTGGACAATCAAATCAAATAATGATTACAGGCAGGACTGTTGATTCATTAACTCGTACCCCCATACCCTTTATAAGTATCGGTATTAAGGGGCAGGATGTGGGTACAGTGGGCGATAAAAACGGATTTTTCGAGCTATTGGTAAATAAGGAGAAGATTAATGATTCACTTGTAGTCTCCAGCATTGGCTATAAGAAACAGCTTCTTTTAATAAGTGATCTTTTACCAGAAACGCAGCCTAACCGAGAGCTGTTGCTCAAAGCCGAGACAGTTAACCTGCAGGAAGTAAGGGTCTCAGGTAAAAGACTCAAAAGAGATGTTTTAGGAAATGAAGCGACTCCCGCTGGCGTCGGAATGACAGCCTTTAAGTTTAGCAGCCTTGGCAATGAAATAGGACTTTTGTGCAAAGTGAATGGTAAAATGACTTACTTGGAGGAGTTCGGAGTAGATATCTTTCTAAACGATTACGACACTCTTTTTTTCAGACTTAATGTTTATGCCTTGGAAGGTGGACTCCCAAAGGAAAACATTCTCAGAGAGCCGATTTATCTTAAGTTTAGCGGTGTAAAGGGGAAGGCAAGTGTAAACCTGATCCCTTACAATATAGCAGTAGATGAGGATTTTGTAGTTTCATTGGAATACATAAAGAAACTACAGAAGGTGAACTTTGCCAGAAAGGAGCAGTCAGGGTTATACTTTGGAGCAAAGAAAATATTCGGGGGAACAGTTTTTACTCGGAACACAAGCCAGAGTAAGTGGATCGTCAACAAGAGTGGCTTGTTTGCACCTAGAATGGAAGTAGTGGTTAAAAACTAGTCTCTTTGATTTTCCTAAGTTACATAAATATTGTAGTTAGAGAATAGGATTGGCTGTTTTAGAATGTGTTGTATTTATCTAACGGGGAGCACCGAGCATAAAATAAATTTATTAAATAAATCTATTAATATACATAATGAAACCTAAACGAATTATACTCCTATTGGTCATGTTGCAGATGCTAGGCAGCGGTTTTGCATTTGCCCAGAAGAAATTCACCGTAACAGTTCAGTTTCCTGCAAATGTTGATCAGAATAACTTGACCATCTTCTATGACAATGGCAGAGAGGAGATAGCGTTAAAGCCTGAGTTGAATGGTGGCAAGGTTACTATTTCCGACACGTATTATTCAAAGTTTGCTTCGATAGGATTTAATATGCCAGCCAGTGATCCTATGCGCCCTCACTACAAGTCCTTTTTTATAGCAGACAAGCCAGCTCAAATTGTGTTTGCTTCAGCCAAAGCACATGAAAGTCCATTCGGTAACTTCACTTTGAAAAACGCATATGACATGGATAGAATGGGTGCTGAAAAGATGAAGGCCTATATCTCGGAAGTTGAAAATGATTTTTTTAACTTTTTGTCAGCAAACCAAAACAAGCTTGGTACCAGCGACTCACTGGTAGCGATCCTTTTCCAGAAAAGCACACTTATGTCTGAGAAAAAGGCTGAATTTGTTAAGCAGAACAGTGCGCTCTATTATTCTTTTTGGCTGTTCAGAAAAGAGCTGGCGCAAAACAAGCTTCTCAACGTGGACAGCCTGACAGCTGTTTTTAATACTGTCTTCCCAGCAAAATGGAAGCAAAGTGCAGAGGGGACCTCTGTTGCAAAAAGCCTAAGAGGTAGAAATATTAAGAAAGGACAGCAGGTTCCAGAGTTCTCCGCTATTGATTTTACGGGAAAAACATTCACTAATAAAGACTTCCAAGGGAAATACCTCCTGATTAATTTCTGGGCTTCGTGGTGTAAGCCATGCCTTGAAGAAATGCCAGTAATAACAAATGTACAAGATAGCTACTCCAAAGATAAACTGGAGGTTCTTTATATCTCTCTTGATAAGGACTTTGCTGTTTCTATGAAAACGCTTGAGCGATACGGAATGAAGGGAGTACACATTAAAGGTAACGCTGATTTGGTAGCTACTTTTGGGGCTCAGGCGATACCAGTGGTTTATCTAATTGACCCAGACGGGAAAGTAGTATATAGTAGGGATGAGGAAAATGATCCGCATCTGAAAATACTCCCTGATATCCTAAAGACAGGATTAAAAATTAACTCCCGCACGATGCCAAAGTCACCATAGCTAAAGGCGCGGATGTGATTAGATAGGTAGTGCTGAAGATTGTGGTGGAGTGCAAATAGTAAATTTACTTTGCCCGTTACGGTTATTTGTTGATTCCGATAAAAAGTCTATTTTATTATATTTAGCTAGTAGTGTTAGCATCAATAGTATTATATAGAATTGAAAAAAATAGCTAACACACTACTTTCCTGAGTTCATGTAACTGTGTACAAGAAGTTTATGTAACTGAACTTGACGCAGAGTCTCTTGAGGCGATAGATAGAGTGTATGTCTACAAAATGACTTGGGTTATTCTGACCTCAAAGGTTATTTTGAAGTAGTAAGCATTAGTGGTGGGTTATAGGAGGCCTCCAATGACTGTTGAGCTGAAGAAAGAAAGTTATGAAATGGAGTCTGCTGAAATAGAAGTCGAGTTCCGCGCAAAGATCTTCATGCAGAAAAACAAAAGGTAGAAATACGAATGCTCCACACAATACATGCTCAACCTTCGCTATCGCTTTAGGCTCTGCATGCACGCAATCCGTTCTGAAACACCAACAATTTAAAGGCACTGGCAATTATACTTGCTGGTGAAGCTACGCAACAAGTATAGGTCGTGTGTATTTTAATAATATCTAGCCAGGATCAGTATAAACCGTTATGAATGAAGCACTCAGTAACAGTTTTTTTATACAGAAGGAGAAAAAATGTAAAAGTTTTCGTTAATTGTGTAAGTATACTTGTGCCTTACCTTATACCTTTGCAACAAGTATAAAACCAAAGCATGAAATTATACCGCCAGATCATACTGCTAACCCTAACGCTGCTGGTGCTCGTCTCCTCGACGGGTATGGCCGTGGGCATGCATATTTGTGGCGGTGAGTTGCGTGATGTAACCTTCTTTGGTGCCGAGGCGGAGTGCCCGATGGAGAAAGAAAAAGAAGTCCTTCCTCCCTGCCATGCCGCACAAAAAGAGGCTGACGACAAAAGTTGCTGCGAAGACCACCAGGTGATCGTGGAGCGTTTGGACATTGCTGCCAAGCACAAAGATATTTCTATCCTAAAGCTGCAGGACATTAAATTCATAGCTGTTGTAAAGGCAGTTATACTGCAGTGGTTTGCCCCTGAAACCGACTTTAAACCAGCCTACGCGCTGTACGAGTCTCCCCCACTGGCCCGCGACATTCCGGTGCTGGTGCAGTCTTTCCTGCTATAAACCTGCTTTTTTCGATTTCTACCTGCCTTTGAGGCTGGTATAGTTTGCTGCTGCCCTTTGGTAGCCATACTTCCGTATATTCAATCGAATAAAGCATGTTAAACAACATTATAAAATTTTTCCTGGAGCAGAAACTTGTAACCACGCTGCTCCTTCTGCTCATCGTTGGCTGGGGTATTGTAGTCGCTCCTTTTAACTGGAAGGTAGACTTTTTACCTAGCGACCCGGTTCCTGTAGATGCCATCCCGGACATCGGTGAGAACCAGCAGATCATCTTTACCGAGTGGATGGGCCGCTCTCCGCAGGACGTGGAGGACCAGATAACCTATCCGCTTACGACTTCCCTTTTGGGTATGCCGGGTGTGAAAACCATCCGTTCTACTTCTATGTTCGGCTTTTCTAGCATCTACGTCATCTTCGACGAGGACACCGAGTACTACTGGAGCCGCTCCCGAATTCTGGAGAAATTAAACTCCCTGCCAGCCGACCTGCTGCCAGACGAGGTAACGCCAAAACTTGGTCCGGATGCCACGGCGTTGGGACAAGTGTACTGGTATACATTGGAAGGCCGCGACGAAAACGGCAAACCTGCCGGCGGCTGGGACCTGCACGAGCTGCGCTCTATCCAGGATTTCTATGTGCGTTACGCGCTGTCCGGTGCCGAGGGTGTGGCTGAGGTGGCTTCTGTGGGTGGTTATATTAAGGAGTACCAGGTAGACCTTGACCCGGTGGCCATGAAGGCGAACAACATCTCGATGATGGAGGTGATGAACACCCTGCAGAACAGCAACCAGGACGTAGGCGCCAATACCGTGGAGATAAACCAGGTGGAGTACCTGGTGCGTGGCCTCGGCTATGTAAAGGATATAGAGGACATCGAGCAGGCTGTTGTAAAAGTAAATAACAACGTACCTATTCGCATCCAGGACATTGCCCGCGTTAACATTGGCCCTGCCGACCGCTCCATGCTGGGTATACTTGATAAAAGCGGTGCCGAGGCTGTGGGCGGTGTGGTAATTGCCCGCTACGGCGACAATCCGCTGGCCGTGATCAATAACGTGAAGGAGAAACTGGACGAGATCTCTGCCGGTCTGCCTTCTAAAAAACTGGCCGACGGACGCACTTCCAAAGTTACTATCGTACCGTTCTACGACCGCACGCAGCTGATCAACGAAACGCTGGGCACCCTAAACGAGGCGATCATACTTCAAATCCTTATCACCATCATCGTGATCATCGTGATGGTGTACAACCTGCGCGCTTCGCTGCTCATCTCTGCCCTGCTCCCACTGGCTGTGCTCATGACCTTTATCATGATGAAGTACTTCAACGTGGATGCCAACATCGTAGCCCTGTCGGGTATAGCGATTGCGATTGGTACCATGGTGGATTTGGGTATTATATTGAATGAGAACGTACTGCGGCACATTGACGAGGCCTCACCGGGGCAGTCATTGCTGAAGTCGGTGTATGAGGGTACTACGGAGGTGGCTACGGCTATTATTACGGCGGTTTCGACTACCATTGTCAGCTTCTTGCCGGTGTTTACGCTGGAGGCGGCAGAGGGCAAACTGTTTGGTCCGCTGGCCTTTACCAAGACCTTCGCGCTGGTGGCTTCCCTAATCTTCACCATTCTCATCATGCCGGCCTTTGCGCATACCGTACTTGGCCTGAGGTCGAAGAACATCGCCTGGTCTAAGATCCTGAACTGGGTGCTGCTGGGTTTGGGTGCGGTTGCCATATTTATACTTCCGCTGGCGGGTATCACGCTGCTGCTTATCTCCGCCAACAATCTGCTTACATATTACCAGCCGGGCCGCTATGGCAAGTATAATACGCCTGTAATGGTGGGCATTGCAGTAGTGGCTGTATCATGGTTGCTGGCGGAGAACTGGATGCCGTTGGGTGCTTCTGTAAGCCTGATTGTGAACTTCCTGTTCATCCTGCTCATCATCGGTTTGGTACTGGGCACGTTTGCGCTGTTCATCGGGGCTTACCCACGCATCCTGCGCTGGTGCCTTGCCAATAAAGCAAAATTCCTGGCTATACCTGCGGTGATCATGGTGATCGGCTTATTGAGCTGGATTGGCTTTAATTCTTTGTTCGGCTGGGTAGCCAATGGTTTTGATAAAGTTGGGGCCAACATCCGCACCACATCGGTTTGGAGTGGAATGGTGCATACGTTTCCGGGTATGGGCGAAGAGTTTATGCCTTCTTTGGATGAAGGTGCTTTCCTGCTTATGCCAACGTCTATGCCGCACTCCGGTGTGGAGGCCAACAAGCGCATCGTGCAGCAGCTGGACATGCTCATCACGGCCATACCAGAAGTAGAAATGGTAGTAGGTAAAGCAGGACGCGCCGAAACCGCCCTGGACCCAGCCCCGATGTCGATGTACGAGAACATCATCCAGTATAAATCTGAGTACATAACCGACGAGCATGGTTATAAGATAAGATTCGAAGTAGATGACGAAGGTGAGTTTGTGCGTGACGAAGCTGGTAACCTGGTTCCGGATGATAACGGCGAATACTTCCGCCAGTGGCGCGACCATATCAGAACCCCGGATGATATCTGGAATGAGATTGTGCGTGTGGCCAATGTGCCGGGTGTAACGTCTGCCCCTAAGCTACAGCCTATCGAAACACGACTGGTGATGCTGCAGACGGGTATGCGTGCCCCGATGGGTATAAAAGTATATGGCCCGGATCTGAAAACGATAGAGGATTTCAGCCTGCAGCTGGAGCGTTACCTGAAAGAAGTGCCGTCGGTGAAGCAGGAAGCCGTATTTGCGGACCGCTCCCTGGGCAAGCCCTACATGGAGATAGAGCTTGACCGCCGCGCCATGGCCCGCTATGGTCTTAATGTGGCCGATGTGCAGGAGTACATTGAAGTGGCGATGGGTGGCATGGCCCTGACAACCACCGTAGAAGGCCGCGAGCGCTACTCCATCCGTGCCCGCTACGCCCGTGAGTACCGTAACAACCCGGAAGCCGTAGACAGAATCCTGATCACGACAGCCAGTGGCGCGCAGGTGCCTTTGGGCGAGATAGCTGACCTGGAATACCGTCCGGGACCGATGATGATCCGTGGCGAGAACTCCTTCCTGACCGGCTATGTGCTGTTCGATAAACGTGATGGCTTTGCCGAAGTACCGGTAGTGGAGGATGCGCAGCGTTACCTGAACGATAAAATTGCATCCGGTGAGTTGGTAGTGCCTGCCGGTGTGAGCTATAAGTTCTCCGGTAGCTACGAAAACCAGGTGCGTGCCGAGAAGCGACTGTCCATTGTGATTCCGCTCTCTTTGCTCATCATCTTCCTGATCTTATACTTCCAGTTCCGCTCTGTTACCACCACGCTGTTCATCTTCACGTCTATCGCCATGGCTTTTGCCGGTGGCTTTATGATGCTGTGGCTGTACGGGCAGGACTGGTTCATGAACTTCTCGTTCCTGGACACCAACATGCGGGACCTATTCCAGATGCGCACCTTTAACCTGAGTGTGGCCGTTTGGGTCGGCTTTATCGCCCTGTTCGGTATCGCCACCGACGACGGCGTGGTGATGGGTACTTACCTGATGCAGAGCTTTGAGAAGTTTCATCCGGAAACGAAGCAGGAAGTACGAAAAGCAGTTTTGGAGGCAGGTATGCGCCGCGTAAGGCCGTGTCTGATGACTACAGCCACTACACTGCTGGCCCTGCTACCGGTGCTTTCGTCCACTGGCCGCGGCTCCGACATTATGATTCCGATGGCTATCCCAACGTTTGGCGGGATGGTAGTAGCCCTGATCACCCTGTTCATTGTGCCGGTACTTTACAGCTGGCGCGAAGAGGTTAAGGTTAGCAAACGAGTTAAAGAGTTAGCATAATGAAGACTATGCAACAGAAACTTAGGCCAGGTGCACCAAATGACGCTCCACTGTCCGAGCGTTCAGCGAGTTTGGAGCGTCTTGATTCTTTTGCATACTTTTCTCATCAAGGAGAAAAGTATGGCCTAGCCGGCGAGGCGAAAAGCCGGCTAAAAGCATTAAGTGAGATAAAAATGAAACAGTTAATAGCAAGTATACTTTTTCTCCTGATACTTACTCCTACCCTGCAGGCGCAAACCCTGCAGGAGTACCAGGTAATTGCCGGCGAGAACAACCCGCTGCTGAAAGCCCGCTATGCCGAGTACCAGGCAGCCTTGCAGAAAGTGCCACAGGTTGGTGCCCTGCCTGACCCAGAGGCAAACTTTGGTTTCTTTCTGCAACCCATGGAAAGAGTGATGGGCAACCAGGTAGGAGAAGCTTCCATCATGCAGATGTTCCCATGGTTTGGTAGCTTGAGTGCTGCTAAAAACGAGGCAAACTACATGGCGCAGATGAAGTTCTCGAATTTCATGGAAGCCAAGATCAACCTGTACCACGATGTACGTACCACCTGGCTGAATCTGTATCAGGTAAATGAAGAAGTGCAATTGCTGGAGCGTGAACTGGAGATACTGCAGGCGTTGGAACGTGTGGCGCTGGCCAAGTATAAATCTGCCCCGGTTGGTGGTGCGCCAAGTACGCCACAGCGTAGTTCAGGTTCGTCTTCAAGTATGGGAAGTGGTTCTGCTGGTAATACATCTTCCGGCATGGGAGGTATGGGCAGCGGCACTACTGGCAGCTCCACGCAGTCAAGGTCTGGCAGCAATGCAGGCATGGCAGGTGGCGGAATGGCAGCCATGGCATCATCTGGTAGCAGCATGGTGGATGTTATACTTATACGGGTGCAGGTGAAAGACATGGAGAACAGGTTAACGTTGCTCCGCGATGCGAAAAAACCGCTGATCGTTGCTTTCAACAACCTGCTTAACCGGCAGCCGGATGTGGCAGTGCAGATAGCAGACACACTGCAACCTGTTGCCCTGCCAGCTACCCTGGCCCTAATCCAGGACTCCATCCTGCAGAACCACCCCATGCTGAAAATGTATGAATGGGACGAGAAAGCCCGGGAGGCGCAATACCGCATGGCGCAGCTGATGGGCAGACCTATGTTTGGAGTAGGCCTGAATTACATGGTATTCAAACCTCGCACAGATGAATCTACACAGATGCAGATGGGTGGCGATAACATGGTAATGCCGATGGTAAGCGTAACGCTGCCGATCTACCGCAAGAAGTATAACGCAGCTAAAAAAGAAGCTAAGTTTGAGCAGGAGGCTGCGGTGCTGAACAAGGAAGCGGCTAAGAATATGCTGTTTACCGAACTCTCAAACCTGCTTTACGATTATGAGCGTGCCACCAGTAATTTAAAGCTATTGGAAGAGCAGATCACCTTAAACGAGCAGGCCATCCGCTTACTGACTACCAACTACAGCGTAGCAGGTGCAGGCATTGAGGAGATCCTGCGCCAGCGCCAGGCCATACTTGGTTACAGGCAACAGCAACTGCAGGCCATCACAAACCAGCACATTGCAGTATCGGCCATTAACAGAATGATGAACAGCGATAGTTAAGTAGCTAATGTCATTTCGACCAACGGGAGAAAACTGGAGCATTCTACGATTCAAAAAGATTCCAGATTTCTCACTAGCGTTCGAAATGACAGGAAACGAGATAAACAGATGAACCCAAGAAATAAAAAATACGCGACATACCTTCTGGTAGCTTTGGCTGGCCTGTTTCTGGGCTGGCTGATCTTCGGGGGCAGAGCCGCTGAGGAAGCGCACGACCACGAAGGCGAAACAGCTGGCGTGGTAGAGTATACCTGCTCCATGCACCCACAGATCCGCCAGAACGAGCCAGGCAAGTGCCCCATCTGCGGCATGGATCTGATACCGGTAACGGCTGCCGAAGGCGGTACAGGAGAGCCTAGCCCCTACGTGCTGGAGATGACACCGGAGGCAATCGCTTTGGCCAACATACAGACCACACCGGTGCAAATGATGAACCCGGAGAATGAGTTGTTACTAACCGGAACTGTAGCCCTAAACGAGCAAAAAGTATCTTCCATCACAGCCAAGTTTCCGGGCCGTATTGAGCGGCTGTATGTAAACTTTACTGGCCAGGAAGTACGAAAGGGTGAGAGACTGGCATCAGTATACTCACCTGAGCTGATCACGGCACAGCGCGAGCTGCAGGAAGCGGCCAAATCCAGAGATATTTTCCCGGAATTGTACGAAGCCGCCAGAACAAAACTTAAACTCTGGAACCTGTCGAACAGACAAATAGAGCGTATCCAGAATGCCAACCAGATCATCACTAACTTTGACATTTACTCTGATATGTCCGGGGTAGTGACAGAGCGTATGGTATCGGTGGGCGATTATGTTAGCACGGGCTCCGTGATGTTTGAGGTAGCTAATCTTTCTTCCGTTTGGGTTGTGCTGGATGCCTACGAAACGGATCTGACATGGCTGAAAGAAGGTGCAACAGTTAACTTTACAGCCCCAGGCATACCTGGCAAAGTGTTCACTGCCAGAGTGCAGTTTGTGACGCCGGTGCTGGATGCCAGCACCCGTGCCGTGCAGGTACGCGCCGAAGTAACGAACCCTGGCAACCAGCTGAAGCCGGGTATGTTTGTGAATGCGAATATCAAGTCATCGGGTAAAGCCGCTAAAGCGCAAGGCAGCTCACTGGCAGTGCCACGTACTGCCGTACTCTGGACGGGCAAACGCTCTGTGGTCTATGTAAAAGTAGATGACCGTGAAAAGCCGGCTTTTGAGATGCGCGAGGTAGTCTTAGGCCCGCGTGTAGGCGATATGTACCTGGTAGAGTCCGGATTAAGCCAGGGCGAGCAGGTGGTTACCAACGGTGTTTTTGCCGTAGACGGTGCCGCGCAGCTAAGCGGAAACTATAGCATGATGACTGCCCCTGCCAATAAAATGATGGAAGTGCCTGAGGCGTTCCAGAATCAGTTTACAGCAGTGGTAGACCAGTATTATACTTTAAAGAACGCATTGGTAGCATCTGATGCCGCTGCTGCCCGTAAAGCCGCTGAAAAGCTTATACTAGCCATCAACAAAGTGGACATGAGCCTGCTGGACGGCAGCACGCACGCCAAGTGGATGCAGCTTTTACCAGGCCTGAAGCGACATGCCGAAGCAATACAGCAGGGTACCAAAATAGAGCAGCAGCGTATAGCTTTCTCTCCGCTGTCGGATCACCTGATTGATGCCGTGGAGACTTTCGGCACAAACAAAGATGTGGTATACAAGCAAAAATGCCCGATGGCCATGAACGATAAAGGTGCTTTCTGGCTGAGCGAGCAGAAGGATATTCGCAACCCATACTTTGGCGATGCGATGTTAACCTGCGGCGAAACTACCCAAACCTATCGCCAGGGACAGGTAATGGTAGACAAAGCCAAAAAACCGGAGCCAGTGCAGAGCCATGTGCATTAAAAGCTATAAGTATAAGTTTAAAAGTATAAAATGAAAGACTGCTGTAAAACCGGAAACGAAGAGCCAAAGAAAAACAAAGCATGGCTGAAGTGGGTATGGTTTGTAATTCTTGGCGCAGCAGTCACTATTGTATTAATGGATCAATTAAATCAATAACTATAAAAAACAACAAATGAAAAAGACGCTATTCGCAGCAGCTTTTGTAGCAGCATTCGCTTTCTCGGCTTGCTCTGAGAACACAACAGAAAACACTGAGGCAACAACAGAAATGCATGATGAAATGGACCACAGCTCTATGGAGCATGACGCCATGGATGGTACTGTAGTAGTAGAAACGCCAGACTATGCTAGCGTTGCAGAGCCTGTAAAAACACAGGTACAGCAGTTGGTAAACCAATACATTAAACTAAAAGACGCTTTGGTGGCATCTGACGCAGCTGCCACCAAAGCAGCTGCTAACGAGGTACTTACTGTGGCGAAAGCTATGCCTGTAGCCAACTTAACCGGCGATGCGAAGTCTTTTGCCGAAGAAAAAACTGCCACTGTGGTTAGCAGCGCAGAGAAAATCGCAGCAGCCGGCGATGTAGCTGCACAGCGTGAAAACCTGGAGCAGTTATCCGAGTCGGTGTTTGCAATGGCAAAAGCATTTGATGCGGCCGAAGGCACTTTATACTACCAGCACTGCCCGATGGCCCTTAACAACAAAGGCGCATATTGGCTTAGCACTAACAAAGAGATCCGCAACCCATACTTTGGCGATGCCATGATGACCTGCGGTAGCACGAAAGAAGTTGTGAATAAGTAAAATAGTTGCGCAACGCTTCTTAACAGTGCAGATAATCAACAGGTTGTCTGCACTGTTTTTTTATACCTACCCTATTCCCTTTTTTTCCAGACCTCCGGGCAACCTCCTCCATACTTGCTGCATCTATGTACTGTCGACTTTACTGGCAGCCATTTCAAAACTCGGCAAACATCATCCTATGTTAATAGAAAAAATTGAGCAGTTCGTCTAAATATGCAAACAGTACCTTGCATTACAAAGTACTATAACTAAATTTGTATCAGTTAATCGATCAACATTACCACGAACCAAATAACACTATGAAAAAAGTTTATCTCCTATTCTCGCTATTGCTGCTTGCCAGCCAAACCTTATTAGCCCAATCCGAAGGATTTTTGACCGGCGCTGTTTCAGATGAGAAACAGCAGCCGGCGGGCTTTGTGAATGTGGCTGTACTTGAGGCGGCCACCGCCAAAGTTGTAACCGGCGCCATTGCCGACATGGATGGCCGTTTCCAGATCAAGACACCTGCTGCCGGCAGTTACCTGCTAAAGATAAGCGGCCTTGGCTACACAGATTTTAAGTCACAGACCTTTGAGGTGAGCGGACCTGGCTTTACAAAGGACTTTGGTAAGATCCAGGTAAAGTCGGATACAAAAGTGCTGGCTGAAGTGCAGATACAGACTACACGCCCAACCGTAACCATGCACCCTGATAAAATGGTGGTAAGCGTGGAGGGAACTGCCCTGGCAAGCGGTGCTACAGCCTACGAGGTGCTGGAAAAGTCTCCGGGCGTGTGGGTAGACCAGGACGGTAACATACAGCTGAACGGCAAAGCAGGCGTGCAGGTTATGATAAACGGCAAGCGTTCTTTCCTGTCTGGTAAAGAGCTGCAAAGTATGCTGCAGGGTATGTCTGCCGAGAATATCAAAGACCTGGAGGTGATCACCAATCCATCTTCCAGGTTTGATGCAGAAGGCGCCTCCGGTGTGATCAATATTAACCTGAAAAAAGCCCAGACAAGCGGCATGAGCGGCAGTGTATACGCAGGCTACAATTACAACAGCCTGAGCACGTATACTTCAGGAGGTGAGGTCCATCATAAAACAGGAAAGTGGAACACTTCGGCCAACCTGGACTTTACACGCCGTATGTGGTACAGAGATGCGGAACTGGCAAGAGTATTTTTAAATAAAGATGGCAGCAAAAGCAACTACGACCAGACTGCTTACGAACAGTCGGAGCGCATGTACCCGGCACTGCGCCTGAACACAGATTATGAACTGAGCAAGAACCATAGCATTGGCGTGATGGCCCGCCTTAACATGGTCGAGAACAACGGTACCTTTTCCTCTGACTCTTACCTGCGCCACAGCCAGAACCAGTATATTCAGTCCAGAAACAGAACACAGGAATCTGGCAAAGGCGGCACGTTTAACCTGCATTATGCCGGCAAGCTGGACTCGCTGGGCACTACCCTATCTGCAGACCTGGACTATGTGAACATCTCCAACAACAACTTTGCCTGGATAAACAACCTGTCGCAGTTTGCCGGCAATAGTGGTTTTGATGAAAGAGAGCAACTTGAAAGCGACAACCCGGTGGCTTACAGCATCTACTCTGCCAAAGTTGATTTTGGCAAGACCATTGGTAAGACCAAAATGGAAATGGGTGCCAAGGCCAGCTATGTGAAGTCGGATAACGAGTTGCAGTTTTTTGAACTGCAGGATGGCAGACGCGTAACAGACCCCAAGCGCAGCAACCATTTTATCTATGAAGAAAACATTTTCGCTGCGTATGCCAACGCCTCTGCACCTATTGGTAAAAACCTTACCATGCAAGCCGGCTTACGTGCCGAGCAGACTATCTCTACAGGCTTACTCGTGACCAAAAACAAAGAGAACGAACGCAATTACCTGGACCTGTTTCCAAGCATCTTTCTACAGCAGAAAGTAAGCGATAATTTTCAGGTAGGGTACAAGTATAGCCGCCGCATAAACCGCCCTAATTACCAGGCACTCAACCCCTTTGTTTTTTACATAGATCGTTATACCTATGCCAAAGGTAACCCTGACCTAAGGCCACAGTATGTGAATTCCTTTGAGATAACGAACACCTATAAGCAGCGTTACAATCTGATCCTGAGCTATGCCAACACCAAAGACTTTATGGCTGAGATGCCGGAGCAGAACCCCGAAGATAACACCACTGTTTTCCAGCAGCAGAACGTGGATGATCTGAAAAGCGTCAATGTTACGATAGTTGCCCCAATCACGATCTCAAACAAATGGCAGGTGAGCAACAATATCATTACCATGTACCAGGAGTACACGGTGATGACCAAAGGCGGCACGGTGGTAAACGACAAACTGACCAGCATTATCCAGAGTAACCATAGCATAGTGTTGCCAAAAAACCTGAAGCTGGAAGTGAACGGAGGCTATCAAAGTCCTGCTGTATTTGGCCTGTATAGTATGAATGACCAGTGGTGGGTGGATGCCGGCCTGAAGTATAGCCTGCTGAACGACAAGCTTACGCTGGGCTTGAATGCGACAGATATCTTCAAGGGACGCATTATGGAGATCGATACAGAACTGAACGGCAACGTGAACACCATAAACCAATACCAGGGTGCCCGTAGCATTCGCTTTAACCTGCGTTACCGCTTTAACAAAGGCACCAAGTTTGAGGCCCGCAAACGCAACATAAACCTGGAAGAGCTGAACCGCACAGGAAACTAATAAGAGAATAGACATTGGGAAAGGCAGCGGCTACTGGTCGCTGCTTTTTTGTTTTTATACTTTATACTTAGCTGGTAAAGTATAAATTTGTAAAAATCATTAGCCCCTGCATATGCCTCAGCCCAACCTGAACTGGATCATACTTTTACCAATTATCGCGGGTGCCGCTGTGGCGACCCAAACTGCAATTAACGGGCAACTCAGGGTGGTGGTCGGAAGTCCGTTTGTGGCCGCTTTGATCTCTTTTACAGTGGGTACAGTGGTGCTGGCGATGCTGGTGTTTTTCACAAAGCAGGAACTACCTGAATTTCGTCAGCTGGCTGGTGCCTCCTGGTATAAATTTGTGGGTGGCGCACTGGGCGCGTTCTTCATTACCAGTGTTATTGTTTCGGTGCAGCGGATGAGCGTGGCCAACCTGCTTAGCCTGGTTGTGGCGGGCCAGCTGATCACGGCACTCCTGTACGACCAATTTGGCTTCTTTGGATTAAAGGAAAGCCCTATTACCCTCACACGTGCCCTGGGTGCCCTGGCCCTGATCGTGGGCGCCTATCTGATCAATAAAAAGTAAATCCCCTCTCCTTTTTCGGAATCCAGCGTTATGGGTGGTAAGTGGTTCTATCGCCGGGCCGCACAAGCAGCCATACCAGCAAGCCCAGCGGCCAGGCCAGGAAGGCCACCACAATGGCAACCAGCCAGCCGGGTTTGCCCCTTCTCTCTGCATCCCGATATGCCCACACAATGCTCCAGATATAAAGTATAAGCACCACAAGCCCCAGAATGATGCCGATAATTCCAAGGCCTAAAAAAAGATCTCCAACAGGTTCTTCCATAGTTTTAAGTATAGTTCTGCATTGTTTCTAACGGCACACCGCCACAAATTGTTAATATACAGCATATTACATATCTAAAACTGGGGTTACCCAGCCCTAAAACGCTGAGCTAGCTAGCTCAAAGCGCTCGTTTTGTCTAGTCTAGAGAAGGGGAATTTTGTTCGTCATTCCCCTCTGGGGCAGGGCCATTTCATTATTTTTTGTCATCCTGGAAGGATCTTGGTGGCTGGGAGGACAAGCTTAACCTCCGGGGGTAGGGGCCTCTTCAAAGAAAGGGCGCAGAGGTGTTTTTTACACCTGCCCGGTTTATAATATCACGCAACTTGAGTTACTTATTCAAAAAACTACTCTAGCCTCCGCTATAACTTTTACCTGTTTGCGGCTTTACTTCGGCAACATTTAGGTAGTTTTATATAGAGAACATCTGCCATAGCCATGCGTACCTCCATCAAAGTATAAATTTTAGCTACAATTTATTTCAAGGCTGCAAGATCATGTCAATAAAGGATATTTTTAAGAAGATAAAGGAGGAGGTGAAGGTTGTGCAGGGTGATAAGACCAAGGATAAAATATACAGCAACAAGCACTCTTACCCCGACGAACAAACGGCCATCCGGGAGTTTGAGCACTCTAAACAAAAGCTCTTTGATGTAAATGAATGGTCAAACATGTCGGGGATCAACTCCACATTCCAGCTGTATGATAACCGTGGCAAGCGCACCACAGCAAAAATGCCCGAGGTAGGCTATTATCTAAAAATTGTGCTACCGGCTACCACCATGGATAATTGGGTAAAGATTACGGACATACGCGTAGAGGAAAAACTGGCAGAGTTTATTGTACACCCCAGCGAGCAGCCTAAAGAACTTGGAGAGGGCGAGGCAGAAATTGAGCATTTTTTCATTAAAGAAGCTAGCAGCACGTTCAGAGTTACACGCGAGGGTAACACCATCTATGGCTACGAAATTGGCAAGAACGAAGGCATAAACAACCAGGGTGAGGAAGCCGGAGAACGTGCGTTGATCAACACGCTAATTGCCGAAGGCGGATGGGCCGGCGTGCAGGAACTGCAATGGGACAAACTAACCAAATACCTCGTGCACCTGGAGGAAACCGAAGAGTAAATTAATTAGCAAGAAGCACCTTGATCAAGGTGCTTTCTTTTTATATACAATTCGGTATATTTAACATAACAAGGCTTACGTTTAGCCAGCAAATTTGAAGGTATAAGTGTATGTTTACAGATAAACGCTAGTTGGCGTACATTTAGCGCTATGAAAAAGACTTCATTTATACTTATGACCTCATTATTGTTTTCGTGTTCATCTGAAGCGGATAAAGCAATTATTGAAAATAATGACGGCTCAGAAATAGTAACCTATAATCAGAACAGAACAACTGAGAAAGATAGTTTAGCGATACCGCCAGACGGAGAATACAGATTTGATGTAGCATTCGCGGAATGGGAGGGAAAATCTATGGGCGAGAAAGTGACTGTAGTAATTCAAGGAGATTCTGCAAAAGTTATTTATACTGGCGACGGAAAATTGACGGCAGAAAAGAGTGAAGTGCTGGATGAAGGGGTTATTCTTCAACATAAATCTGGGAACTGGATAATAGCAAGTGACAGAAAAGATGTGAATGTTGATGAAATCGGTGGATGTACGGGTGGACCATCAATAATTGACTTCAAGAACAAGAAGTTCTGGATGTGTTAAATAGAAAAACGAAACGCCATCAAGGTATAAAAGTCACACTTCGGCTACGCCTGGTTCGCATTTTATACAAGCCGTAAGCAGTAACTTAAAAATATGCAAAACTTTGACGACCTAGTATACAGAAGTACAGCATTCACACTGAATGCATTGGAAGAAGTACATTCTCAAATATTAGATACACTCCAAACAGGGGCATCAACTATTGCTGTTAAGAATCTACAAATGATTCAATTACAAAGAGCAATATTAGCTACTGGTATATTCTCAATATTTGAATCAATACTGCAAGATGAACTATCATGCCGCAATGGTTTCGAGTAGGCCTAAAAGATACTTATTCAAAAAGGTAAAGATGAACTCCACGACCGATTCCTTGTCTTCTATTATGCTATCAACGTACTCAAACATGGCAAAGGAAAGAGCTATGATGCACTTCTTGCAAAATCTGGTTCATTACCATTTAGGGTAAAAATGACAAGAGAGAATTTCTTTGAAGAAGGGGACATTTCAGAAGTATCTACATTAGTTGAGGTAGATAGTCAATTAGTTTTAAACTGTGCCGAATTAATAGATCAGGTTTCAAAAGAGATAAGAGTTGAATAATAACCCACAACCACTCTTAAACTTTTGCTACACCATAATTTAGTTAAGCCATTAAAAAACCTTCTTCCCATTTATACCTTCTTACCCCCTCCTCCTAAACAACCTGCTCAGAGGTACCAAAGCAGCGAAGTTGATCACGGCACCGGCAATGCAATAAATACAGGCCTTCTTCTGCACCGTGGTCATGTTTACCAGGTAGTGTGCCGCCCCTGCCGCCTGCCCTAACAATACTCCGCCCAGCGCCACGTCCAATACCCTCGACTGCTTTTTATAGCGAGTAGCGGCCATCGCCAGCATCATGGTGGCAGTATAGGCACCCAAACTTACCACACCGTCTGGCAAGCCCATTACTACTGCGTCCTCCGAGGAGTTTACCTTATGCGTGTCAAACACTTTATCTGGCAGGTCGGGCAGTTCCCGTATCTTACCCATCTGAAAAAGTGAGATCAAACTAAAATCCAATAAGCCGACAGCGGCCAGGGCGGCAATATCACGGCGGCATTCGGTTGCGGTGCTGCTGTCTCTTCGGATCTTATCTATAGTTGTAAGTTCTTGTTTCATAGCTGTTGAAGTATGGTTCAGGTTTACGGTGCATTTACAGCAGGTGTTTTTCCGGAATTATACTTGCTCTGCGGCGCTTCCCAGTTCTTATTCATCCGGAAAAATAAACTCACAGTAAAACAGCGGCGTAACACAACCATATAAACTGAACCAACACAGAATAGACCTATGGAAAAAACTGAAGATACCAGAAAGGGCGTCGTGGTGATAACCGGGGCATCGGCGGGGCTTGGCAGAGCCTGCGCACGTAAATTTGCAGAAGCTGGTTACGATGTGGGACTACTGGCACGGGGCCTGGACGGACTGGAAGGCGCCAAGAAAGAAGTACTGCAAATGGGCCGAAAAGCATTGTATGTGCAGGTCGACGTGGCCGATGCGCAGGCGGTTGACGATGCTGCAACCAAAATCGAAGAGGAGCTTGGCGAGATCGACGTTTGGGTGAACAATGCCATGAACAGTGTTTTTAGTCCTGTAAAGGAGATGCTGCCGGAAGAGTATAAGCGGGTTACCGAAGTCACCTATCTTGGCCAGGTATATGGCACCCTATCAGCCTTAAAGCGCATGCTGCCCCGCGACAGAGGGTCTATAGTGTTGGTAGGTTCTGCGCTGGCTTACCGTGGCATTCCGCTACAATCGGCCTACTGTGGCTCCAAACACGCCATTCAGGGCTTTTTCGACTCGCTACGCTCTGAGTTGATGCACGACGAAAGCAAAGTAAAAGTATGCATGGTACAGCTACCTGCCATGAACACCACCCAGTTTGGCTTTGTAAAAACGCGCTTGCCCAATAAGCCCCGCCCGATGGGTAAGATCTACCAGCCCGAAGTTGCCGCAGATGCCATACTTTTTGCCTCCGAACACGACAGGCGCGAGATTTACGTGGGCTACCCTACCGTACAGGCCATTGTAGGAGATAAAATTGCCCCAGAGCTAGGCGATTATGTACTGGCAAAAACAGGATTTAAAGGACAGCAAACCGACGAGCCCGAAGACCCTAACCGCAAGCACAACCTCTGGGAGCCCATCCCCGGCGACCATGGAGCACACGGTAATTTCGATGCCGAGGCAACAGACTTTAGCCCGGAACTATGGCTGAGTAAAAATAAGTATAAAGTACTAAGCGGCATTCTGGGACTGGGCGGTGCCATACTTGCCGGCATGGCGGCACAGAAGTGGAAAAACAATGAGGAGGATTAGAGTTTAAACGCAATAATGAGTGGTACTTTACAAATACCTGTACAATGCCGTACGCTTTCAGATCAGGGCTGAACAACCTCCCTCAAAAGCGTTTTTAAATATCCCAAATAAGTATTTGGAAGGTGTAAAATTCCCAAAAGTAGAAATTACCGTTTTATAACTATTTACCTATAACACAAGTAGCCATCCTGAAACTGCAGCTGTAATTATTGCTTCCGGCATTACAGCTGCAGTTTTTTCTTTATTCAGCATAATATAGCAGAAATATTTATACTTTTAGAGTCCTGTTTGGCTCGTGCTTTGTGGATTTAGAGGAAAGAGTGTTTATACTTTCAGCTTAAAGGTACCTGGTCATGAAAATTGAATTAGATTATCTGCTATATGGGATCGATGCCTCAAAAAAACTTTTGTATAGTAAATGGGCAACCCCTATCGATAGTGCACAGTACAGAGAAGGCTTGCAGCATCTTGTCCGTATCGTTCACGATAAAGAGATCGCGCTGTGGATACATGAGAGCAGGCGCCTGCAGGACCTAAGCGTTGAAGACCAAAAGTGGACAACTGAGGTTCTTGCACTTATACTTACTCAAAGTAAACTGAGGCATATTGCCATCGTTCGTTCTCTGGGCAGCACACAATCGAATCCGGGTCACTCACTCCGGGAGAAGGCATACCGCATTTATGGCAAAAGTATAGGCGTGGAGTTCTTTGATACCACCGAAGAGGCCAAAGCCTGGATATTGCCACAGCTCCAACACTATAAATTACCTGCGCTTTCATCCCCTGTAAACCTCAACAGCTAGTTAAATCTTCAGCCTTTACTTATAAGTTTTTTGTAAAAGCTACCTCCTTTAGTCAAACAGTTTTATATTCACAGAAAATTGAAGGCAGAATTTTAGTTCTTAAAATTTTGAACCAAAAGAACTAATCTCTACCTTTGCCATGTTCTTAACTCAGAACATATATAAAACAGCATGGTATTATCAGAACAGAAGAAAGCTCTCATTGAGAAGATCGGCATATTCTATGAGAAGTTGGGCATGCAGCCAGCTGCAGGGCGCATCATGGGATTAATGTTTGTATCGGACAGGCCAGAGCTGACTTTTGATGAAATACGCGAGGCCCTGAACATAAGCAAAAGTGCCACCAGCACAGCGCTTAACCTTTTGCTGGAAACCGGCCCCGTTGAGTACATTACTTTTGCCGGCGACAGAAAACGTTATTTTAAGTTAAAAACGTCTAACTGGCGGGATTCGCTGGCGCAGCGTTTCAATAACATCATCAACTTTAAGTCGCTGCTGAAAGAAGTGCAGGAAGCCCGGTCTGAGAAGGCATCTGAGTTTAATGCTTGCTTAGCCGAGTTTATCGACTTCCTGGATTACTTGCAGCATGAGTTGCCTAATCTTCTGGAGAAGTGGGAACAAACCAGGAAATAAAAAAATTTAGCTTTTTAGTTCTTTTGTTTCAGAACTAACTACAATATTATAATACTTAATAAACAAAGAAAACCGTGATAAAGAAAACCATACTTGTTGGCTTAGTCGCTCTGATGGTATCGCCAGGCTTTGCTCAGGAGCAAACTACAGGTGGTGTAAAGGAGCTAACGCTGCAGGAAAGTATAAACTATGCCCTGGAGCACAACGAAAGTATAAAAAAGGCCAGTTACGATGAGTTAGGCTCTAAATACCAGATCAATGAAGTTCGCAGTGCCGGTTTGCCGCAGGTTGATATAAAAGGCTCGGCAGTAAGAACCCTGGAAAAGTCTATGATCGCTTTACCTGCCGATTTTAACCCGGAAGGAACCGGTCCGCTTATTAAGCCAATGGGTACTGACAACATGGTACAGGCTGGCTTATCGGTTATACAGTTGCTGTTTAACAAATCATACTTTGTGGGCTTAAAGGCCGCTAAAAGTGCCGAAGACCTGTACCGCATCCGCAAGGAAATGGCCACTGAAGACGTGATCTTTAACGTGGGCAGCGCTTACTACCAGGTTTTACAGATCGAAGAGCAGTTTAACAGCATCAACGCCAACCTTAATAAGCTACAACAGCTGGAAAAGATACTTACCCTGCAGTACAAGAACGACCTGGTAAAGAAGGTGGATGTAAACCGCATCAAAGTAAACAAGATCAACCTGGAGAACCAGAAGGAAAACCTGCAGACAGCTTATGTGCAGCAGCTTAATGTGCTGAAGTTCTTTATGGGGATGCCAATAGAGCAGGAGATTGCCTTACAAGGGTCTGCAGGAGACGTGCTACTGAAAGAGCAGCCAACACTGGCCAGTGCCGGCGAAGCTGCCGAAGAGCGTGCCCAGTTCAAGATCCTGAACAAGCAGAAAGAGCTTAAGGCGCTGGAGATGGAGAACATCAGAGCCGGGTACTACCCTTCTGTAGCAGCCTTTGGCAATTACAACTACCAATCGCAGTACGATGGGCAGATGATCGGCAACTCGGATGCCATGTGGTTCCCGAACTCCCAGGTTGGAGTGCAGCTTAACATCCCGGTGTTTGATGGCCTTCGCAAAAAGTCCCAGGTGCAGCAGCGCCAGGTAGAGCTCAAAAAACTTGACCTGGACATACAGCAATACAACAAGAGCACACAGGTGGAATTGAGCAATGCCTTGAGCCAACTAGGCAACAGCCAGAACAACATAGCAGCCCAGCAACGAAATGTAGAGTTAGCACAGGAAGTATACGACACCACCAACAAATTATACAAGGAAGCACTGGCACCTCTTAGCGATCTGCTGAATGCGGAAACAGCCTTACGCGAAGCACAGACCAACCTTAATAACGAAAGACTTAAGTACCAGATAGCACAACTCAACTATCTGAAAGCAAAAGGAATTCTGGAAACACTATCTAAATAAGACATACATCAAAACTAAAATGAAGAAGGTAATTTATATCGTAGTTGTTATCGCGATTTTGGGCGCTATTGGCTTTAAGCTGATGAGCAACAAAGAACAAATGGCGGCAAAGGCAGCGGTGGCAGAGATCAAGAGCGATGCCATTCCGGTTACGCTGACAGAAGTAGAAACCGCTAAACTGGATAAGTCCTTTACGGCACAGGGTAACTTCGCCCCTATCCAGAGCCTGACATTACTATCCGAAACACAGGGCCAGATAAAGAGCGTGCTGAAGCGCAAAGGCGATAAAGTAAAGGCAGGTGAACTGCTGGCAGTGGTAGAAAGTAATACTATGGCTGCCGATTTGGCTACTGCACAAACTAATGCAGAGAAAGCAAAGCGTGACCTGGAGCGTTTCGAGAACCTGGCAGCCGGCGAAGCCATTACACAGAGACAACTGGAAGATGCCCGATTGGCTGCGAAGTCTACACAGGCACAGTTGGTAGCTGCACGTCAGCGTTTGGCCAAAACCCGTATCACAGCCCCTATCAGCGGCGAGATCAACGAGATTTACGTGGAAGTAGGTTCGTTCCTGAACCCGGGCACAAAGCTGTACGACATCGTGAACGTGGACAAGCTAAAACTGAAAGCAAAAGTGAACGAAAGCGAAGTATTGTTGATAGAGAAGAGGCAAAAAGTAACGGTGAAAGCAGATGCCGGTTCTGGTCAGGAGTATGAAGGTGTGGTGACAGCTATTGCCGCGCAAGCCGACCCAACGCTGAAATTTGACGTGGAAGTGGAAGTAAAAAATGCCGCTAACAATAACCTGAGAGCAGGTATGTATGGCACCGCTTTCTTTGATGTAGCCGATCAACGCGATGCACAGTTGTTGCCGCGTGAGGCCATTGTAGGTAGCATCCAGAACCCAGGCGTGTACGTGGTAAAAGATGGCAAAGCCTTCATGCGCCAGGTAAAAGTAGGTGTAGTTACACAGGATAAGGTAGAGGTACTGGAAGGCGTGAAGCCGGGTGAAAAGGTCGTTCAAACTGGCCAGATCAACCTGCGCGAAGGCTCTAAAGTTACAGTGCTTTAAGACTGTACAACGATTGTCATCCCCCTACCCCCTTCAAAGGGGACTTTGAAGTTATTGCCACTCCTTTTGTCATCTTGAAAGGATCTTGTTAAGCACAAACCATAACACACCCCTACCCCTCTCAAGAGGGGAATATTTACAGAAAAAGTCCCCCTTTGAAGGGGGCAGGGGGATGAAACACATCAGGAGAGTAACATCTCCAAAGTATAAAATTTCTTTCATAAGAGAATCTAGAAATGAACATAACCAAATTATCGATACAGCGATCAACCCTTGTAGTGGTGGTGTTTACCGTCCTTACCCTGCTTGGTGTGGTCAGCTACCAATCGCTTAACTACGAACTGTTACCGAAGTTCAGCCCACCGGTGCTTACGATTAGTACCATTTACCCGGGTGCTTCGCCTAACGAAGTAGAGAACTCGGTAACAAAAGAAATTGAAGACGCATTATCGTCGCTGGAGAACGTGAAGGAGATGAAAAGTACTTCGCTGGAGAGCTTTTCTATCATAACCATTCAACTGAACCAAGGCACCGATGTAGACCTGAGCCTGCAGGATGCGCAGCGTAAGATCAACACCATTTTATCGAAGTTGCCTGACGATGCTAATTCACCAACGCTTAACAAATTCGACTTCGACGACCTGCCGATCATTAAGATGGGTGCTACGGCTAACTTGTCAGCGACAGAATTCTATGACCTGATCGATAAAAAAATCAAGCCGGAGCTATCGCGTGTACCAGGTATGGCTGCCATCAAAATTTTGGGTGGCCAGGAGCGGGAGATCAAAGTAAACATCGACGCAGATAAACTGGAAGCCAATAACCTGTCTATCCTGCAGGTGCAGCAGAAAATCCGCAACTCCAACCTGGACTTCCCTACGGGTAAGATCAAGCAGGAAAGTGGACAGACACAGATCCGACTGGCTGGTAAATTCAGCTCGCTGGACCAGTTGCGCAACCTGATCATCCGCGAAGATGATAAAGGTATAGTTCGCCTGGGAGATGTGGCTGAAGTGCAGGATACGCAGAAAGATGTGGAAGTGCTGACCCGTAACAACGGAAAAGCCTCTGTGGGTATCACAATTCAGAAGCAGTCTGATGCCAACGCCGTGGAAGTAAGCCGCCTGACCAAGGAAGCACTTGCCAAACTGGAGCAAACGTATGCAGAGCAGGGCCTGACTTTTAACATTGCCAGCGACTCTTCTGACTTTACCCTGGAGGCTGCCGACTCGGTAATGCATGACCTGGTAATCGCGGTTATACTGGTGGCGGTAGTGATGTTGCTGTTCCTGCACTCGCTGCGTAACGCGGTGATCGTAATGATCTCTATCCCAGCCTCATTGGTGGCCACCTTTATCGCCATGTACCTGTTTGGCTACTCACTTAACCTGATGTCGCTACTGGCGCTGTCGCTGGTGGTAGGTATTCTGGTGGATGACGCCATTGTAGTGATCGAGAATATTCACCGCCACATGGAGATGGGTAAGAAGCCTGCGCAGGCTGCCTATGATGGTATCCGCGAGATTATGGCAACAGTTACCTCCATTACATTGGTGATCGTGGTCGTGTTTATCCCGATTGCGCTTTCACAGGGTCTGGTATCAGATATCCTGCGCCAGTTTGCCGTGGTGGTAGCCGTAGCAACCATGATCTCGTTGTTCGTGGCCTTTACCCTGATCCCGCTGCTGGCTAGCCGTTTCTCACGCCTGGAGCACATCTCGGACAAGAATATTTTCGGACGATTTATACTTGGTTTCGAGCGCCTGCTGGACAGGATCATCGATGGCTTCACTGCTGCTTTGCAATGGGCCTTTAACCACAAGTTCATTACACTAGCTGTAACTATACTGATGCTGTTTGCTTCGTTTGCGCTAGTTCCTTTTGGCTTTATCGGTTCAGAATTTATACCTGCCGGTGACCGCGGTGAAGTAAGTTTACAGCTGGAACTGCCTAAGAATGCAACGGTAGAGCAGACAAACTTTGCCACCAGACAAGTAGAGCAATACCTGCAGTCTATCCCTGAGGTAGAGAAAGTATTTACCACCGTAGGTACTACTTCTTCGGCACAAGCCGGGCAGAACACGGCCTATAAAGCAGACGTTTCGGTATCGTTGGTAGACGTGAAGGAGCGTGATTTCAGCACAGAGCAGTTCAGCCGCCAAGCCAAGGCAGACATCGAAAGCAAACTGCCGAACGTGGAGGTAACGCCGGTTCCGGTGGGGCTGGTAGGTACTGCACAGGCTCCGATCCAGCTAATCATATCTGGTTCTAACCTGGATTCTGTGATGACTTTCGCACAGCAGGTGATGGCCATTACGGAGAGTGTGCAAGGTACTGCCGACGTGGATATGTCGGTAGAGGGCGGTAACCCTGAGATTGAAGTAGTAGTGGACCGTGATAAGATGGCAAACGTAGGCCTGTCGCTGGAGAACGTGGGTGCAAGTATGCAGCTAGCTTTTAGCGGTAACTCTGATGTTACCTTCCGCTCCGGCACCGAAGACTACGACATCAACATCCGCCTGGACGAGTTTGACCGCCGCAGCGTAACCGATATCGGTAACCTGTCATTCGTGAACAACAAAGGGCAGATCGTTCGCCTGGCGCAGTTCGCTGATATCAAGCAGTCTACTGGTCCGTCGCGGTTGGAGCGCTACAACCGTGTAACTTCCGTTAACGTGAACTCACAGGTAATAGGGCGTCCTTCTGGTTCGGTAGGTGCCGACATACAGGCAAAAATTGCTGAAGTGGACATGCCTGCCGGTGTAAGCATCGAGTTTGGCGGTAACCTGAAAAACCAGAGCGAAGGTTTCGGTACGCTGGGTATTGCCTTGCTGGCTTCCATTATCTTCGTGTACCTGATCATGGTGGCGCTTTACGACTCATACGTGTACCCGCTGGTGGTTCTGTTCTCAATCCCTCTGGCGATCATCGGTGCCTTGCTTGCCCTGGCGCTGGCTTCGCAGTCGCTGAGTATCTTCTCTATACTTGGTATCATCATGATGATCGGTCTGGTAGCGAAGAATGCGATTATGGTGGTTGACTTTACGAACAAGCTGAAAGATGAAGGCGTGGAAGTGAAAGAGGCGCTGATTGAAGCCGTTCGTATCCGTTTCCGCCCGATCCTGATGACGACGCTGGCCATGGTGATTGGTATGTTGCCGATTGCATTGGCAGGTGGTTCAGTAGCGGCTACGAAGAACGGTCTGGCATGGGCCCTGATCGGTGGTCTGAGCTCATCCATGTTCCTTACCCTGATTGTAGTGCCGATCATTTACTACGGCTTCGATAGGATTCTGGCAAAGTTCGGTATGGACAAGAAGACTGTGATTGAGTTGGAAGAGAAGACGCTGGAAGAGCTGGAGCACGAGACTGCCCTGCTGGAAGAGTCTAAGATGAGCCATGCACATGCATAGTAATTATTTGTGTGTCCGGGTGTAGGAGGCACCTGAACAAGCCAATTACACCCGGATGCACAATTACAGTAATTTAAACTTTTGTTATGAATACCTTAACATCACAGACAATTTTTAAAGAAGTCATAAACGTTATTACCTCAATAAAAAAAGTAACGGCTCAGCAACTGATAAAGGTTAACGACCTGACTGAGCTTGGTTTTGATATCCTGGATGTGGTTGAGATCATACTTAAACTCGAAAAGAAGTTTGATCTTGTGATACCTGATGATGTGCCCGTTTATTCTGTTGATGATTTTGTTGACTTTATTTATACCTATAAGCTCTATAACAAAGCTGGTTAAGTATAAAAGAGGAGTTCCTGAAAATAGGCTCCTCTTTTTGATTTAATATAATATATTGGCTAAACCGGGTATAATTACCTTTATCTCTTCTAAGCCAAGGCGGGTAATTACACAGGTGTAAACATCCCCCTACCCCCTTCTTTTTCGAGGGCCCCTACCCCCAAGGGGGACTTTCCGCCTTTTTTAAATTGAAGTATAAGCTTCGTAGTACAGCCATCAAACGGAAAGGTCACGACCCAATGCCGTCAACTTAAGGGTTTTGTAATGCTGGTTCGGACATCCTTGTCCGGATCTTTTTCTGCTGCGGACTTCCTAGTCCGCGCATTACATGTAATATGAGGATTAGGAAATCCCCGGCAGAAAGCTTCCGGACTAAGAAGTCCGAAAGAGCTGTTTCCTAAGTTGACGGCATCGGGTCGCGATCTATCCCTACGAAGGTGTAAACACACCCCTACCCCCAGAGGGAAATCTCGCATTACCGGGTCAAACCACCCCAACCACCGCCTTGAGGGTACCACAGCAAACTATGAAATAATTGGCTAGTAAAACTGAGGAAGAAAGCCAGTTAAAAAGACCAGTGTAAAGTATAATCAAACATTCAACCCAGCACACAACTTCACATAAAACCATACTTATCCCCTCCCCTACGTATACCCCATAAAAAACAAACTTATGCTGTACAATCAGAACAACTACATTTTAAAAACAGTGGGGCTTGGTGCTGTTGCCGGAATGCGGGCCATGTCGGCGCCTGCCTTGTTAAGTGACGAGCTAAGCAAAATGCCAACTAATGCCTTGGCTGCCAGTCCACTTCATTTTTTACAGTCCGATTCTGTGGCTACCGGGTTAAAGATAATGGCTGCAACAGAACTGCTCGGCGATAAACTGCCTAAAGTTCCAGACCGGATCAACCCGCCTTCTCTAATCATCAGGGCGCTCTCTGGGGCTGTAGTAGGCGCTACTCTGTTCACGGCTAATAAGGATAAAACGGTGAAAGGCGCTTTGGTTGGCGCTGCCGCTGCCATAGCCGGCACCTTTGGCAGCTTCTATCTTCGCAAAGCCATCCGGAAGTTCACAAACTTACCCGACTCTTTCAGTGGTTCCCTCGAGGATGCCATTATGCTGAGCAGCGGGCTTGCCATCACGAAGTCTTAAAACGACTGAGGGCCGCAAAATTGCGGCCCTCAGTCGTTTTAAGTAAGTATAAAGTATACTTTACGGTCTTGACAACTGCTTCAGGTGCGAAACATGAGACACCACCGCCATGCGCATGCCAGGTATGTTATGATAAGGAATACCAAAATCGGCACACGCCTGAGCCACTATTTTACTTAAGGCCGGATAATGCACATGCGAAATTTTAGGGAACAGATGGTGCTCCACCTGAAAGTTTAGCCCTCCAGAAAACCAAGTCACCAGTTTGTTGTTCGTTGCAAAGTTCGTGGTAGTCTTCAATTGATGGATGGCCCACTCATCTTCCATCCTGTTTGTAGTAGCCTCAGCTACCGGAAACTGTGTTTCACGGACTGTGTGCGCCAGTTGAAACACAATGCTCATCACAAAACCGGTCACGAGTCCATATACCAGGAACCCTAAAACCCAAGGCAAAAAGCCAACAGTATAAACAGGCAGAACAGCAAAGAAAACTAAATGCAGCGCCTTATATCCCCAAAACTCGATATGGTCGGATGCTTTCATTTTCTTTAAAGGCATCGATCCGATTCTTTTTGTAAAGTACTTCTGATAGTCAGAGAAGAACACCCAGAAAAAGAAAAGCATGGAGTATGCCGCCCAAAAATAAAAATGCTGAAAGCGATGTATCTTAAGCCGCTTCTGAGACTCGCAAAGCCTTAACAAAGGGCCTGCATCCAGGTCATCGTCTATTCCGTCTATATTGGTGTAGGCATGGTGAATAACGTTGTGCTTTGAATTCCACATAAACTCGTTTGCACCAAGCACATTCAGGAAAAGGCCCGCCATCTCGTTCACCTTTTTCACTTTACTGAAACTGCCATGAGAACCATCGTGCGAGATATTAAACCCTATGCCCGCTGTGATAACTCCAAGCACAGCACATTCTAAAAGTGCCAGCAAAGCACTCTGCGGCGTAAAGAAAACAAGATGGATATAAAGCAGCAACAGGCCCAGGGTAAGTATAATCGCTTTGGTGTAAAGCTTGTAATTACCGGTGGGTTCTATACCTTCCTCCTGGAAGTATTCATGTATTCTTCGCTTTAATTCAGCGTGAAAAGAGTCTTTCTGGGACTGAAACTTAGGTGCAGCCATAAATTATTAATGTTGTTAAATTCAGGCTGGATAATAATTTCCGACCCAAAATGGGTGTAAAGGTATGTTAAATTTCGGGAGATTTTGAAGCAATAATTACTGACATATATCATTACTTACTAATCTCCTGAAAGCCAACAATACTTTTTTATTATTAATTGCATCTCCCGAAAACAAATTGGCTTCCTTTGCAGATAAGGTAGCAATCGTGCTTAGAGCAATTTATACTTCAAGCACAAAGTATGGCTGCTCGTAGCCTTCTTTTATAAGTATAGGCTTAGACACATTAAAAACCTTTACACCTTTAGAGGTTTCTCCTTTCAGGGTGCCAATGTGGGCGTGCCCGTGGAAAGCCGCCACCACATCGCGCCTGTTTATAGGCTCTGCCAGCCTGGAGGACCCCAGGAACGGGAAGATCTGCTCCGGCTCTCCTACCACGGTGGCCTTAATAGGGGCATAATGCAGCAGCACTACCTTCTTGATGTTTTCGTGCTCACTGTCTAAGCGGGCTAGCGCGCCATCCAGCTTAAGCGCTTCGTCTACTGCCTCCTGCACAAAACTTTTGATCATTGGTTCGCCAAACATACCCAGCATACCCTTGTCAAAGCCGCCTCCAAAACCTTTAACGCCTGCAAACCCTACTCCGTTAATAACCACACAATCGCCATCCAGCACATGCACGTTTTCCCTGATCAGGGTTTTCCGGATGCCTTTGTGGTGGTCGCGCTCATAGTCGTGGTTTCCCAGCACAGCTACTACCGGTATGGAGCAGGCTTTAAGTTCATGTGCCAGTACTTCGGCCTCGGCCACTCTGCCCGTATCGGTCAGGTCGCCGCAAAGCAGCAGCACATCAGCCTTCTCCGAAACATCTTTAAAAAAGTCCTCTAACTTGCCTGTGTCGTTTTCGCGAACATGTATATCCCCAACGGCTGCGATTTTAACTTTAGGTTCTTTGTTTTTCTGTGTTGCCATGTGTTACACTGATCTGATGGTTACCACCTTATATTCCCAATTGGTGATGTCGGTTGCATACTGTGTCTGGTCAATTAAAGGCCCTCTGCAAATTTTTTCAACCGGGGCCGGCATCTCATACTGCTCCTTTGCCCGTTCCAGCAGTTCATCGTAAAGCCATTTCGGAATCAGATCACGCTCAGATGGGTATACAAACATAAAAGACATGAACTGTTGCAGCACCAGCTGCCAATGAGTTTCCATGTGCATCCACAGCCACTTCCAGTCCAGTTTTTTACCGTACCGCAGAATAATGTGGTTAATGTCTGCCCCATCGTACCGCTCCCTGTTCTGCACATACAGCTTTGACCATATTAACGTTTCGGCCGGAATAACGCGCATTTTCATGTCCAACAGCTCACACTTCACTGATTTCTCGAACCAGGTATCGTCCACGGCGCAGTGGTTGCCGGGGTTGTTAAAGATGATGTCCATGAAGTTGGGTCCGCTGATTGCCTTTGCCAGCCAGCGGGCATCCGTTAGCTCTGTTTCAAAACCGTGTTCCTTAAATACCTTCAGTATCTTAGGGCAGTCGCCGGATCTGCAAAAGATATCCAGGTCCTTGGTGTCGCGCATGATGTCGGTATAAAGGCGCAGGGCGAAGCCCCCTCCCACCAAAAAATCTATTTTGCTTTGAGCAAGTATACCCAGGGCCTCACGATAGAAATCGTGCGCCTTCTGCTGATGTATGCCCTCTTGCAGTTCTATTATTTTTGACATAGTGTTTGTTCTCGTTTTAGCCTGAGCATTTGGTAGTGCCAGAACGTAAAGCAAAGCACTACTCCCGTGGTCTCAGGTAAGATAGATGTACTTGAGTAGGATTTGGTTTGTTGTACTATGGTGTCACTATACCTGAAACTCGTTGGTTTTGCGCAACTATTAGTTTGCTTAGTGCAATACTGTATAACCCAGCCTTGGTGTCGGTAAATGCTACTTAACTTAAAATTGCGAGCTTCTTTATTTAAAAACTGGATTTACGCACCCCTAAGCCCTCCGAGGCTACTATTAGGGAACAAACTTACACTCGCTGCTATTCCTGCCGCGAGTTTTCAACTCATGGCTTATTAGATGGCAAGCTTTCAGCTTGCGAAGAAATACACAAGTATAAAAAAAGCGACTCACGCAAGCTGAAAGCTTGCCTCATGGACAACCACGAGTTGAAAACTCGCGGTAGAAGGTGCATTTTTATACTTGTGTTCTAAGCGTATCCTCGGAGGGGTTGAACTTTGATCATGCATTTGATTCCCCTCTTGAGAGGGGTTAGGGGTGTGTTGCATATACCAGAAATCAAACTGTTTTTGTATCGCGCAACTTCAATTACTTAATAGTCCATTACATAGAAAGGCACATTTGCCGTTGCCAGGTTGCCTTTGCCATCCCTTACATAAACGTAAAGGCGGTAGGCCCCTTCCTTCTTAGGGGTAGTAAGTATGAGCTTGTCGTTTGCTATGTTAGACAGCAGCCCCGGTATGGGTGGTGGGGTCACTTCGTTGCCGGTGTTTCCGTCTTCGCTGTTTACTTCAGGCAAAACTTCCCAGTGTAGTTGCAGTGAATCCTTGTCGGGATCAAAAGTATAAACTGCGCCAAGGTAGGTTTGCTTTGGCCTGAGGTATATCTGGTCGAAGGCGAACTGATGGTTCAATTTAAGGTAGGCGATATAGGGTGCTCCGTTATCTGCCTTGTTTCCGCTCCAGAGTTCGCGCATTACCTGCACCATTTCGGTTTCTTCGCCCTGTTTGTTTATCATGCTAAACCAGGTCGGGGTGGTTTCCTGTTTCTCGCCCCACAAAAACACATAAGAGCCCAGGCAGCGGCTGGTGTCCTTCTGGATTATGTCTTTGTAAAACTTCCTGGTAAATTCTGCTTTCTCAGAGCTTGTTTGCTCGATGGGTGCCATCCACCAGGTAAGGTATGCTTCCCAGTAGCCTCTGCCGCCAAACTCCGATACAACGTAAGGGCCTTTCCAGTCAGTCTGCTCCAGATCATCCTTCAGGGCATGCATGCCGGCAAACGAGTTTATGGAAAGTACGTCCAGTGCAGGGCAACGGTCTACAATCAGGTTTATCACTTTTACAGGCACGTTCATTACAGTGGTGGTGGTTGGGTGGTCAGGGTCAACTTCATGTATCATCTCGGCTATACCGTTCACGGCATCCCATACTTTTACATTGGAACCCTCGGCATAAAGCTCATTGCCCACACCCCACATCAGCAATGCCGGATGATCCTTATACTTTAAAACAACCCGTCTCATCTCATCCAGTTGCTGCTGCACCAGTTCCTTGTCGTAATAGTTAAAACCCTCCCGTTCACGTTGCATCCAAAGGCCTAGGGTAACGGTCAGTCCGTTCCGGTGTGCCTCGTCCAGTACTTCCTGCGCATTGTCGGTGTGCCATACACGCACGGAGTTGCCCCCATAAGCCGACAGTTTATCATAGTGGTCGTAGCCGGCTGCGCCTTTAATATAGTAGGGCTCTCCGTTGCGATATAGTGTAAACCTGCCGTCCTGTTCCCGCACCACCTCTACTTTTCTGTTACTCGCAACATACTTGTCTTGGGAGGTGGGTTTTGAGGTGCAGCTGTTCAAAAACTGGAGGGAGCAAACTGCCAAAGAGAGTATAAAAGTGTAAAAACAAAGCCTCAAATATAACATAAGGATGATGTACTATAACTTAAATATGAATATAGTCTAATATGGATGTGGAAATCAACTTTTGATTTTTGGATAAGTATAGTTACGAGGATAGGGTACAGATGTTCACGAATCCGGAAGACGAAGATGTGATGTTAGGCCCGTGCAGTTTCTGCGATTAAACTAATTACTACTCCTTTTAGTAAACCCTAATATGATGTTTTCTACTAACCCAGAGCATCAGAAACTTCAGCTTACAAAGCCTGACGTAGACCATGAACCTAAACCGAAAGATGTTCAGGCCATCCGGCTTATGATCATCCTTGGCCTTATTACAATGGGCTTGTTCCTTTACTGGTTCCTGGATAAAGATCATATTGGCTATGGTCCGCTTTTCTGGCTCCTTACCACCGTTTTGGGTTTTAAGCTGCTGCGCACGCTGCACGAATGGTACCATTACTTTAGCGTAAGTGCTCCTATAAAACCCAATCTCAAGTCTAAGTATAAAGTAGATATACTTACTACGGCCTGCCCCGGCGAGCCGCACGAGATGATCGTAAACACACTGGAGGCCATACAGCAGATCCATTACCCGCACACGGCTTACCTCTGCGATGAGGGCAACGACCCTTATCTGAAGTCGGTTTGTGAAAGGTTAGGCGTAAAACACGTAACCCGCACACAAAAGATTGACGCCAAAGCCGGTAACATAAATAATGCCCTGAAACAGGCCACCGGTGATATTTGCCTTATACTTGACCCGGACCACGTGCCAAAGCCTGAGTTTCTGGATGAGGTATTGCCATACTTTGAGGACCCTGACGTTGGGTTTGTACAGGTGGTGCAGGCCTACAGCAATCAGAAAGAAAGCCTGATCGCCTATGGCGCCGCCGAGCAGACCTACAACTTCTATGGGCCTCTGATGATGGGCATGAACAGCTACGGCACCGTGCAGGCCATCGGGGCAAACTGCACCTTCCGGAGAAGTGCCCTGGACAGTATAGGCGGCCATGCCGCTGGCCTTTCTGAAGATATGCACACGGCCATGCAACTGCATGCCAAGGGCTGGAAATCGGTGTACGTGCCCAAAATACTTACCCGTGGACTTGTGCCGGCCACACTTTCAGCATACTATAAGCAGCAGATAAAGTGGGCACGCGGTACCTTCGAGTTGCTTTTTGAAGTATATCCCAAGCTCTTCTCCAAATTTACCTGGCAACAGAAGATCCATTATTTCACACTGCCTTTATACTACCTGTTCGGGGTATTCAACTTTTTTGACTTCATCATACCGGTGCTGGCGCTTATACTTGCCGAATTTCCGTGGTATGTATCGTTGGGTGAGTTCATAGTCATGTTCATGCCATTTCTGTGCATTTCGATCTGTATCAGGCAATTTGCGCAGCGCTGGTACCACGAGAAGAATGAGAAGGGCTTTCACCTGTTTGGCGGCATTCTGCGCACCGGCACTTGGTGGGTGTTTGGCCTGGGCCTGGTCTATGCGATACTCCGTATTAAGGTGCCATACATACCCACACCCAAAGACGACAAGCCCAAAAACAACTTTATACTTAGTCTGCCCAATATACTGATATGCCTGCTAAGTATAGGCGCCATCGTGTATAGTCAGCATAAGTATGGGCATGTGTATAATAACCCCTATGTGCAGATGATGTCTTTGTTTGCCCTTACCAACGTGGCCATTGTGGGTGCGATTGTTGTGATCGGGCAGGAACGGTTTATGATGTGGGTGCGGCGCAACATCCTGCATGCCTCTTTGCTGGAGCCGGTGTTTATGCCACTCAGGTTGATGGTGCACCGCACGCGCCATGGCTTTTACGATGGTATCCGGTATACTGCCTACGTACTGGTTGTGGCAGCCGCGCTTATTTCAGCGGGTTATACCCTGGGCCGTAGCCAATTAAGCTCTTACCTGCAGCCTACAGTAGTTAAGGCAGACCCTATGCGCCCCAAGCCAAGTTCACTGTCAGCTTTTTTCCATTCTCAAAAACTGAAGCAAAACAAGCAGGATTAAACATTTTGCTTAACCCCTCCCCGTCTCTTTC
This sequence comes from Pontibacter sp. GD7, assembly GCF_058216375.1. NCBI lineage: Bacteria > Pseudomonadati > Bacteroidota > Cytophagia > Cytophagales > Hymenobacteraceae > Pontibacter > Pontibacter sp. GD7. The sequence goes on along the minus strand of NZ_JBYZMP010000011.1, from coordinate 119,793 downwards.
GTTTACAAGAAAGTAAAATCAAGTTTACAACTAATAAAAACGAAAGCTATGAACACGAATCAGCCAGAACATTTTGGTAGACAAGAAAATTTTGAAACACGGCGCTCTGACCGTTATCGCCACCCGGAACGTGATTCTAACGTCCGCTTCGACGATTACGGCGCTTCGGCCAGGGGTGGCTATGGCAACGAAAGCTACAGTGGCACCTGGGGCAACCAGGGCAACGAAATGGGTGGCTCCAGAAATGTGAGCGGCCAAGGCGACTCTTACAGTACATCACGCAATTTTGGCAACATGGGCAGCTATGGCGGTGCACAGGGCTATGGCAGCAGCCGTGGCGGGTATTCGTCGCAGCGCGAAGGCAGCTCCGGCTCGCTTTACCATTATGAAAGCGGCAGAGGCTCCAGCCAGAGTCCTTCCTCCGAACGCCGCTCATTTGGCTATAGCAGTGATTACGATAGCCATGGCACCGGATACCGTCACGACGACACGCCACGGGACCTTTACGGATCAGATGTTTCCAGAAGATTCCAGGGTTCTGACCAGAGCCGCTACGACTTTGACCGAGATCGAGACCGAGACCGAGATCGAGATCGAGACCGAGACCGCGACCGAAACCGTGGGCAGCGTGGTGTGAGCGACAGCAGTAACTATTGGGATCGTGATAACTTCAGTTCTCAAAACTACGGAGGCTCAGAGGGCAATTACATGGGCAGTGGTTATAGCCGCAGCTCAAGAGGCTCAAGCCAGGGCGACTACGGCTCTTCGGGATTTTACGGAAGTGGCAGCTCAGAGAGATCAGGCAGCTCTTTAGACAGAGGCTACAGCAGCCGTGAGCGTCACGACCCATATGCACGGGATATAGAGAATACACGCATTCACCACCCGGACAGCGACTACGACTATGATCCGAACCACGCCTTTGATACCCGCAGAAAACCAGATTTCCTGGGCAGCCACAACCGCCGCAGAACCTGGGACAGAGACGTAGACCGCGACAGAGATTTTGATAGATTTTAACTGTAACTAGTATAGCAACTAAAAAGGGCAGCCGTTTGGCTGCCCTTTTTAGTTATTCGGTTTTGGTTGTATACAAAAGCTCTTCAACTCACGCATGCTGCCGTAGAATATGTTGCAGTCCACATTTCCTTTTATACCTTCGATAACTCCCCTGTCAGTATGCTGCCAGAACGAAAGCAGTGTCCGGTCGTTTCGTTGCAGGGACAGCTCTTTTACATTGTAGTGTGCGATCCAGAGCGGGTACTCATCAAAGTAGCCTTCCAGGTAGTCTTTGTAAAAACTATAACCGGTATAGATTATGGGCTTAACCCCATAGGCACGTTCTACTTTTACCAACCACTCTTTCAGGTCGCCCCGGAAATAGTTTAACGGCATCTTACCTCTTACTTCCACATCCAGCACCGGAGGCATATCACCTGGGCCGAGCGTAACAGAGCCGATGAAGTTTTTGGCCTGCAGGTCTGGCGTAACATACGGCAGGTAAAAATGATACGCACCCCTGATGATGCCCGCCTTGCCGGTGTTTTCCCAGTTTCTTTCGAAGAAGCCATCTTTTAGCTTCTCCCCTTCAGTGGCTTTGATAAAGGCAAAAGACACATCGTTGGCTTTCACTTTTTCCCAGTCCACTTTATGCTGGTACCGCGACACATCCACTCCCAGCAAGGTATTGCCCATCGGGCTGTGGCCTTCGGGCCAGGCAGGCTGTTTTCTGCCAGCAAAAAACTCCACATAGATAACCAGCACCGCAATAAATGCCAGTACTGCCACCCCAATCCAGAATGGCTTAGAGGACTTTGACTGTTTTTTCTTAGCCCTGGGCTTTCGAGGCTTTTTGGATGCGGGGCGCTTAGGGCTGTCTTTATACTTTGGCGCAGCATTTTTTATCTTTTTGATAGTTGCCAGTGCCAGTTCTTCTTCTTTGGTGGCCTTAAAATCATCCGGCCACAAATCCATCTGCTTTGCCATAGCTACACGTGCTGCTGTACAACCCCTGACATATGTTCCAGATATTCCCCGTCAGTTGTCAGATATCCCTTCATCAGGTCGGCAGTAAGACAGGAGTGCACCGGCAATACTTCCATCAGATCGCCGATTTTATACTTCTCAAACAGCTCTGGTGAAGCCTGCACAATGCCATGCTCCTGGCTCAGCGATACCAATTCTATACCTTCCAGCGGTTCGGACCAGCCGTTGTCGGTTAAGGTTACAATGCGGCCAAAGCTTGCGGAGCCGTCCTCTTGCAGTAACAGATCTTTAGAGAAGTGTACACTGCCTCCGTAAAGTATGATCTCATTCCTGTCGGGATGTTTGGCTACCACCGGGCAAGCTACACACACGGCGATATCCTCGTAAGCGCATGCCCCGATGCGTTGCTGCGTTAGGTCATAAAATACAAAGTTGCCAGGCCTTATCTCATCCACCCCACTCAGATCATCCAGAATACTGCACGAGGGTGTATCGCCTAAGGACAGCTTAAGCTCCGGAAATTTTTGTTTATACCTGTCGCGGAGCAGGTGCAGTAAGTATACCGATGTATTATGGATTGTCTGGATGGCGTCTTTGTCGGTTTGTTTGTAGGTATGCCCGTCGTGCGCCAGAAATCCTTCAAAAGCTAACTGTTTGCTATCTCTTATAGTTTGTAAGATGTTATCGAACTCATGGTGTGCATGCGGCAACACACCAGTGCGCCGGTAACCGGTATCCACCTTTATCCAGACACGAACCGGATGTTTCACCTGTTTTGCCAGTGCCTCTACCGTTTCAAGGTTCACCACCACCAGGTGCAGGTTAATTTTACCGGAGAGCTCATTTATACTTTCCATTTCCAGAATGTTAGCCGGAAAAGCCACCAGTATGTCCTGCCAGCCATGGTCGGCAAAATAATGGGCCATCCTGACAGAGGAAACAGTGATGGCATCCACGCCAAAATCGCGGAACCACTCCCCCACCTGCGCCGACTGGTGCGTTTTAAAATGTGGGCGCAGGCGAACACCGCTGTTTCTGGCTTTCTCCACCATCCTCTGGATGTTGTTCAGGGCCTTCTTCTTGTCCAGTAGTAGCGTAGGTGTTGTTATTTTCATTTTTCTAAAGGCAATTTCTTTTAGAGTGCTGTGAAGGTACTAATCTTTAGGCAAATGCCCTTAGCCGGAAACAGACTTTGCATGATAAAATGAGTTTGCATTCCGGAAGGTAACGGCCGCTTAATTGAACATTTCATCATACCTTTGCAGAAACCGCCACCCATACTTTATGAGTTATCTATACCTTAAGGCACTGCACATAATTTTTGTAGTAACCTGGTTTGCAGGTCTGTTTTACATTGTTCGCTTGTTTATATACTTTACAGAGGCCTCTGAAAAAAATGAGCCGGAGCGTGGTATCCTGCAAAAACAGTTCGCCATCATGCAGAAGCGTCTGTGGTATGGCATTACCTGGCCTTCGGCCATACTTACCCTTATTTTCGGGACAAGCATTGTTATTTCACTGCAACTCTATGACCCATTTCCGGGGTGGCTGCTCTGGAAACTGGCCTTTGTTGCCGGGCTGTATGTATACCATTTTCTTTGTCACAGTATCTTCAGGCAACAGCAGCAGGGTGTGTTAAAGTATACTTCTACGCAGCTTCGTATCTGGAACGAGGTAGCCACGCTTTTCCTTATCAGTATTGTGTTTTTAGTGGTGCTGAAGAATGCGCTAAGTATGGTTTGGGGCATTGTAGGGTTGATCCTTTTTTCGGTTATGCTTATGCTGGCGATCAGGGTTTATAAGAGGGTTAGAGAGAAGTAGAGAGGTACTATTCTTTCAAACTGGATTTAATCCTCAGTCTTACTTGCCTATTGTTCCATATCAGGCTTGGTACGCTCAAGGCCGCGAGGCCTCGCCTTTTCGCATCGCGCTGCACCGTCTTCCTGCCGGGGGTAGGGGCCCTCTTTATCGTGCCTCGGGCTGCCTCACTCCGTTCGTCACCGGAACCCGCTAAGGCGCTCAACGCAAAGGCTGGGGTTGACACTTCTTAGCTGGCGGCTATTGAAAATGGAGAGGAAATTTAAATAGGTAATGGCAGAAATTCCCCTCTGGGGGTAGGGGCCCTCTTTTAAAGAGAGGGGTGCAGGGTTGTGTTTCCACCTTCGTAGGGACAGGTCGCGACCTGTCCGATGCGTGGCCAAGACTATTATTCTATAAAGCGGCTAAAGTAATAGCAAAAACTCCCGTCCTTGGCTTTAAAGGGGGCCCCTTAATCCCCAGAATGGGCAGGGTGGTTGGACCCGGTGCTGCAAATAAACTTCCAGCAAAAGTTGATGCCCCCAAACTTATTTATGGTAGAACTTATGGTATATTCAAAGGCTGCATAAAAAGTATAACCGGATACAAACACAAGCCCTCCTACTCCCTTCCGCTTTAATTTCTTATATTTGTACAAAGCACAAACACATGAACAATATAGCACTAAAGGCAAACGAAAGGGAGTTAATTAAATTGATTCGCTTTTTTAGCAAGCGCGCTACATTACTAATGCAGACGGGAGAGTTGAGCCATGAACACGAACAGCTTACCGCCGCCTGCCAGAACCTGGAAACCCAGCTTTACAAGCACGCCGAAAACCGTGCGGCCATTCTGGACAAGCGTGACCGCCTGGAAAAGGTTATTGAAGACAATGCACACTGCCCTAAATGTGGCAAAGCCGATATGCTGAAGAAAAATGGCGTAGCCACAAACGAGCATGGCTGGAAATGCAATACCTACCGTTGCCGCCGCTGCAACACCACGTTTACCTGGAACAAGCCCAACAACCCCTGGCACATGGCCGAGTTTCTGGAACTATACATTCAGGAACTGGAGCAAAGCCTGCTTACCCAACCAAACGAAGAACTAAGGCAACATACTGAGGCTGCCATTCCGCAACTTCAGGACAGCCTTTATAAACTGCGCCCCGTGCTGCAAACCTCCGACGAAGAAGTAGAGGCATTGGCAACTAAGGAAAAGGAAATGGACCGCATGATTCACCAGTTCAAAAACTACCTGATGATCGAGAAGATCAAAATGGACACCTATGAAGAGCCGGAGGAGTAGTTTTGGCTATTAGTTGTTAGTTATTGGTTGTTGGAATATTCGTTACTCGTTATTCGTTGACGGTTGTTCGTTTCTGAGGCTTCTACAAATATTATTAGGATTAACGTGCCCTAAATGAAATTGTGAAACATTCATTTCACCCTGAACAATAGAGAAGCTGTTTAGGGTTTTGGCTAAAAGAAATCAAACCCGCCATTGTTGGTGTTTTTCACCAACAATTTAAGGCACTGGCTATTATACTTGCTGGTGAGAACACGCAGCAAGGGCAGGCAATATGAATTTTAATAAACACGAAACAGGCTCAGAGTTTAATTTTGGCACCCAAAATCCAACAACCAATAACGACCAACGAATAACGAATTTAAATTCCTTGTACCAACCAGTACCAGAAAGTCAGGGTTATAAAAGAAAGAGGGATTCCAAAGCCTATCATCATGTTAGCCAGTTTTGGCTTTAAACCGTAAGTCGCCGCTACGATACAGGCCGTGATCATAGGAGCCATGGCTGCCTCCACAATGGTTATCTGTATCACCTGTCCTCTTAAACCCATCAGGCCATAGTATAAAGTATAAATTAGCAAGGGCGCAAGTATAAGCTGGTAGGTAAGGCCTAAAAACAGGAAACGCCAATGCTTGCTCTGCCGTTCTATGCGCAACTGCAAACCCACCGATACCAGTGCCAGCGGCGTAACCGTGCTACCAAGCCGTTGGAAAGCCTCTTTTACATCTTCGGAGAAATGCAGGTTAAGCAGGTTTAACACGATTGCCAGCACAAACGAAAAGAATGGCGGAAAGGTCATGATCTTTTTTGCGATGGCCCTGGCATCCGCAGTACCCCTCGAAAATGCCGCAGCAACCGCGATCCCAACCGTGGAAAGTATAAAAAAGGACCCCGGCTGATCGATCAGGATGGCGGTTTTAAGACCTTCTGGGCCATAAAGCGCCTCAATAACCGGAAAGCCAATAAATGACGTATTACCTAGCCCTGCTGTTAGTATAAGGCAGCCAATTAATTTGCGGGACCAGCCAAAAACTTTGCCTAAAGTCCAGAAGAAAAGCGCCGAGCCGGCAAAGCAGATCCAGGCCACTCCCACCGGCAACAGCACATGGGAATCTAATTTAACCTCCGGTATAAAATACAGTGCCAGTGCCGGCAATGAGATATAAATGATAAACTGATTTAGAACCAGCGGCGTGCTCATCGGGAAACTGCTTACCCGCTGCAACAGCACACCAAGTATAAGGCACCCGAATAAAAGTATAAAACTGCTCATGAATAGTGGCCGCTACACAACAGCCTTTCGTGGTTGCCGCAAAGGTATGGGTTAATTAATGATTCCCGAATTCAGACTGGCAGATCAGCACATTTTATCAAGAAGCTCATCCCGGGCCTAAGTATAAACATGCGCCCTATTTAACATATTAGTCCAACCGACATCATGAATACCCAATCTATACTTAGTTGCTGATAACGATTCTCCGAACCACGCGCGTATCACCGGAACTGATACTCAGAAAGTATACACCTGCCGCCAGTTTACTTGTATCCAGTTGTAGTTTGTTTGCGGCCCCGGCCTTTATCTGCTTTGTCACATCCAGCACATTCGCGGACTGTGCATTGGTAAGTATAAACTGTACTTCACGTGCTTTTAAGTTACTTACACTGATGTTAAGTGATTTAGAGGCAGGCACCGGGTATACTTCCACTGCTTTATCCAGTGCTTCGCGTTCTGCTGATGTTACACTGCCAGTATAGGTCAGTTTGTAAATGGCGTGTGCAGCATCATCCGAAATAAAAAGACCTCCTTCTGCACCGATGGCAATATCTACCGGACGGCTGTAGGCTTCCGTCGAGTCTGAGTTCAGGAAACCTCCTACCAGGTCCAGTTGCTGGGCTGGTAAGCCATTTTGCCACGGAAAGTATACAATTTTATAGCCAGTAGCCTTGGATCTGTTCCAGGAGCCATGCAATGCCACCAGCACCCCATTGCGGTAGGCCTGTGGCATTTGTGTGTTCTGTGTAAAAAGTATACCAAGCGGTGCGGAGTGTGCATTAATCCCTTTGCTGATGCGGTCCATGGTATTACAGTTGATAGCACCATTCGGGTTTAGCTGCACATCATTTACAAATGGCATGTTATCCATCCCCTGCCGCTGGTCAGGGTTACAGTATGGCCAGCCATAGTTGCCACCGTCGCGCACCAGCGTAATGCCTTCCGGTGGGTTGTTGTCTACATAACTCTGCATAACCCTGCCATAATTGCCCGTGGCATCATTAAAAGGGTAAGCAATATTGTCGCGTTGGTTTAGAGTAACCCACAGGTTATCAGTGCCGGGCACAAAAGCCAGTCCCTCCGCATTACGGATTCCCTCGGCAAATAACCTGCCTCCGGTGCCATCGGCGTTGTATTGGTAAATGGCACCGCGCTTGGGATTACTCTGGGTATCTTCCGGACAGGCGTTGCAGGTAGATGCTATAGAAACATACAGTTTATGGTTGTTGTCCAGGGCTATGTTCTTGAGCACGTGGCCATACCGGCCTTGCAACTCCGGCATGCTGTCGTCCGGAAGGTTCGCCACCACAACCTGTTTGTTTTGCCCGCGCCTGTCGCCGTTGGTATAAGTATAGCGGATGATCTGGTTCTTTTCGGCGATGTACACGTACTGCGTGCTGCCAATCTGGTGAAATACTATATCGTGTGGGCGCTGTAAGCCGTCGGCATAATCAAAATCCTCTATGCCACCACCGGGCAGTTGCCGGATTACCTTGATCTTACCGTCCCAGGGCATTGACACGAACAAGTCGCCGTTTGGAGCAACAGCCATAAAACGCGCACCGCTTACCCGCGCGTATACTTCCAGTTTAAAGTCCGGGGGTATGGTGGCAAACCTGTCCACGGCAAACACACCTGTTCGCATGTTTTGCGGTACGTCTATTTTAACTGTAACGGAAGCTGGTCGGGGCGTGCTCTGTGCTTGCGCTGCAAAGGGAAACAGAAGTATGGCAGCAGCTAGTTTAAGTAAGGATCTCAAGGGCATAGTAAAAATGGTTATTCCTGAGTTCCTTTTAGTCGATTTTTAAAGAAAAGTTGCGCTGTGGATTACAAATTAGAAAGTAAACAGAAATGGATGAGTCAGCTGGTGATAATGTAACTAAGCGCACTTGGCCATTTTACTTAAAGATGGGAAAGTTTACCTCACCCCAGCCCTCTCCTTTTGTCGAGGGCCCCTACCCCCAAAACAGGAGAGGGAGCTCTTTCCTACTTTTTCAATTTCCACATTAATAGCTGCTGTCTTCTTACTTGTCATCCTGTTAAGGATCTTGTGGGAAGGGAGGTTAAGCTGGAGCTAAAAAGGCTATACTTTTACTAAAGTAGTGCTAGATTACCCGCTTTTGACAAGAGGGGCCAGGGGCATTGCTGTCAACTTAAGGATTTTGTAAATCTGCTGCGGACAGGCTTGTCCGCGTTACATAATACGGGGACAAGGATGTCCCATGGCAGTTTAGCTTTCGGACAAAGAAGTCCGAAAGAGCGTTTCGCTTAAAATGACGCCATTGGAGATGAGGGCTGGTTAGACCCCTACTGCAATAATGCTCCAAAACAGCCAAAACAAAAGCGGCTATACTTCAGAAAGTATAGCCGCTCCAAAAAATCTTAAAATAAAAAATTAAATTGGCTTTGCCTTTTCCTTTAACCAGGCCAACTCGTCTTCGCGTAGGTGCGGACCGAGTTTCTCTACAACCTGCTGGTGGTACTCGTTCAGCCACTGTATCTGGTGTGCCTCTAACAGCTCTTTCTTAACCGGCGTTGTATCGATCAGGGCCATTGTCAGGTGCTCAAAGGTGTAGAACTCGGCAAATTCGTTTGATTCATCCTTCACGGTCAGCACCAGGTTCTCGATACGGATGCCGTGCTTGCCTTCGCGGTAAATGCCTGGCTCTACAGAGGAGATCATGCCCAGTTCCAGTGGCACATCGGTTGGTGTCGGGTTAAGCACATGCGGGCCTTCGTGCACGTTCAGGAAGAAACCTACGCCGTGCCCTGTTCCGTGGCCATAATTGAGGGCATGGTCCCAGAGCGGCTTGCGGGTAATGGCATCGATCTGGTAGCCTTTCGTACCTTTCGGGTAGCGTGCCGTTGAACCGTCTATCATGCCTTTCAGCACCAGGGTATAATCTATACTTTCCTCTTCGGTAAGGTTACCCAGCGATACCACACGGGTAATATCGGTGGTGCCGGAAGTATACTGTCCGCCGGAATCTACCAGGAACAATCCGTCTGGCTGCAATTCCACGTCGCTTTCTTCCGTTACCCTGTAGTGTGGCAAAGCACCGTGCGCTTTATAACCAGAGATCGTGTCAAAGCTTTCGCCTACAAATCCCTCCTGCTCGGCACGGAACTCACGCACCTTATCCACTACTGTCAGCTCTGTGATCCTGGTCTTGCCAATATTCTCTTCCAGCCATTTAAAGAAACGGGTAAGCGCCACACCGTCTTTGATCATGGTCTGGCGGGTGTGCTCCGCCTCTACCTCATTTTTTTGTGCCTTAAAGAAAGTTGTAGGGTTTGTATCCTGTACCACACGCACTTCTTTTGGCAACAGTTTGTAAAGGGCGTAACAATTACGGCGAGGGTCAATCAAGATGCTGTCGGCAGGTATGGCTGAAACAGCACGTTCTATCATGTCATAGGTTTCCAGTTCTACGCCTGCTGCCTGTAGTTTCTGCTGGTCCTTTTCTGATAACTTGGCGGCATCGATAAACAGCATGGCCTTATCCTGACTGATAAGAGCGAAGCAAAGCACAACCGGGTTGCACTTTACATCAGCGCCACGCACATTGAACAGCCACGCCAGGTCGTCCAGCGAAGAGATCAGGTGGTAATCGGCCCTTTTCTTTTTAAGAGCGGCTCTCAGCCTTTCCAGTTTGCTCTCCAGCGATTCACCTACAACTTCCTCCCCTATCAGGAAGGCAGCTTCATTAGGAAGGTCCGGGCGGTCTTGCCAGATCGGGTCCAGGTAATCGCGGTCGCTGTTTATGTTAATGCCAAGCGGCGAAAGTTCAGCTTCGAGCAGTTGGGCCAGGCTAACCGAGATCAGTTTGGCATCATACGCCACAGTGGCTCCTGCCGGCAAACGTTCTCCTAACCAGCCAATATACTCCGGGGCGTTCTGCACTTTCAGTTTTGCCAGCTCAAACCCGGTGCCCTCCAGTTGCTCGTTTGCCTGTACAAAGTAGCGGGCATCCGTCCAGAGGTGTGCGGTATCCTGGGTTATTACCAGCGTGCCGGCCGAGCCTGTAAAGCCCGATGCAAAGGCAATGCATTTATATCTATCAGGAACATACTCACTTATGTGCGGATCTGCTGATGGAATGATGTAGGCACTCACGCCCTCGCCTTTCATTTGGCTACGGATGGCGGCTAATCTTTCTTTGTAGGTCATGTATGAATAGTTTTATCTGTTCAGGGCAAATTAATTAAAAAAGGGAAGAAAGCCTTATACGTATCAAGATTAGCCCAGGGCTCAACAAAATTTAGCAAAATAGTATAATCGGTTTGGCTCTAATGCGAGGTTTTTACGACATTTGTAAGTATAACCCAGTTTAATTGCACCAACCCAACCACGCCTACACCTCACCAAGCAGACTTGAAAGTATAATTCACGCTTCAGCTTTATTTATTTTTGATCTATGCCTTGTAACCTCAGCTATTTACACCGCATGTCTGGCGGCGATAAAAATTTTGTTGCGGAGATGATACGGCTGTTCTTAAAACAGGCCCCGCACGAACTCCTGAAACTGCAGCAGGCATTGGCAGATGAGAACGTGGAGGCGGTAAGACAAACTGTACACAAGCTTAAGTCGTCGGTGGCCATGATCGGGGCCGAACGCATGGTTTCTAAGCTAAAGCAAATGGAATCTCAGCTGGCTGCAGGGGACGATTGTATGGTATTTTGGGAGGCTTTTAATATACTGGAAAAAGAATTTACAGAAGTTAAGAAAGAGCTGGAACCAATGCTGCAATAATATCTATTGTGTGCAAACAGCCTGTTGCATGATATAAAGCTATACACATGAAGATCCTGATTGTTGAGGATGATGAAATGATCCTGCGCGCCCTGGAATTCAGGTTAAAAAAAGAAAGTTATGAGGTCTGGATCGCCAGAACCGGGAAAGAGGCCTTGGACCTGATAAGGTCGGAGAGATTTAACCTGGTGATAACCGACCTGATGCTGCCCTTTGTAATGGGAATGGAGCTTTTATCGCATATAAAGGCAAACCACCAGAACGTTCCGGTAATTGTGTTGTCTGGGGCAGATGAGGAGAGCACGGTGATGGATGCCTTTAAACTGGGCGCCGATGACTTTATTGCCAAACCCTTCAGCCCCGGTGAGTTGTCTTTGCGTGTAAAAAGGCTTTTAGTTCGTCAGCCATACCTCGGATGAAGCGCCTGATGGCCCCCGCTTTTAAGCTTTGGGCATTCTCCCTTTTACTTCTGGCAGGATTTTCTGCTAACGCGCAGCAAAGTATAATCCCGGATGCATTGTTGCAACAGGCGCAGGCGGCTGCAAAGGCTGGCAAGTATAACCTAAGCCGCAACCTTGCACAACAGGTGCTGCATGCTGCCCCCGCTTATGCCGACGCGGCCATACTTATCGGGAACACCTATGCCTGGGAGCAAAAGTATGACTCGGCCCAGTTGGTGCTCAGACCTTTGCTGACCACTGCTCCACACAACGCGGAAGTATACCTGGCTTTGGCTAAAGTGTACCTCTGGTCAGGTCAGAACCCGGAAACCGTGCTCGATTATACCAGCCGTGGCTTAGCCATTGCGCCGGAATCCCTGGAACTGAAAGAGTATAAAATAAGAGCCCTGGCAGAACTGCAAAAGTATAAGGATGCCTACAATCTGCTCGAAACCATACCTGCACAGGAGGCGATTTACCCCACTCTAAAGAAATTACTGGATAATCAAGCTCTTGTAAACCGCATCCGGACCGAGTATCAGCTCATCAGTTTTGATAAGGACTTCGATAGCTGGCACCAGACATCTCTGGAATACAGCCGGCAAATGAAATCCGGAAGTATAGCAGGTCGGCTAAACTATGCAAACCGCTTTGAGCAGAATGCCATGCAGTTTGAGGCAGACTACTGGCCAAAACTGAATGAGACAACATATTTGTATGTAAACGCCGGCCTTTCCAATAGCAAGTTGTTCCCGGATTACCGTGCCGGGCTTGAGGTGTACCGCAAATTGCCGGGCAGCACGGAGGTTTCGGCTGGTGGCAGAGCGTTGGTATACACAGGGCAAACAGTATGGCTGTATACAGGGCACATAGGAAAATACTTCCAAAAGTACTGGGTATCCTTCAGGCCATTTGTTCAGCAAAGCAACGGAGAGCTGCAAACAACAGGTATACTGCTAATCAGGAGATACCTGAAAAACCCTGAAACGCATGTAACTCTCACCCTGGCCAAAGGCAGTACTCCTTCCACTATTATTGGTTTACAGGAGATCAGCAGACTTGATGCAAGCCGGATCGGGCTGGAAGGCAATTTCAGGTTGGGCAGCAGTTTTTACTGGAACGCGCTGGTGCAGTATGAGTACGAGGAATTTGCTGAAAACACCTTCCGCAACCGCCTAACCACGGGAGTATCTTTACAATACAGGTTTAAGTGATGAGCATTTCTGTTATGGACATACTAGGAAAGTTCGTGGCTACCAATGACAAGTTGATAAGGTTTAACTTATACTTGTCGGCTGGGTTTGTGGGGGTTACCCTGAGCTTGTTTGTGTTCATACTTCTTAGCAGGCTGCGCGATGGTTTCCGGTATGCAAGGCGAAAAAAAGCAGAGCAGGAAATTCAAAGCTTCCTGACTGCCTACATTTTTGAAGACCTGACAGATGATGAAAGTATAGACGCCTTTGCAAAGCAATACATAACCAGTGCAGGGAAGCGGCAGATCGTACTGGAGAATATTGTTTCGCTTCACAAGAACCTTATCGGGGAGTCGTCGGATAAACTTCGGGGGCTGTACCAGCAACTGGGCCTGCAGAAGTACTGCAAACAGAAGCTCTTTTCCGGCTCCTGGCATGTGGTGGCCAAAGGCATCAGTGAGCTGGCCGACATGGGCATCCATAAAAAAAGTGAGCTTATCCGCACATTCATCAACCACCCAAACCCCACCCTACGGTCAGAGGCGCAGGTGGCATTGCTCAAACTAAAATCGGATGCACCGTTTTCTTTTCTGGATGACCTGAAAGAACCGCTGCTTGACTGGCAACAGCTGCAACTGGCAAGGGCCGCCTACAAGTCTCAGTTTCTAAGTATACCAAATTTTGAGCGCTGGCTGCACAGCAACGAGGAAAGTATAGTGGTGTTCTGCCTTCGGATGATCGCGTTTTATGGTCAGCACAGTGCTTCTAAAGCTATTGTTAAATTGCTGCTGCACCCATCAGACAGGGTGCGTGAGGAAGCCGTTTCCACGCTGCGGCAACTGGAACACTTCGATGCGGTGCCGGCACTGATAAGTATGTTCACAAACGAGAGCACAGATATACAGTTAGAGATTCTCAAAGCCTTGCCAGCAATCGGCGATCATCACAGCTTGCCGTTTTTTGAGAAAGTGCTGGACATGGAAAACAGGCGCCTGCAACTGGCAGCCGCCAGGGCTATGTGCCAGAGCGGGCAGGAAGGCCGCAACAGAATTATGGCCATCAAAAATGATCCGGAACACGCGTTGCAGCAATTAGCGGCAACAGCTTTAAGCTATAGGGTATGATAACTGAAATAATGGGCCAGTATATCAGCTACACAGCTATATTTTTCAACTATCTCATATTGGTGTATGCCCTCGCCATCAGCCTGAGCTATGTTATTTTAGCAGTCATGTCGGGCAGGGCCATGGTAAAGTATAAAAAGCGGAACAGCTTCGTGGATTACCGCACCATACTTGCCTCCCAGTTTTCTCCTTCAGTGTCGCTGATTGCCCCGGCCTACAACGAGTCTATGACGATCGTGGACAACGTACGCTCACTGCTGGCGCTGCATTACAACAATTACGAAGTGATCATTGTAAACGACGGCAGCAAAGACAATACCCTGGCCCTACTGATCGAAGCCTATGAACTTGAAAAGATAGACCTCTTACCCGATGACCGCATCAAGACAAAACCTGTGCGGGGCATCTATAAAGCCAAAAACCCTGCTTACCACAAACTGGTGGTAGTAGATAAGGAAAACGGCGGTAAGGCCGATGCCCTGAATGTGGGCATCAATGTATCCTCGAACAAGCTCATCGCCTGCATCGACGTTGACTGTGTACTGGAATCGGATTCTTTGCTGAAACTGGTGAAGCCCTTTATGGAGGAAAAAGAGAAAGTGATTGCCACCGGTGGAGTTATCCGGATTGCCAACTCTTGTGTGGTGGAAGACGGCAGGCTGATCAAAGTAGACGTTCCGGACAATTTTATTCCGAGGGTGCAGGTGCTGGAGTATTTCAGGGCTTTTCTGATGGGCCGTATGGCCTGGGCACACGTGAACGGCCTGCTGCTGATATCCGGTGCGTTTGGCATGTTTGATAAAGCCACCGTAATAAAGGCCGGAGGCTACAACCACAACACCGTGGGCGAAGACATGGAGTTGTTGGTACGAATGCGCCGCATGCTCTACGATGAAAAAGTACCCTGCAAAGTGGCCTTCATCCCCGACCCGCTCTGCTGGACCGAAGCACCTCAGACATGGGACATCCTGAAAAAACAACGCAATCGCTGGACCCGTGGCACAGCCGAAACGCTCATGATGCACCGCAAAATGATCCTGAACAGGCGCTATGGTATACTTGGCCTGGTTAGCCTGCCCATGTGGGTGTTGTTTGAGTGGATGGCCCCTTTGATCGAGTTCTTCGGGCTGCTGTTCTTTTTTATACTGGTTATACTTGGCTATGCCAATTGGCTATACTTCTTCTCTTTTCTGGGCCTGGTCTATACTTTTGCCATTATGGTGTCTGTGTTCGCCATTTTGTTTGAAGAGCGTTCTTACCAGCAATATAAACGCCCCAAACACATGCTGAAGCTTGTTGTAACAGCCCTTTTAGAGCCCATACTGTATCATCCGGTAACGGTGTGGTCAGCCGTTAAAGGCAACTACGACCTGATAACGGGCAAAAAAAGCTGGGGCGAGATGACACGGGCCGGCTTTGCGCAAAAGAAAACCTGATTCTATGCACTCAATTGCTTCAAGGGGCTTGCTCTATACTTATATATAAAGCAAGCCCTTTGAAGTATAAGCGCATTTGCCGCTTACTTATAAACCTTGATGATCTGCCCCGTGCCCATACCTTCTATACTTTTAACATAAGCGTTTACCACCCGCTCCATAGGCACGGCATTGTGCCCCGGAAAATAATCCCCGATTGCCTCCATGGAGTCTTCCACTATGCCGGGGCTTACTGCGTTTATCCGGATACCCTGCCGGAGCAACTCCCCTGCTGCCCCAATCACAAAACCATTCACGGCGCCGTTCACAGTACTCAGCACAGCCCCCATGGCTATCGGGTCCTCGGCAAGTATACCTGTGGTCAGGGTAATACTTCCGCCAGGGTTCAGGTACTTTTGCCCGATCAGCGCCAGGTTAATCTGCCCCATCATCTTGCTCCTGAACCCCTGATAAAAATGCTCCTCGGTCAGGTCGGTTAGTGGGCCCATGGGTGCGCTGCCAGCTGCGGCCACAATTGCATCTACCTTACCAACTTTTTCGAAAAGCTCCTCTATAGAACGCACGTTGGTCATGTCAAACTGTACGTCCCCGCTTTTAGAGCCTGCTGTTACCAGTTCATGCTTTTCCTGCAGGCGCCAGGTTATTCGTTTGCCAATTGTGCCGGTTGCTCCTACCAGTAGTATCTTCATAGTATGTTAGCTTTATTATATGCACTTATACTTCCTACCCGGTATTTTAAATAAGGTTTAGGCTCTGGCATAGCACAACAGGTAGCAAAGCAAAACCGGAAAGCATCCAATAGTGCAATTATTCACTTTGTTTAACCTGATCAAATACCCTTGGCAGTAGAGAATTGCAGGCATTTGGCATACTTAAGAAGTATAATATGCAAAAACCAACACCCTAGTAGCACTAATCTAATTAAAAAGAGATTACCTTGCATGTTAAGTATGACTTTTTATAGTTGTCTATAAATTTTTCAACGAATGTAACCCCTGTGTTAAATTTTTCGTAGCGCGGCGATTGCTAATTAAAAATTAATTTGTAGATTGTATCTGTAGTTTAAAGGTTATCATTATGGAATACAATATCATCGTTGCCCCTGATCTTGAAGTACTGGCAACAAAAGTAGCAGGTTTTATACCAATGGGTTGGAAGTTAAAAGGCGGCATTCTGGAGCATCTGGATGGGTATGCTCAACAGCTGGTCCGTTACCCTGGTGATGTTGTATCCCGCACAAACCGTAAACCTGTCGCAAAAAGCAGAAGAACGAAATGGATTGAATAATCAGGCCATTTAAGATATTAAAGCCAAAGGTTAAGAGCCGCTTCGCTGGTAGAACAAAACTGCCAAAGAAGCGGCTTCTTTATTTTATACTTTCCCCAGATATTCCTGCCCCCTCTTTTTTATAATCAGTAATTAGCCCCCTCTCCTGGTTCAATTCCACGAGCCAACAAAAGCCACATTACCCTTTCAAAAACAGACAGTTAATATTAATTCATCAGAATATTTTACAAATTCAGCATCTTTTTTAGCCAACAATAGTATATATGGCTGAATTAATTTATGCACCTGAACAGAGAGGCGCATACCTGTACGCCTGCTTTGTTCAGCCAGCCGTGTATGGCTAACAACACCCTTAATATGCAATCATGAAAAAGATTCTTTGCTATTTCCTGCTTATCTTCTTGGCAACATCCTGCATAACGAAGAAAGAGTTGGTTTACATGCAAAACGAAAGACTCAAGACGAACACACCAACAAACTTCACAACCCCGTACAAAGAGTATCAGCTGCAGCCAAACGACGTACTTTCTATAAAGGTGCTGAGTGTGCAGCCGGAGCTTACGAACCAGTTCAACATCATAGATCCTAATAACGCTTTTGGCCTTACCAGCCCCAGCAGCTTGTTTCTGAGCGGCTACTCTATTGACAAGGATGGTAATATCAAGTTACCCTTAATCGGTGAGATAAAAGTAGCGGGCATGTCATTGGACCAGGCAAGCGATCTGATACAGCGAAGCCTGGACAGATACGTGAACGATGCCACGGTGGTGGTAAAGCTTATAAGCTTTAAATTCAGTGTATTGGGAGAGGTTCGTAACCCTGGGTACTACTTTGTGTATAATGAACAAGCAAACCTTTTGGAGGCACTGAGCATGGCCGGCGACCTGACACAGGGGGCTAACAGGGAAAACCTGAAACTGATCAGACAAAAACCCGGCGGTACTGAGGTGGTATTACTCGACCTCAAAGACCCGAACCTCGTACAATCTCAGTACTACTTCCTTAAACCGAATGATGTGATTTATGTGGAGCCGCGTAAAACACAGATCAAACGAGACAACCTGATTGTGGTAAGCACTGTGCTGGGCGTACTCTCTACGGTTGGTTTAATTTTAAATTTCGTGAACATACAATGAGAAAACCAAATAAAGAGCATGAAATAGACCTACGAAGCTGGCTATTTAAGTTCAGATCAAGATGGTATTTGTTTGTGGCATTTACATTGATTGCGCTTGCCGCAGCCTACGTGTATGTAAAAAGCTCTGAACGGATCTACGCCTTCCACTCTACCCTGCTGCTCGGCGACCAGCAGACAGGATCTAAAAAAGCGCAGGAACTGCTTGAGTTGCTGCATGTCCAGGACAAGGGTATTAAAGTGGAAGACGAGATAGGCTTGCTCACGTCAGCTGACATGGTAAAATCTGCGCTGCAGAGACTTGATTTCTCTACTTCCTACTACATGGTGCCGGACCATTGGCTGAATACAGGTTTCGACCTGATAAAAGAAGAACAATTTGAAAATACGCCTTACACCGTAGAATTAGATACTACTGCCCCGCAACTGGTAGATGTTCCTTTTGAAGTGAAGATATTGAATGACAAAGAGTACGAACTCACTATAGAAGGAGAAAACGTGCCACGTTACCACTTCGGACGCCACAAGGTGCTGGGATACGTGCCTTACATTAACTTTACCAAGGTGCTGAAGTTCGGGGAGCCATATGTCGACAAAAATATACACATTACCCTGAACCGTACCAAAGCCCAGAGCGCTGCCAAACCAGCCAAGAAACATTACTTTATACTAAACAGCCTGGACAGCCAGGTTGGTCAGCGCCTGGCATCGCTTTACATTGCCCCAATCGAGCGCGACTCGCGGGTTTTGCGCCTGAGCACCGAAGGCACCATCCCTGATAAGGAAATGCTTTTCCTGAACACCCTGATGGATGTGTACGTTGCCCGTGACCTGGAAGAGAAAAATACAAACGGCCGCAAAACGCTGGAGTTCATCGACAACCAGATCGCTTCGTTAACGGATTCGCTCAGACAAAGCAAGCAGGCACTATCGTCTTTCCGGTCAGCTAACAGGATCTCTAATATTGATGCGCAGGCAAACAGTACTTATGAGCGTTTGTCTCAGTTGGAGATTGAAAAAGCAAAGCTGAACACAGACAAGCAGTACTACCAGGCTATCCTGGACGAAATAGAGAACAACAAAGGGTTTACCGAGGCAGTTTCTCCGGCAGTGGCTGGTGTATCGAACCCGATTCTGGCAAACCTGTTCCTGGAACTTTCGGAGCTTAACAAGCAGAAAGCCGGTTACAAGGCCAGTGCCACGCAGATAAACCCCATGCTGAAAGAGGTGGACGGGAAAATTGCAAGTATACGCAGCGCCATCGTAGCCAACCTTAAAAACCTGATCAATTCTGCCAATATTTCTATCCGGGAAACAGAGAGGAGAATTGCCACCCTGGAAAACACGCTGGCAAGGCAGCCTGAACACGAACGCAGGTTAGCTGACTTAAAAGGTCAGGCCGATTTCATAGACAAGAAGTATGATTTCCTTCAGGAGAAAAGAGCCGAGGCAGCCATCTCGCTGGCAACCAACACCACCGACAAAAAGGTAGTGGACCGTGCGTCTTTCTGGGGTGCGGGGCCTGTAAACGTGAAGCCTAACATGATCTACCTGCTTGCACTTTTGCTTGGCTTGGCCATACCTGCAGGCTTTATCGTGCTCCTGGAAAACGTGGACAATACCATTCAGGGCAAAAACGACATCAGTGCCATTACCAACATTCCGTTTCTGGGCGTAATTGCGCATGGTTCGAAATCTGATAAGCTGGCTGTGCAGAACAACCCTAAATCTGCCATAGCAGAGTCGTTCAGGTCCATACGCATTAACCTGCAGTACCTGATGGCTGACACTGACTTCAAAGTTGTCGGGGTTACTTCTTCTATCTCCGGCGAGGGAAAAACCTTTTGTTCTGTAAACCTAAGCTGCGAGTTCGCAACAGCAGGCAAACGCACCATCCTGATTGAGTCTGATATGCGTAAGCCTACTTTCGGCAAGTACTTTAAGGTAAACGATGAGATTGGCCTGTCAACTTACCTGAACCAGGATGTGCCATTGGAGGACGTTATCCAGAAAACCAGCAACGAGAACCTGGATATTATCCCGTGCGGCCCTATCCCGGAAAATGCCCTGCATCTTTTGGAGACGCCGCGCATGCAAAAACTGGTGGCGCAACTCAGGTCCAAGTATGATTACATCGTGATCGACACTCCTCCTATTGGTTATGTATCAGAGTACTTTATACTTATGAAGCACATGGATACAAACATTTATGTGGTGAAGCACAAGTATACCAACAAGGATTTGCTAAACCAGGTAAATGAGCTGTACGCCGCCAAAAAGATCAGGAACATACACATTGTGATCAACGATCTGAACTTTGACAAAACCTACGAGTATGGCTACAAGCGCAAAGCCAGCTATTACTACGTCTGATCAATAAAAAAGCATTCTTAACAGTCGGGACGGCAGGTGCAGCAAACCTGGCTGCATGCCTCCTGCTGTGCTATTACAAACAATATGAGTAAAAATATAGCCTCTAAGGCCGTCAGCGGACTAAAGTGGGGGTCTGCATCTACTGTGGCAAACGCTGTGATGCAGATCGGCTATACTTCGGCTATGGCCCGCCTGCTTACCCCGGAGGCTTTTGGTCTAGTTGCCATCTCCAGCGTTATACTTCGCTTTGGTGCCTACTTCGCCAACATGGGCCTTACCAAGGCTGTGATACAAAAAGAGCAGCTGGAGCCGCAGCACATCAGGGCAGCTTTTACAGCATCGCTGCTTCTGGGCCTGTTGTTTACTGGCATTACCTGGCTGCTGGCACCTGTAGCGGCAAACTTTTTTAATAACCCCGAAGTAACGCCCATTGTGCAGGTAATGGCGCTGGCATTTTTTATAAACGGCACATCAGCCACAGCGCTTGCCCTGCTCGAGCGCGACATGCGCTTCAAGGCCCTTAGTGTAATCGAAACCCTATCTTATGTAGTGTCTTATTTGGGTGTGGGTATCGTGCTGGCATACCTTGGGTTTGGGGTATGGAGCTTGATCTATGCCACGCTTACACAGGCCGTGCTGATGGGAATTGGGGCCTATGCACTGGCAAGGCATAACGTAGTACTGCAGCCACACTGGGCTCCCTATAAACCTTTGTTCAGTTACGGTAGCCGTATGTCCTTTATTAGTTTCTTGGAGTTTCTGAGCCAGGAGTTCGGCACCATACTAATAGGCAGGGTGCTGGGGTCTCATAAACTGGGTTTATACAACCGTGCGTATATGCTGGTTAACCTGCCTATGTACATGCTCACGCGCACGTTCACCAAGGTAATTTTCCCCAGCTTCAGTAAAATCCAGAACGATATAAAACGGCTTGGCAACATGTACCTTTCAAGTATAACGTTGCTGGCCGCTATCGTGCTGCCTGTTTGCCTGGGCATGTCGGCGGCTGCCCCTGAGCTGGTGCGTATACTTTTGGGCGAACAGTGGGGCGGTTCCGTGCCTGTGCTGCAGGTTTTGTGCGTGGCCGTTGCCCTTAGCTTTATAACCATGTTTGCCGGTATCGTTTGCGATGCGTTGGCCGTACTTAATGCTAAGATCATCCTGAACATAGTGTTCATATGCATCATCGGCGCTTTGTTCTATCAGCTCCGGGAATTCGGGTTGGTAGGGTTTGCCTTTGCCATGCTGATCGGGGAGCTTGTGCGTATGGTAATGTACCAGCGTGTAATGCACAAGGTGCTCAAGTTACCATACAGGCAGCAACTGTCCATCTACCTTCCGGGGTTAACAAACGGAGTGTTGGTGGCCGCAGGCATATACCTGGTTAGCACACTGCTCCGTAATGCCGAGGCACCCGTAATGGTAACGTTTGCTGCCCAGATCGCCACAGGAGGCATCTTACTGCTGGTGCTCACCCTGCTTTTCCCGCACCGCTTACTGCGGACAGAACTGCAGATGCTGTTGGCAAAATTAGGATTCAACGGCGAAGGCACCAGCACGAGCAGCCGACTGATTCAAAAGTATAAACTTCACATTTTAAAGGAAGCTCAGCCATAGCAAACAGCTTTCCATAAAAGACTGATATAAAATTATGACTATAGGAGTTTGCGGACCGATTGATTTGACGCTGTTGGATTGGGAGTTAAAAGACCAAAACTTTCCGGAAACGAATGCATTTCCCCTTCCTACACATTTTATAAATGCCCTGTTACAACGAGGCTTTAATGTGGTGGCTTATACCAATTCGCCTTTCATAAAAGAGCCCCTCGTATTTACTGGCAAGCATCTGAAAGTATGCGTTGCGCCACAGAAGCCTCAGGCTGGCCGTCGCTTTTTTCAGTATGAGGTCAACGCGATCACAAAGCAGATGCAGGAGCATCCGTGTGACTTTATAAGTGCCTTCTGGTCGTATGAGTATGGATGGGCCTCTTTGCGCAGCGGTATACCATATGTTGTCAGCCTGCACGATGTGGCCTTGCAGATATTGCTGCAGCACCGGGATATTTTCAGGCTGGTGCGCTGGGCGATCAATTATATCGTGGTTTCTAAAAGCAAGTACCTGATCGCAAACTCCAGTTATACTTATAACCTGCTCGACAGGGGCACGCAGCGCAAGACCAGAATCATAAACAACTTCTACCCAACCGAACTGGAGGAACGCTTGAGCGTGCCGTTGCAGAAGCAGCATTATATGGTATCAGTGGGTATGGGATTCTCGAACCGGAAAAATATCAGCACCGCCCTGCATGCCTTTGCCTTGATCAGAAAGAAACACCCTGAACTGGAGTACCACTTGATCGGGGCTGGCATGGAGCCAGATGGCCCGGCGCAGCAATATGCACGGGCAAATGGTATAGAGGCCGGTGTAAAGTTTTTGGGTGTGCAGCCATATGATGTTGTTTTGCATGAGATAAGCCACGCAAAAGTGTTGCTGCACCCTGCCCGGGAAGAGTCTTTTGGCATGGTGTTGCTGGAAGCCATGATTGCCCGAACACCGGTGATCGGCGGCAGCAAAAGCGGTTATGTACCAACCTTGCTCGATAAAGGCAAGGCCGGCTTGCTCTGCAACATCAATTCTCCTGAGGCCATGGCAGAAAACGTGTTCCGGCTGTTAGAGGATGAGGAGTTTACCAGGTCCCTAGTGCAACAGGCCTATATTTTCGCCAAAAGCAATTACTCGGAAGAGGTCATCCTCAAACAGCACCTGGAATATTATGCCAGGATACTGGGGAAGCCGCTGCTACCAGAAAGTAAGGTAGAGAATGTGGAAGTTGTAAAAAGCACCATGCGTGCCTAACTAACGCGAATATGAAGGTAAATTATACTTTCCTGTTTATCATACCCATGGCCCTGATCATGTTAATGGACCAGATGTTCATAGAACTCCTGGTTCCCAATGACCCGA
Source organism: Pontibacter sp. GD7 (assembly GCF_058216375.1). Lineage (NCBI taxonomy): Bacteria > Pseudomonadati > Bacteroidota > Cytophagia > Cytophagales > Hymenobacteraceae > Pontibacter > Pontibacter sp. GD7. Next base: position 96,722 of record NZ_JBYZMP010000011.1, on the reverse strand, counting down.
ATGGCCAGGCGTTGCTCCAGAACATGCTGTTAAAAGGTATGGCTGGTGTATCGTTGGTATACTGCATGCTGTTTTTTAACCGTATGTCAAAATACATGCGGTTTGCCTTTTTCATGCTTCTGCTCTACATCGCAGCGCTTGTATTTGAATCCAAGTATGTGTACAACAGCTTTATGGTGTACCCGCACGTGTTTGTAAAGGTACTGATCTTTACCTTCACCTTTTTTATCTATACTTATTATAAAGGCAACTACTACCTGAAAACCAGGCATGTTGTATGGTTTATACTTTTTGGGTTCTGGTTAAACGTATTACTGATCAATCCGCACACCTTAAGTATATCTGCATTCACCAACCATGAGCGTGGGGTATACTCCAACTCCGTGTACATGCTGGTAGTACCATTTTTATTCTTCCTCAGCAACTACTTTTACAACAGTAAGTTCTCCAGCCTGTTCTGGTCGTTTTTCGTGTTCTTTGCCATATTCTTTTTCCAGCACCGTACCGTCTGGATCTCAACAGCATTCGTGCTGGCAGTATACTATATCCTGATTCAGTTCAAGACGGACAAACCCATTAACTTTTTGTCAAAACTTTTGCCAATCGGTACGCTGGTAGGCGTGCTTTCGGTAATTGCCAGTGGGTTTATACTTTCCATTCACCCCGAGATTATTGAAAAGGTGCAGGAAAGCTTCTCTGATATCCAGAACTTTGAGAGCCAGGGTACCGGCGGCTGGCGATACCAGCAGTGGCTTTCTTACCTGCCGTTCATACAGGAAAATCTGATATTTGGAATGCGCTTCGAGGGCTTTGAGTTGCCTATTCAGTTTTACCGCGATGACATCGATGCCCCTGTTTTTGAGGACGGAAACGGACACCACTTCCATAGTTTTTATGTGGAGGTTTTATTTTACACCGGCTTGATCGGCATGGCACTTTACCTGCTGATCAGTGTGTACCCCATTGTAAAGGCTTTTGCTTCCAGAGTGCTCACAATCAACCAGATCATACTTGTTGCCTTTATCAGCAGCGGCTTTATTTTCGGTATCTCGTATGTACTGCCAGTGTTCTTTTACGGGGTACTGGGCTGGGCCATTGCCGCCATAGAGGAAGAAAGAGTTAAGTACACCACTTTTGTGCGTGCCTCTGGCATGCGTATGAAAGCAAAACGCACGGGTAGCCCCAAACTTCAGGCTCAGCTTTAGTTTGGCAAAACCCCATCCGGCAAATAGTAGTACAATCCTATATAACCCTTATTGATGTATGAGTAATTCTACTACTCCTAACGAACCATTGCACACCCCGGTGTTGCTGATCATATTTAACAGAGCCAATACCACACAACAAGTATTTGACCGCATCAGGCAGGTAAAACCCAGAAAGCTTTACGTTGCCGCCGATGGTCCGCGCCCACACGTGCCCACCGATGCCGCTCGCTGCGCCGAAACCCGCCGCATTGTAGAGCAGGTTGACTGGGACTGTGAGGTAAAGACGCTTTTCCAGGAACAGAACCTAGGGTGTGGCGTTGCCCCGTCGCGGTCCATTACCTGGCTTTTTGAGCATGAGGAAACAGGAATTATACTTGAAGATGACTGTGTGCCTTCCAAAAGCTTTTTCTGGTATTGCCAGGAGGTCCTGGAAAAGTATAAGCACGACACCCGGATCATGCATGTGAGCGGGAACAACTACCTGAATGGCTGGCGCCGCGACAACGACTACTCTTATTACTTCTCCGACAAGGTGAACAGTTGGGGATGGGCTACCTGGCGCCGTGCCTGGCAACTGTACGATTTCAACATAACCAGGTACCCCGAACTGAAGCAGAAAGGCTATCTCAATGGCATTTTCCTTAATAAGTTTGAAGAGAAGTATAGGCTCAGCAAACTGGACCAAACATTTGATAACCTGAAGAAAGGTGATGTCTGGGACTACCAGTGGGAGTTTACCGTGTACAGCAACTCGGGCCTCTGCATTGTTCCGGAAGTAAACCTGGTGCGCAACATCGGGTTTGGAGAAGACGCCACGCACACGTTTAACCTTCACGATAAAAAGGCCAAAGTATACGAACAGGAAATAGAGTTGCCGCTGCGCCACCCGGCTTTCGTGATCCGGGATATCGAGTCTGACAAGCGCAATTTCAACTATATGATGCGCGACAAAGTAAGCGCTAAGCTAAAGGCCTTGTTCAACTTTAGCCTCTAACACACCCTTACCATGAAATTACTAATATCTGCATACGCCTGTGAGCCGAACCGGGGCACCGAACTGGGCAATGGCTGGAACTGGACCCTAAGTATGGCCAAACTCGGCCATGACGTATGGTGCCTGACTACCGTGGAGGGCCGGGCAAGTATAGAGAAAGAAGTGGCCGCGCTTAACATGCCTAACCTGCACATCGTGTTTGTAGAAGTGCCTAAACTGATAGACAAACTTTTCGAATACCATTTGGGTTTTTATCCGCATTACTTATACTGGCAGCAGCAGGCATATAAAAAAGCGCTTGCTCTGGATAAGGACGTAAATTTTGACCTGATGCACCATGTTACAGTAGGCAGTCTGCAACTTGGCACTGCCTTGTGGCGCCTGAACAAGCCGCTGATATTTGGCCCGGCCGGTGGCGGACAGGAAGCGCCTAAGGCCTTTAAAAAGTATTTTTTTGGCTGGTGGAGAACCGAGATGCTTCGCTCCTGGATAAGCAAGCTATTGCTAACGTTTAACCCTGACGTACGCAAAACGCTAAGCCACGCCTCGCTGGTGCTAACTACCAACGAGGACACCTTTAATATGGCACGCGACAACGGTGCGCTGCACCCTAAAATGTTTCTGGATACCAGCCTGCCGGAAAGCTTTTACCCACCGGCTTACCCCGAAAGAAAACCCACAGATGAACTGAAGATACTTTGGGTTGGACGCCTTTTTGCGCGAAAAGGCTTGCCATTGGTGCTGGAGGCATTAGGTAAAGTTAACCCGGAGGTACGTTTCAAACTTACCATACTTGGCGATGGCCAAATGCACGACATGGTGCCGGAGCTTATTCAGAAGTATAAACTACAGGATAAAGTAAACTGGAAAGGCCAGGTACCCTGGGAAGAAGTAAAGCGTGCCTATACAGAAAGTGACCTGTTCATGTTCTGCAGCCTCCGCGACTCTTCCGCAGCCCAGTTTCTGGAAGCCATGGCGTACGGGCTGCCCATACTTACACTTGACCTGCACGGCGGCAAAAACCTCGTGCCCGATAACGCTGGCATTAAGGTTTCCGTAACTACACCTCAGGAAACGGTTGCAAGACTGGCTGATGCCGTGGAACGCCTTTACCAAAACCCTGAGTTGCGTGAACAGATGGGCCGAAACGGATACGCCTTTGCCAGATCACAGACCTGGCCCCTGAAAACGAAGCAAATAAACGAACTATACAACAAGTATACTTTAGCAGATACTGAAGCACTCAGTGTCATTAATTAGCCCTTAATACAATGATTTATATAGTAATACCCGTATTTAACCGCAAGCATTTTACAAAAGAATGCCTTCTTTCCCTTCGCAGACAAACCAATACAGACTTTAAGGTAATTGTTGTGGATGACGGCTCAACAGACGGCACAGCCGATATGCTTCGGGAGGAGTTTCCGGAAGTACACGTATTATTCGGCGACGGTGGCTTGTTCTGGACGGCCAGCGTGAACATGGGAATAAAGTATGCCCTGCAGCAGGGTGCGTCTTACGTCATGACGCTGAACAACGACCTGGAGGCGGCCCCGGACTTTATCGAGAACACCTATAAATGGATGGCTCAGAAGCCGGATGCCATACTGGGAGCCCTGGAAATGGATGCCGCCACCCGCGAACCTGCTTTCGGTGGGGAGATCATTGATTTTAAAGTAAATAAAGTGCGCTACCTGCTCCAGGAACTGCCCAAGGATAAACAGACAGGCATTCATAAAGTATCGCAGTTGCCTGGCCGTGGCCTTCTGATACCTAGGGCCGTTTTCGAGAAGATCGGTTTACTGGACCAGGATAATTTCCCGCATTATGTAGCTGACTATGACTTTACGCACACCGCCCTCCGCAATGGATTTGAGCTATACTGCAACTACGACGCAAAGCTTCATACTTACCCGGAAGAGAGTGGCGAGCGTAAGAACCGGCAATCAAAGTCCATCAAAAACTTTTATAACCACCTGTTCGATATAAAAGGTGGCGGCAACCTGCGCGACTTCACAAGGTTTACATTAAAGAACTGCCCAACCCCATACATTCCATATTATCTCGCCAATGGTTATGCACGGCGAATATTCGGATACCTGCTTAAATGACGCAAGCCCTGTTTCCATACCGTATCAGTTTATACTTTACTGCCCCGAAAGGCAGGCAGAGCAATGCGTTGTGGATTTCGGCAGGCGTTATACTTATGCTGCTTTTATCGGGGCTTGCCTTACTAAAAGCGATGCAGATGTCCCCGCATGCTGCCGAGCAGGGTTTTAACGGTCCGCTGATTATCACGAAAGGCGGCACCTACACTGGAAAGTGGGAATCAAAGGATAGTGATGTACCCGCCGTGGACATACGCACCAAAGAGCCGGTGATCATAGAGAACGCAATCATCAGAGGCGCAGGCCCGCTTATCAGGTCTCAGGGGTATGGCGCCAACATCACTGTCAGGAATACGGAAGGGTACGGGATAACGCCTACACCCTACTCAGACTATAAAAAGCCGCGCCGATTTGTTGCCGTGGATGTTTTCCGGAACGTGGTGGTTGAGAACTGCTACATGCAAAACACGGCCGGCATTTACCTGGGTGTTAATTACGAAGGCGACGGCAGCCCGGCTAATACCATCCGGATCAGGTACAACAAAGTGCGCAACATTGATGGCAGGATCTATAATGGATTGGCAATTGTGCAGTTTGTGCAGTTTAATTACCGTGGCGAGGTGCCGCACGCCGAGATAGCCTGGAATGAGGTGATCAACGAGCCGAATAACTCAGCTGTTGAGGACAATATCAACATCTATAATTCCAGGGGCACTGCCTCCTCCCCTATCCTCATCCACAACAATTACATTCAGGGTGCTTTCCCATTCCCCGCTGACTCGGAAAAGTATACCGGCGGCGGCATTATTACAGACTCCCCCGGCACAGACTCTACTGTGGCAACGGCTTACCTTAAAGTATACGATAATCAACTGGTTGGCCTCGGGAACTATTGCCTGGGCATTGCCGGCGGCAATAACATTGAAATGTATGGGAACAGGGCCATAGTCTCGGCCAAAATGCCGGATGGCACGCAATTGAAGTGCTGGTCTGGTGGGATTTGGGCCAAAGACTATTATAAGATGAACTCCACTTTCAATAACAAGATGCACCACAATGTTTTAGGCACTATGGGGCAAACCGGCACCTGGCGTAACGATATCCTGGACAGCACCTTTGTGGCCGCTGCCACCTATGGCAATGAGATCCTGGAGGGCACCATCACGCTGAACCATGAAAAAGCAGAGCGCGAATTATGGCTTAAAAAGCTCACAAACAACAGGATAACAATAGGCCCGATCACAACAAACACAGTTACTGATAAAGTGATAGATCAATAATAATCACAAAACCTTACTTAAAATTGCATTTACAAGGCCGCTTAAATTAAAAAATAAATATACTCCTATATTTAAGCCAGACTTTGCGATTATTATTTATAGTAAAAAGTTCCTTTATCCTGTGCTTTTTACTATTTCATTCACTAAAAAAATCAATACGTTCACACAGAACCACGCCAAACACCACAATATAACTTTACCAAGCAAACCAACCTTTTTAACAATAAACCGTAGCGCACAAACCCTCCAAATCAAACTACAGTAGCGTTTTTTTCACTAACAAAAAGTATAACTTTACCAACTACGTATAATTTTTTTAATAATTTTCTCAAAAAAATTAGTTAATCTCGAAAATTCCCTCTTATATTTGCAACAACTTATATATGAATCATTTAGCCACACAACCAAAAGGAAAGCAATTGTAGAAAGGGTTTTAGCAATGTCTTAAGGATGCGCCAACTGAATTAAGAATAGTAGCAAAACCAAATTATTAGTAAAATTAAATTTCAACTTTTAGCCAAAGAAGATGAATGTACTAACCTCTTATTCACATAAGAGAGCTAGCCAGGTATTTTTTGCCTTCATGCTCACCTTAGTTACGTGTGTTATTTTTCCAATCTCTAAATCTATTGCCCAAACGTACAGCGCCCCTATTGTAATCAGCAAAGGCGGTACTTACACAGGCAACTGGGAGTCGAGAGACTCTGAAATTCCAGCGGTAGAAATCCGCACAAGCGAGCCGGTAGTCATCGAGAACTCCAATATTCGCGGTGCCGGTTACCTTATCAAAAGCTGGGGCTACTCTGTAAACCTGACCGTGCGTCACACCAAAGGTTACGGCCTGACGCCTACACCTTATGTAAGCTATAAAAAGCCACGCCGTTTTGTTACGGTAAACAACTTCAAGAACGTAGTGATCGAAAACTGCTACATGGAGAGCACCGCCGGTATCTACGTAGGTACCCGTTACGAGGGTAACAACACCAGCGGCAATGCGATCAGAATCCGCTACAACGTTGCCAAGAACATTGACGGCCGTGTGTACGGTGGCACAAAAGAGCACTCACAGTTCGTGCAGTTCAACTTCAGAGGTTCTATTGCTACAGCTGAAGTTGCCTGGAACCAGGTGATCAATGAGGCGGGCAACTCTCTTGTTGAGGACAACATTAACATGTACAACACGCAGGGTGTGCCAGGTTCTCCTATCCGTATTCACAACAACTACATCCAGGGTGCTTACCCTGTTCCTCACACAGCCTCTACAGGCTATTCAGGAGGTGGTATCATCACAGACGGTGACGGTGACATCAGCATTGCACCTGCTCATATTGAGGCGCATAACAACCAGCTGATCAACCTTGGTAACTATTGTATGGGTATTGCAGGAGGTAACAACATCCGCTATCACCACAACAGGGCAATCAACTCTGCCACGTTCAAGGACGGCACTAAGTTCGCGATGTATACTTCGGGCCTTTGGAGCAAGGATTACTACAAGAAGAACACAACCTTCAACAACTCTCTTGACAACAATACAGTGGGCATCACAGCCTGGGGTTATACTAACAACAGAAATGATATCTCAGTAGCTGAAAACGCTTCGTTTACAAACAATACTTTCCTGCCTGCCGGTGCTGTACCAGTAGCTACAGAAGCTGCAGAATACACTCTTTGGACACAGAAACTTCAGCAGAATGGCATCGTGCTTGGCCCTAACGGCTCAGCTGGTACAGTAACTGTTACCAACCAGGCTCCTAACGTATCAATTACTTCTCCTGCCAACGGTGCTTCGTTTACCGCAGGCAACACAATTACCATAACTGCTAACGCAACCGACGCTGACGGCACTGTTACGAGAGTAGAGTATTTCTCAGGTTCAAACAAGATCGGTGAGGCAACTACAGCTCCATTTAGCTTTAACTGGGCCAATGTTTCTGCCGGATCTTATACTTTGACAGCAAAGGCAACTGACGACAAAGGTGCTTCTAAAACTTCTGGTGCCGTATCAATTTCTGTTGCAGCTGCCTCTACATCAACTACAACACCTCCATCAACAGGTACAGGTACAGGCGGCACGGGCAAGATCACGAGAGAGTTCTGGGCTGGCGTTGCCGGCGCGAACATCGCCGACATCCCTGTGACCAAGACGCCTACGAGCGTGACGGAGCTGACCCTGTTCGAGGCGCCTAGCAACGTGGCTGACAACTACGGCCAGCGCATCCGCGGCTTCGTGACGGCCCCTGAGAGCGGCCAGTATACTTTCTGGATCGCCGGCGACAACAGCGCAGAGCTGTGGCTGAGCACCTCAGAGGACCCTGCCAAGAAGGTGAAGCTGGCCTCTGTGAACGGCTGGACCAACCCGCGCGAGTGGACAAAGTACACCACGCAGCAGTCGGTGAAGGTGAGCCTGGAGGCGGGTAAGCGCTATTATATCGAGGCCCTGATGAAGGAAGAGGGCGGCGGAGACAACCTGGCCGTGGGCTGGCAGCTGCCAAGCGGCGCCCAGGAGCGCCCGATCGCAGGAAACAGACTGTCGCAGCTGGGAAGTACTGCTACGACTACGACTCAACCTGCACCTGCTCCAACACCTGCGCCTTCGCCAGCACCAACTACTGGCACGGGCAAGATCACGAGAGAGTTCTGGGCTGGCGTGGCCGGCGCAAACATCGCGGACATCCCTGTGACCAAGACGCCAACGAGCGTGACGGAATTGACCCTGTTCGAGGCGCCTAGCAACGTGGCAGACAACTACGGCCAGCGCATCCGCGGCTTCGTGACGGCCCCTGAGAGCGGCCAGTATACTTTCTGGATCGCCGGCGACAACAGCGCAGAGCTGTGGCTGAGCACCTCAGAGGACCCTGCCAAGAAGGTGAAGCTGGCCTCTGTGAACGGCTGGACCAACCCGCGCGAGTGGACAAAGTACACCACGCAGCAGTCGGTGAAGGTGAGCCTGGAGGCGGGCAAGCGCTACTACATCGAGGCCCTGATGAAGGAAGAGGGCGGCGGAGACAACCTGGCCGTGGGCTGGCAGCTGCCAAGCGGCGCCCAGGAGCGTCCGATCGCAGGCAATAGACTGTCGCAGTTTACTGGTACAACTACTACCACCACAACAACTACGACTACCACCGAAGTGGCTCCAACACCTGCTCCAACAACAACCACGCTTACTACTGGTAAGATCATGCGTGAGTTTTGGGCAAGCGTAAATACTGAAAGCATCAGCCAGCTACCATTGTCAAATAAGCCGACAAGCGTAACAGAGCTGACAAGCCTGGAGACTCCTAGCAATATCGGAGACAACTATGGTCAGCGTATCCGCGGTTATATTGTGGCTCCTGAAAACGGTCAGTATACTTTCTGGATCGCCGGTGACAACAATGCCGAGCTGTGGCTGAGCACCTCAGAGGATCCTGCCAAAAAGGTGAAACTGGCTTACGTAAATGGCTGGACCAACCCACGCGAGTATACAAAGTATGCCACACAGCAGTCGGTGAAAGTTACTTTAGAGGCTGGTAAAGCATACTACCTGGAAGTGCTTCATGTAGAAGGCGGTGGCGGTGATAACCTGTCAGTGAGCTGGCAGCTGCCGAGCGGCGCGAAAGAGGCTCCGATTGCAGGTAAGCATCTTGCACCTTTCTCAGACGTGTTAACAGCAAGCGCCTCGTCTAATACTGTTAGTGAGGATGTTGAACTGTCGTTTGAAAATACAACTGCTTATCCGAATCCATTTAGAGACATGATCACACTGGATTTCGGTGGCAAAGAAGTTAAACTACAGCGTGTAGTGCTGGTAAACCAGGCAGGTAAAGTTGTTTATGAGGAGAAAGGCAACCTTGATCTGACCAACAGCAAACTTGAGATAAACCTTGGCAACGCCAAAATCAGATCAGGGTTATACTTCCTGACTTACACAGATGCACAAGGTAACACCAACGCTATCAAAGTAATAAAAGAGTAACACAGTACATTCAAATAAGAAAAAAAGCGCCTGTATTTTATGGGCGCTTTTTTCTTTAATACCCGGTTAACACTTACAGGGTCATTTCATTCTAACTTTTACTGGCACGAATCTGTGATCCGTGACACAATATTTCGTTGTGTTTTTAATCCCGCTGGACCAGTCATAGATCACAGCACTGTACCCACGGCCGTTAAGTTCTAAAAATTTTTCCCTTAGTGATGCTTAAAGCTTTAATGTAGTAATACAACGATTCTTCCCTTGAGGGCAGGGCTGTTTCATTCTACATTTTGCTGGCGCGGATCTGTGATCCGTGACTTGTTATATCGTTGGATTTGCAATCCAATTGGGCCAGCCTGCCCCGGGCGCAGTCACGGGGAGGCCCAGCTTTAGTTCGATACGAGTCGTAGATTCGGGACGAGGTGGCTCGCACTATGACAATATCATTTTAGAATGAAACGAGCCTATGTTAACCCAGGCTCTGACTACAAGGGACAAATTTACGCTAGCACTTACCAGCCATGTCTTTCCAGTTAATTTACACTACTGTTACCTCTGGCTGCCAGTTATCAAAAAAAGTATAAAAACCATTTTTAACCAGTGATAGCCAAACACATATAACTATATCAAGATTATCAAAAAACACTAGATTTTACACACAACCAATAAACTAGCTTAAGACAACAGTAAGGCGGCAGCAAGCATGGTACATGATATAACTATACTTAGGACATATAATTTTACCCGGAATTTAACTAAAAATCAGTAGCAATTTTGCCTCCTTTCTTCTTATATTTGTAACAACTTATATGTGAATCAATTAGCCACACAAACAAAAGAATAGCAATCGCAAATAGGTCTTAGCCATATCTTAAGGATGCGCCAACAGAATTAGGATTAAGCGCTGGACTAAAATCAACAAAATTAAACTTCAACTTTTAGCCAAAGAAGATGAATGTTCTAACCTCTTATCCACATAAGAGAGCTAGCCAGGTATTTTTTGCCTTCATGCTCACCTTAGTTACGTGTGTTATTTTTCCAATCTCTAAATCTTTTGCCCAGTCTTATAGTGGGCCGCTGGTCATTACCAAAGGCGGTACTTACACCGGAAACTGGGAGTCCAGGGACTCTGAAGTGCCGGCTGTAGACATCCGCACCAACGAGCCGGTAATTATCGAGAACTCCAACATTCGCGGTGCCGGTTACCTTATCAAAAGCTGGGGCCATTCTGTAAACCTGACCGTGCGCCACACCAAAGGTTATGGCCTTACCCCTACTCCGTATGTTAGCTATAAAAAGCCGCGCCGCTTTGTTACCGTAAATAACTTCAAGAACGTGGTGATTGAAAATTGCTACATGGAGAGCACCGCCGGTATCTACGTAGGCACTCGCTATGAGGGCAATGGCTCATCGGGCAACACGATCAAGATTCGTTACAACGTTGCCAAGAACATTGACGGCCGCGTTTATGGCGGGGCAAAAGAACACTCCCAGTTTGTGCAGTTTAATTACCGCAATGTAGCCCCTGGCGTAGAAGTTGCCTGGAACCAGGTGATCAATGAGGCGGGCAACTCTCTTGTTGAGGACAACATTAACATCTACAACACAAAGGGTGCTGCAGGCAATGTGATCAAGATCCATAACAACTATATTCAGGGTGCTTACCCTGTTCCTCACACAGCCTCTACAGGCTATTCAGGAGGTGGTATCATCACTGACGGTGACGGTGACATCAGCATTGCCCCTGCTTATATTGAGGCGCATAACAACCAACTGATCAACCTTGGAAACTACTCGATGGGCATAGCTGGCGGCAACAATGTACGCTATCACCATAACAGGGCAATCAACTCTGCCACGTTCAAGGACGGCACCAAGTTCGCGATGTATACTTCGGGCCTGTGGAGCAAAGACTACTACAAGAAGAACACCACCTTCAACAACTCTGTAGACAACAACACGGTGGGTATCACGGCATGGGGCTACAACAACAGCCGAAACGATATTTCGGTGGCAGAGGACGCCTCCTTCCTGAACAATACCTTTTTACCGGGAGGAGCCGTATCTGTGGCCACAGAAGCCGCTGAATATACTCTTTGGACGCAGAAACTACAGCAGAATGGCATCGTGCTTGGCCCTAACGGCTCGGCAGGATCGGTAACTACACCGCCTGCAACAAGCACACCGCCTGCTCCTGCACAAAACGAGGCTCCTGTTATTAGTATAACATCACCAAAAGCAGATGCCACACTTACAGCTGGTAAAGCCATTGCCATAACAGTTAATGCGACAGATGCCGATGGTAAAATAGCCAAAGTTGAGTTTTTCTCAGGTTCTACGAAATTAGGCGAGGCTACCAATGCCCCTTATACTTTTAGCTGGACTGGTGCCTCCGCCGGCTCTTATAGCCTGACCGCTAAAGCCACAGATGATAAAGGCGCTGCTAAAACGTCTGCTGCCGTTTCGATAACTGTTTCGGCAGGCAACACTGCCGGAACAACGCCTCCCCCCTCTTCAGGAACTGGTGGTGGCGCTGCCGGAGGAAATACAGGAGGCGCTACGGGTGGTACAATTGGCACCACGGAACCAGGCATGTCGTTTGAGAGCAGGACGGCATACCCTAACCCGTTCAACGATTTGGTGGTGTTAGATTTCTCTGCCAAAAAGATGGAGCTGCAGCGTGTTGTAGTAAAGAACCAGACGGGTAAGATAGTATACGAAGAGAAAGGCAGCCTGAAACTGACAAACGACAGGCTGGAGCTTAACCTCTCGGACCTGGACCTGAAGAGTGGCCTCTATGTGATAACTTACACCGACACGCAGGGTAATTCCGAGAACATCCGAGTGATAAAGAAATAAATCTTGCTTACTTAAAAAGAAAGAGGCCACTGTGGTGGCCTCTTTCTTTTTAAGTAAAAATCAATTTCAAATAATCACTTAGTTCACGATTACAACTTTTCGGCTAATCGTCCTGTCCGGGGATGTCAACACGAGATTATATAATCCTGAGCTAAGATTAAGATCGGAAGAAAGCTTTAACTGCACCACTCCTTTTGAAGTTGCCACAGCTTCCTTTACAAAAACCTTCTTGCCAGTTATGTCAGTAAGGCTTAACCGGGTGGACTCTCCTGGTGATAGTTGCGTAACATAAATACCCATATCTCCATTGTTCGGATTCGGGAATACTTCAAACATGCCGGCGAAGTTATCATTTTTTGCCACTCCCAGCACATTGCTGCCACAATAGCTTCCGTTGCCGCTGTTATAGCTGGCCGCTATTTCGTCCGGAAGTATGGCGCGGTTGTATACTTTCAGTTCATCCAGATCGCCGGCATAGTGGTAGCCATGGTCCAGTTGCATGTAGCCAATATTAACCGCCGACTGCCCTTCAAAGCCTTTTACATAATAGTACTCGACATCCTCCAGCAACACACCATCCACATATAGTTTACTTCTTCTGTTGCTGCCATCCCTCACAGCGGTAATCTGGTGCCATTTGCCGTCCGTTAAACTAGGCCCGCGATTGCCGAGAAAAATACCAACATGGTCAACATCGCGTAGCATGAACATAGCCTGCCCATCAGTATTTAGCCCAACCCACCAGTGCATGCGGCTGTTTATGGCATTCCTTCCGATAATAACAGAGTTGGTATTGCTCTTGGTACTGCTTTTCATCCAGAAACTGATCGTAAAGTTCACATCCTTACCCCAGTTAAAGTTGGCAACATTGGCAACATTCAGACCTGTGCCAGTGGCTGCAAACTTTTGTGCCTCATTAAACATGCCTTTCACATTTTCAGGACATGTTTCGCAGGAGGCGGTAACAGAGGAGGCAAAGTCACGGTACTTGCCAGTGGTTTCAGAGTCCAGGCCAAAGTAATGCACCAGGCCAGGCGAACAGTTGGGCAGTTCTACCTGGTTGGTACCGCCCACGGTTATACTTATCGGGTCTGATATTTCGATGTGACCCTCGTTGTCAAAAGCCTTGGCCGTAATGCTGTAACTTCCCGCAGAGGTGTTTGTCCAGGTAAAGTCGTAGGGAGAAGTATGGGCTGTGCCTATTATACTGCTGCCCTGAAAATACTCTACACGGTTCCACACCCGTGAAGGGTCCATAAACTTGACTTTGAGCGGAATGTGTGCCCCAACCTCATAGGTACTGTTATTGGATGGAGAGGTGATGGTTACGGACCTGATCACATTGCCATTGCAATCCGGGTATAGGTCCACGTAATCAGTAGAGGACAATCCGCCGGCATCCGTAACCTTCAGGTTGATCCTGTAAAAGTATGTTTCGCTGTCGCAACCGATCGGGGTTATAGTGGTGGTTGTCTGTGGTTTGTTATCTATTGGCTCCGGGTGTATGTGGGTGTTGTGATGCAGCACAGTCTGCCACTCATAGGTCAGTTGGGTGGCGCTGTGCTCGTTATCCGTTACGTCTGCCCTGAGTTCATACACCGTTTTATCGGCTAAAGGATATTTTGTTCCCTCGGCTGGGCTTGTGATGTTTACAACCGGTGGGGTATTGTTAACAGAGATGGTTAAACTGGCTACAGAGCTTAATCCTTCCGAGTCAATCACCTTCAGTTTCACATTAAAATGCTGCCCTACCTGTGCCGAAGTATAAGTATGCGTTGGGTTTACAGCGTTTGAGATGGCCGAGCCATCCCCAAAATCCCACTCATATGTTAAGGCCTGCCCTTCCGCGTCAGACGACTGTGCCGCACTGAACTGTACGGTAAGCGGACTCGATCCATAAAGTTTATCGGCTTCCGCTACGGCTTTAGGAGGAGTGTTGCCGTCGTAATAAGATACTTTCTTGATCTGGGTAGCATAATTGATGTAGTATAAACCACCCGAAACAGGATTCGTGGTCAGAGCTACCACATTGGCATCTGAACTGATAAAGTTTCTGACGGCCGTTGGGTTATCAGCGCCATCAAAAGAAGCGTTGCGTATCCAGCCGGCACCATAGTCGCCAAAGAAGTAGGTGTTTTTATACTCTGCCGGAAAATCATCGCCTGTGTACCAAACCCCTCCAGTAGAAGAGCTGCCGTAAAACTGCGGCCCGGTTACCGGCGACCCTGAAGCCCCGATTTTTACTGTAGCTGCATTTTCACCGTCAAACGTACCGGTTCTGGCATTCGGCTGCGGCTCTACGCCGTTCCTAACAATGTCGTTTACCCAGTCTATGGCAGGGCGGGCATGCACAAAGGTTGGAATGCTGGATGGAATAGGTGTAGTATACAAACAGGGGTTTCCGAAGTATGGGGCCTCTGTTTTTTTAGGCTGAGCTAACAAAAACTGGAAATTTATGTACTGCTGCATGCAATTGCCTTGTCCGTACAAAGGATTTGGCGCAAACGGGTTGGCCACCCCGGTATTTATATAGTATACCTGCGACTCGAGCCCCTCATACATAGGCCAGCCGAAGTTCATGCCTTTTTGGGTAACCACATTCACTTCTTCCCAGTCCTGCCACCCGGAATCGCCTACATAAATAACCCCAGGGAAATTTGAGCTGCCGCTACCCGGCCTCACCGTAAATCGGAAAGGATTTCGCAGGCCAAGTGCCCATACTTTAGACTCGTGCGCATTTGGATTGGACGATTTGTAAAACGGGTTTGACGGCAAACCTGCCCCTGTGTTAGGATCGATGCGGAGAATTTTACCGCTCAGTGACTGGACTTGCTGTGACCTGAAAGCGCCCACGTCTTCTTTGGGAGTAAGTATGCCATCCTGCAATGCTTGTGGCACATACGTATCGTTCGGTTGGTTTGGGTCGTAGCCTTTATCGAGCCAGCCAGCAGTTGCTGCGTCGCCTGTCGAGATCAACAGTGAACCATCCTCCCCGAACATAAGCGTACCAACCCCATGCGATTCATAAGTGACCGGGATGCCGGTTGCCGGTGTTTCTCCAAGCAGCACCTTTCTGGAGTTCATGTCGGCTGTTTTTCGGTTTGGTGCAGTATAGCGTGTTACCCTGCCAATGGTGGCGTCAAAGTAGTCATCTGTGCTTCTGTTGTAGCTGCCTTTGCCAAAGTGCATTAAGTGGTGCCTGTCTACTACATAAAGCAGGTAAAAATGCCCGTTGCTCTCGAAGTTCGGATCCAGGGCAAAACCCAGCAAACCGTGGTCTCCCCAGTTGCCTACCTCATCACTGATGTCGATGAGTGGGTTGGGCAGCTTCTGCCCGTTCTCGACAAGCCATACTTTTCCGGCTTTCTCCCAAACAAACAGGGTATTGCCGTCTTTAGAAAAGGTTAGCCCCACGGCAGCATTCCAGTCGCTGCCAATCTGCTCCTCTACAAAGCCACTTGGTTGTGCAAGAGCAAATTGCCCGCACACTAAAAAGCAGACAAAAAACACAAATCGCTTTAGTAAAGAACTAGTATAGTATGATTTTGAGTCTGTCGGGGGATAATGATGGCTAAAGTATGGCGCAATATTGCCCCACGCTTTGTATAGTTTCATCATAGCGAATTAATTAAAGATGGATGGCACATGCCGTGTACCAGGTTAGATTTTTTCGTTGGAAGACCTGTGTAATCTATTCAGGATGATTCACATTGGAGTATATCTATTGTTTGATATTATACTACGCATTTATACGCAGCATGTTATAGCAAAATATACTTATACAATTGGATATTAAACGGATTATATTATCGGCTGCTACAAGTTTATTCTTAGCGTGTGATCACCAGCTTCCGGCTTATGGTTTTCTTAGACGTGACTACCGACACATTATAGATACCGGACGCAAAATTACTGGTGACAGGGATGCTGAATGAAAGGCTGCCATTGGGCTCTGTTACAAGGTTTTCTTGGGCCAGCACCCTGCCGCGGGCATCGGATATGACCACCGTTACCTGCTCCTCCTTTTGTAGGTTGGTAATATCAACAGATACCTCCTTTTCAATGGTGGTTGGGTTTGGATAAAGTATAAACGTGGAAGCGGTAGGGCCGCCATACTCCAGGTACACGATGTTTGAGTAAGTGAAAGCACCATTTACCTTGGTGATCTTCAGGCGATAGTATCCTTTGTCAGGAAGTGGCTCTGTATCGGTATACTTGTAGTCTATCCGCACATTGCTGTTGCCATTTGCCTGCACCACCCCTATTTTTTCAAAGTTCTCTCCATTCTCGGAACGCTCCACCTCAAAAGTTTTCAGGTCAGCCTCGGCAGCGGTGGCCCAATCCAGGTATACGCTTCCGTTTCGGTATTCGCCTTTAAAAACTATCAGCTCGGTAATCGCATCATATATTTCCTGGTAGCGCCGCTTGATTTCATATGCTGTAAGCACACGTCCAAACAGTTTTACCTCATCCAGTAAGCCTTCGTAATGGTAACCGTTGCCAGAGTCTATGAATCCCATGGTAACCGGCGACACGCTTTCAAAGCCATACTTGTGCTTGA
The DNA here is from genome assembly GCF_058216375.1 of Pontibacter sp. GD7. Lineage (NCBI taxonomy): Bacteria > Pseudomonadati > Bacteroidota > Cytophagia > Cytophagales > Hymenobacteraceae > Pontibacter > Pontibacter sp. GD7. The sequence goes on along the minus strand of NZ_JBYZMP010000011.1, from coordinate 79,754 downwards.
ATGATCCGGATGCACGAGGCTCGCCATCCACGTAAAGCGTTGTGGCCCCGGAGGCTCCGTTGCGCACAGCCACGATCTGATGCCACTTTCCATCGTTCAGCACCGGCCCGCTGTTGCCCACGTATGTGCCTTCGTACATGTAATCCAGCATCTGGAAACCGGCCTGCCCTTTGCCGTCTACCCCTACCCACCAATGCACGTTTGACTCCAGCGCGTTTCTGCCCAGCAGCACCCTGTTACCGGCAGTGCTGGCCGTGGTTCGCATCCAGAGCTCAATGCTGAAACTAGCATCAGGTGCCCAGTTAAAGTTACGCCCCTGGTCTACGATCAGCCTGTCGTTTTTACCGTCGAACTGCTGCGCACCCGAAACGGCCCCATTCACTGGCTTTGGTTTCTGGTCGTCTACAGTAGTTGCATCAAAGGGGGTATAAAAATCTTTGTAGCGCAGTCCGCTTGTTTCATTCAGCATCCAGTGGTGTATCAGGGCCGCGTCTTCCCCGTTGCCTTTTTTAACCTCTATCTTGTAAGCCTGGGTAGCCTCCCCAACACTGTTAGATGCTTTTACAACCACATCAAAGGTACCGGTTGCGCCTGGCGTCCAGCGCACCACGCCTGTGCTGCCATTAATCGTAAGGCCTGCCGGTCCCGACACAAGGCTATAGGTTGGGGCTGGTTTTCCGGTTGCGTTTACGTCATAAGTATAATTCTGTCCCACTACCCCGAACACTACCGGCTCCGACATGATGGTTGGCTTCACAAGCTCCGGACCACAATAACTGCCCATTCCGTTGTTATACCTGCCCCTGACCTCATTTTCGGCCAATGCCCTGTTGTATACCATCAGCTCGTCAAGCTTGCCGTTGTAGCGGTACCTGTTGTCCAGGTCCAGGTAGCCAATATTTACCGGCGAAATGCTCTCAAAATTATCAGTGTAATCAAACTCAAAATCGCCTACTGCATAGCCATCTAGGTAAAGCTTGTTCCGGCGAACCCGGCCATCCCTTACCACCACAATGTGATGCCACCTTCCATCGTTTACCTTCGGCCCTTTTCCGCCAATAAAAAAGCCGGTGTTTTTTCTATCACGTAACTCAAACACGGCATAACCATTCACATCCACCCCTACCCACCAGATCATCCTGGAATCTGTAGCGACGCGGCCGATCATGACCCGGTTGTTTGCAGCACTACCAGAAACCTGCATCCACATTTCTATGGTAAAGTCACTGTTGGGTCCCCATTCAAAATTGGCTACGGAGGTCAGGTTCAATCCGTCGTCTTTCCCATCGAACTGTTGTGCGCCGGCAAACAGCCCCTGGGTTGGAACGGGGCAGTTGCTGCAGTTAGCCGTTACAGGCGACACGTGATCCTTGAATGCAGTGGATGCAGTAGCTTCGTCGAAACCAAAATAATGCACAAGCCCACCCGGACATTGCCCGGCGGTTTGCGCCTTGGCAACCTGGCTGCTAAAACTTAGCGTGGAAAGTATAAACAGGACGAGGGTAAAGGCAAGATACTTTGAACATGTATAAAGGCCTCCTGCTAACGAATGCCCGTACTGATTACCCTTTCTGAATGCATTGTATAGATATATCATGGGTAAGAAAGACTTATTTGAAGTTTGAGCCCAGCAGGCAAAACACACAAAGACACACCGTAATTGTGCTGTAAGCGTAATCTGGATAACAAACGGTAACGGTAACGCCAGGGCACCTGACCCGGGCAACAGAATTAGATTATTAGAATTTAGTTATATTACGTTGATTCAAAGGGTTGGTTCTATACTTTAACTTAAAGTATCCGGAGCCACCACAAGCCTGTTCACCTTCCTTTTAAACAGGCAATAACTCACAGATTATCAACGTTATTCAATATTCTTCCCTCACGATAAAGTATAGCTCCTCACAGTTACCAAAGGCCCGGTTGCTGGCTGGCAGAATCCTGTTTTATTTTGCGTAAGGTATAGCTTAGTGCAATTTCATTGGTTACCTTATTCATGTACCTGGCATCGGCCACAGGCGACTCATAAGTATAATGTATGCCCAGCTGATTGATCCTGAGCCCCCCGAGTATGCTGTATGCAGTATTGTTCCGGTAGCCGCCTCCTACCCAAAACATGTTACGGTACACCGCTTTCAGCTGCCCTTCCAACATGCTGTCATACTTTGTGTCGTACTGATAATTACCGCTCAGCACTACTCCGATGTCCGACGAAACAAGTGTCCGGAAACCTGCCTGTACCATATGCCTTCTTGTATAAAGATCGTTCAGATAATCGTCTCCGGTGGTAAGCAGTTTGCCTTTGGAGGCATTTTGCAGCGCATACCCAACATAGAATTTCGCCGCCGAAAGGGCCAGGCCAACATCCAGGTCGGCTTTACCCATGCGGTTACGCCGCCCCAGCACGTTAGCGTAGCGTGGGTCGTTTTCCTGGTCCACCGTCAGGCTGTTGCCATCTAACTGCTGTTGCTTGTACGTTAAGGCAGCCCCCCAGCGCAGGCTAAGTGTTTCCGACACCCGGATGCCTGCACCGTAGCTCAATGCCAGGCCCGTTTCCTTGGATGGCCCAAACCTGTCGTGCATCACCGAAATCCCGATAGCATGCCTGGCGCTTATACTTTTCAGGTAGTCTTCGCTGTCTTGTTTGCCAAACTGGTAGCCTTTTCCATGTTTCAGGCTTTTCAGGTCCAGCTCGGCGGTGGCGAGCAGTGTTTTGGGCGCATCCTTAAACCCAGTCCATTGGTTACGGTACAGGGTTTTGACTGCTGCCCCGTTAAACCCTGTAAGGGACGGGTTGTAATACTGCTGAAACTGCGAAAAGCTGCCCAACTGCCTGTGATGCTGCGCCTGCACTGTAAAATTCAAAAGCAAAACACAGCAGTATATAAGTATAAATCGTTGCATACCAGTTTATTTAAGAACCGTAACTACCCCTTTCTGCACATGCCCCAGGTCGTTTATCCTGATAATGTAGAAGTATGAATCCTGCAGCACCTGCCCGGAGTTACTTCTGCCGTCCCAGCCTTCCTCAGGGTTTTCTGTATGGAACACCCTTATGCCAGCACGGTCAAAAATTTCCACTTCCACGTTGTTGTAGTACCTTAGCTCTGGAACCACCCAGGTGTCGTTTATTCCGTCACCATCCGGCGAGAAAGCGTTCACAAGTTTGATATCTGGCTTATCGAAAGGTGTTTTGGTAAGTATAAACTCCCTCTCGATCTTGTTCTGATAGGCATCCATACTTCGCACCCTGATCGTGAATTTTGTTTTGCCTGACAGGCCATTATTTGTTTTCAGGTGCAGATTATTGCTGTTCAGGATTTCGAACAGGTTGTTGTCCGTGCCTCCAGGGCCGGCTACCAGACTGTATGTAAATTCGGTGTCATCGGGATCGGTGGTGGAAAATGTTCCGATCACCTCCGTCGGCAGGATATTTGGCTTAAAGGTATCAGTGCTAAGTGAGATTGCCGTAGGTGCTTTGTTTGGCTCCACCTCCACCGTTATACTTGCCGTAAGCTTGCCCGTGTTTGATGTTTTCGGGGATAGCGTCAGGATGCCCTTGAGCGTGTACACCCCTGGTCTTTGTGCATTGTAATCGCCTTGCTGCCAGCTAACTTTTATACTTTCCTGCTCTTGGGTGGCATAGGTTACAGACACCTGCTCAGGCAGCGGCACTTTGTTAAAGGCAGTGTTAAAAGGCACTTTTATACTTGCCAGGGCTTCTACTGACACAATGTTTTTGGTGAGTTTTTCTGCCTGGGCGGTTACGACTGTGCCTTTGTTACCGGCCTCATCCACCAAATAAAATGAAACTGTCAATGTCCCGTCTGCTAAGTCAGACAGGTCGATGCCCGCTATCATGAAGCCAGATGTTGCAACCACAGCGGTGCCGCTTACCTGTTCGGTGCCGTTGTTGCTGGCAATGGTATAAAAGTATGTCGCGCCCACTTCTGCGCCTGTCACCTGCAAACTCACGGATGTTTGGTTGCTTACATCTACCTTCTGAACCCCAAACGCCACACTATACTTATCCGGCGCTATGACATCGTAACGCATACGCAGCAGGTTAGACGCGGTATTGCCGTTTGTGGCAGCATCATGTACTTTGTCAGCAGGCACCTGCACTGTTACTTCTCCATCCTGAGCCGGGGTAACCACGAAAGTAAACTCCAGGTCGTTAATCTTTTGCAGCCCGGAGGCTGTAGCGTTGCTCAGAGCCAGGGCGTTCAGACTAAGGTCGGTTACAGCCTCAGAGAGTTCTAGCTTAACTGTGAATGGTTTGTTAACAGCCTGGTTTGATGCGGTGCTCAGTACAATTCCCGGCCTGAGGTTATCGAATTGCAATACTAGCTCGTTTGAGGCGATGCTGGGATTGCCTGCCATATCTGCCGCTGCGCCTGCACCCACCAACACACGCACCTCGCCATTAGCTGCAGGGCTTATGTTAAAAGTATACTTCTTGTCAGTTTCCTTCTTCAATTGCGCCGCCGATCCGTTGCTAACTACAATATCTGCCAAGTCAAATCCTGTTACAGCTTCACTGAATACCACTTCCACGGCAAACGGTTGATTGGTTGGGCTTGGGGCTGATGTGCTAAGAACTACGCCGGGTTGCTGCACATCGTACAATCGCTTAAACACTTCCGACGCCACATTTCCGTTTCCGGCTGCATCAAAAGCCTTGCCTGCAGCCACACGTATACTTACCTCCCCATCTGCCACCGGCCATACCAATAAAGTATAGTTTTTGGTATCCAGCGCTTTAAACTCAGACAGGGTGGCATTTACCGGAGTAACATCCTGCAGTTCAAAACCGGTAACTTCTTCGGTAAATGTCAGGGTAACTGTAAACGGCTCTTTGGTAATGGCCGGTGCCACCGAATTTATACTTATCTGCGGCGGCGTGCCATCAAACGTTAATTCAAGTGTTTCAGAGGCTGTGTTCTGGTTACCTGCCAGGTCTGTAACTTTTCCTTTTGCCAGGCTCAGCTTAACCAGGCCATCCGCAGCAGGGTTCACAGTTACCTTGTAAGCTGTGCTGTTTATACTTTGCAGGTTAGTCAGGTTTCCGTTTGTAGCTGTAAAATCCGATAGTGCAAGCCCGTACACCTGTTCGGTAAAAGTAACCGTTACCTCAAACGGGGCATTTACCGGAGAGGCCTGAGAAGTAGAAAGCACTACATCCGGTGGGGTCAGGTCTATTGTAACCGGAAAAGCCGCGCTGGCATTTCCCTTGTTGCCCGCCCTGTCGGTTGCGGTGGCGGTAAAAGTATAAGTTCCTTCTGACAATGCGCTGGAAGTATGATCCAGTTCCCAGTTACCTGCGGCATTGGCTGTGGTCTGCCCAAGTCTGTTTCCGGATTCAAATAGTTCTACTGTGGCAAATGCCTCGGCGGTTCCCTTAAAGAGAAGGGAATTATCTGCTGTAACTTCATCATCGGGCAAAGGCCCTAAATCCTCGCTTACGCTTAGCAATAGCGGGGCAGCCGGTGCCTGGGTGTCTACGGTCCAGGTATAGGTGGCCGGCGTAGCGTCCTTGTTTCCGGCGGCGTCTGTGGCCCTGGCAGACAAAGTATAAGTTCCGTCGTTGAGATTATCTAAAGTATAAGTATTGCCGACAGCAGCCACATACGCACCTCCGTTCAGGCTTGCCTCAAAACTAACGCCGGCTTCGTTGCTGGTAAATGTAAACTGGGCAGTGGTTTTGTTTGTGAGGATGTCCGGTTTGGTGGCAATTGTGGTTTCTGGTGCCTGCGTATCTATGGTAAACTGGCGTGTATTGCTGGAGTTCCCTGTGTTTCCGGCCTCATCTGTGGCTTTTGCTGTGATCTGCTGTACTCCTTCGGGCAGGCTGGCAGTGGGTGTAAAGGTCCAGTTGCCATTGGCCCCGGCCTTGGTTGTGCCCAGCTGTGTCCCTTTGTTGAGAACCGTTACTGTTGCATCAGCCTCCGCAGTGCCCGAAAGAGCTGGTTTGTTGTTGTTTAGCAGTACGCCTTCGGCCGGGTTTAGCACTATAGGGGCAGCTGGTGCCTGTGTGTCCACTGTCCAGGTATAAGTAGCTGGGCTTTCATCTATGTTCCCGGCAGCATCTTTGGCTTTAACTTCTATAGTGTGCGGCCCATCCGTCAGTCCGGTGCTGGTATAGGGGTTGGGTACTTCGGCAAAGGCGCCGCCATCTATACTTGCCAGGTAAACTACGTTACTCTCGTTACTGCCAAAGCTGAATGTGGCCGAAGTGCTGTTGGTTAGAGCGGCTGGCTTGGTAAGTATAGTGGTTTCAGGCGCTTCAGTATCTGGCGGGCTAACCGGCTGCACATTCAGCAGCTTGTCCAGCTCCGCAAACCAAACCGGTGCCATTTTATCGTAGCCAGGCTGGGTTGGGTGCAACGGGTCGGACATGTCGCCACCGTCTGAGGCCCATTTATAGATAATGCCCGCCCCATCCTGCATGTCCACCAGTAACAGGTTGTCGCCGTTGGCCCTGCGGTTCTGGGCCATGGTAGTCATCTTAGAGTTGTAAATGAGCGTGGCCTCTGCCTCCGTAGGAGTATAACAATTGTAGCTGTACACGAACACGTCGTTGTAGCAAACACGCTTGATGATCTTAGCCAGGATAACGGTTACATCCTTGCCAGAAGAAGCTTCATACTTGTCGATCTCGTTCAGCAGCCCTTCCAGCCTCGTGATAGCAGCATCGGAGCCGTCGGCATCGTTCGTGCCGATGTGCAAAAGTATAACATCGGGCTGGTACTCCTGCAGGTAAGTTAAGCCCTGTGAATTGGTGGTGCCCCCATAGCTTCTGTTGCGGAGCAGATCAGAAATATTCTGAATGGTGGCCCCGCCAAACCCGGCATGGTCAATATCAGTGGTCAGACTGGCGCCAGAGCGCTGGCTTCCCACAAAATCATACTTGCCCCTGGATACCGTGCCATCCAGCAGCTGCGCCAGCCTGGCCCTGTATGAAGCTTTCAGATTAGCATCCGTTTCGGCGCGTCCTCCTTCCGTGTTGGAATCGCCGAGTGGCATTATCCGGTATACTTTGCCTGCAGGGTTTGTGGTGGCACTTACTACAGCGCTGTAGCTAAAGTCGTTTCCGGTGCCAAGCGCTTTTAGCCTGTAGTATACCTTCTGGCTATAGTATAGACCTGTATGCCTGTAACTGCGCACCGAGGGGCCAAAAGAACTGTGCTTCACGAAAGTTGCCGGCAGCCCCGTGTTCGAAACCTCCAGCTCATAGCCAGAGGCACCGCTTACCGGCGTCCAGGTTAGCCAGTTGGCACCAACCAACGAAGGCCTGGCCTGTAGCTGCGGCGCATCAAGCAGATACTTAGAAGTATAACTTTTTAAGGAGGTCGTATTTATAGCTATGGCTGCAAAAGGTGGCAGGCACAGCAGGAGTAGCAGAAGTAATGGGTGCTTACACCTCTGCAGGAAAATGTTTTGCATACTTACAGTTTGTTCAGGTTAGATAGCAAGCCCCCTCCTTAACGCAACTCAAAGTATAAGGTTATATAGAAATATTATCCACAACATGGTAAAGTTCAAAAACTACCGGTTATTGTATTGTCTATAAAACATTAATACACCGTATAATCCATTTATAACAGTGTTTCTATATACACGCAAAAAAATATTTGTGAAAACATCGAACCTTTTTACCCAGAATCTATATAAATGAATATTAGCAAAACTCTTTGCTGCACTGCGGTTCACGTTGGGCTTCCCGTGTTGAGATTACAGGCTGGAGCTGTTGATTTGATGTTTGATTGTGAAATGCACCCTTAACGAACTTATTTTATATGCTGTTTAACTCTACTGAATTCTTTATTTTCTTTCCGGTAGTAGTTACCCTCTACTTTCTAACCTCACCCAACCGCAGGTGGCTGATCCTATTATTGGCCAGCTATTACTTCTATGCCTCCTGGAAACCAGCCTACACGATCATACTTATAGTTTCTACCCTAGTAGATTATTTCTGCAGCAAAGCGATGGGCAGGGTTCCGGACGAGGAAAAGCAGAAACGCAGACCATACCTTTACATGAGCCTTGCCTCTAACCTGGGCATCCTGCTGCTGTTTAAGTACTACAACTTCTTTAACGACAGTGCCGCCGGCATCGCCAATGCCCTGAACATGGGTTATGCCATGCCGGCCTTTGAGTTGCTGTTGCCCATGGGCATTTCCTTCTATACTTTCCAGACCATGAGTTATAGTATAGATGTGTACCATGGCAGAATTAAACCAGAGAAACACCTGGGCATATTTGCGCTTTTCGTAACGTTTTTTCCGCAGTTGGTGGCTGGCCCCATCGAGCGTGCGGGCAATTTGCTGGGCCAGCTGCACCAGAGCCACGACTTTAACTATAACCGCGTGGTGGCCGGCCTCCGGCGCATGGCCTGGGGTTTCTTCAAGAAAATTGTGATCGCTGACAACCTGGCCCTGATGGTGAACCAGGTATATAACAACCCAACTGATTTTGACGGCATTTCTTTTGCCATTGCAACCGTGTTTTTTGCCTTCCAGATCTACTGCGACTTCTCTGGCTATTCCGATATAGCCATTGGTGCCGCACAGGTAATGGGGTTCCGGCTGATGGAGAACTTCCGCAGCCCATACTTTTCCAAGTCTATCTCGGAGTTCTGGAGCCGCTGGCACATTTCCCTCTCCACCTGGTTCCGCGATTACCTGTATATTCCGCTGGGTGGCAACCGGGTAATAAAATGGCGCTGGTACTATAACCTGTTTATCACGTTTATGGTAAGTGGCCTCTGGCACGGTGCCAACTGGACCTTCGTGATCTGGGGTGCCCTGCACGGTATTTACCTGATATTTGCCATCGTTACGGCCAAGCAGCGGGAGGCACTGGCACAGGCAACCGGTCTGGCAAAACATCCGCAGCTTCTTAAATGGACACAGGTGCTCACAGTGTTTGGCCTGGTGTGCTTTTCCTGGATCTTCTTCAGGGCCAACTCACTTGCCGATGCCTTGTACATCATCACGAACATGGTAACAGGATTAAGCAACGTTGGGGAGGCACTAACCCAGAACATTTACCACACCGTGTTTATGGACCAGGGACTTAAGGTATTTGCTGTTTCTGTGTTGTCGATCATGCTTCTGGAGCTCGTGCACCTGATACAGCGCAACGGCAGCGTGTCGCAGCTGATCATGCAACGCCCTGCCTGGGTTCGCTGGAGTGTGTATTACCTGGCTATTATTACGGTGCTGCTTTTCGGGCAATTTGGCAATCAGGAGTTTATTTACTTTCAGTTTTAGCGCATGAAGAGTATGATGAACAGAGGAGTTAAGAGATTGTTAGGGAAGCTGCTATTGCTGGCATTGCCATTTATACTTTGGCCTTTGGTAGAGGTGCTGTTCCTGCCGATGAACTTCTTTACATTCAGAATTTGGGAAACCGTTTCTGTGAACAGCATGCGTGTGATGTCGGGGCCTTTTTACCCAAACATACATATGAAAATGGAAGAAGAGGGCGAACTGGCACCACATACACCTTATGCCGAGAAACGTGTGGTGGAGTGGTACACGGATGCTTACGGCTACCGCAACCGCGACACCAAATGCGATGTGCTGCTGATAGGCGACTCTAATATAACCGGTGCCAAACTGTCGCAGGAAGAAACGCTGGCCGAAGTGCTGGAGCGCCAACTTGGTAAAGACGTGTACTCGTTTGCACCGGCTACTATGAACCGATTTCTGGCAACAGACCGCTTCCAGGAAAACCCTCCGGAACTGGTTATTGTGTCTAGCATTGAGCGTAGGATACTGGAGCTGCCTCCTGTAGGCGATAACGGCTTTAACTCTAAGCTTCGCAACCTGTCGGGTAACATCATCAACTCCTCCCCTCCGCTTACATGGCTGGCAGTAACCGCGGACAGAGTCTCTAAACTTGGTTTGTACCACCGAACGCTGGCAAGTATAGAACGAGCCTTTGGCAGGAAAGAATACATCAGCTACGACAACGAGTTTTTTATTGAAGGCGACACAGCCAACCGCACTTACAGCGAGGAAGAAATAAAGTATGTGGCTGATGTGCTGGAAGGATATAAAACAGCATTGGAAGAGCGTGGCATACGCTTTTTGTTTATGCCGATACCGAACAAAGAAAACATTTACTACCAGTTGCTGCCCTCGAAAAAGAAACCTGATTTCTTGCCGAGATTAATGGCAGAGCTGCGCAGACGCCGTGTAGACGCAGTAGACCTGCAGTCTGACTTCGAAAAACTGTACCAGCACAAGAACGTGCCGCTTTACCCTGCCGATGATGCCCATTGGAACCATGTAGCCGTAAAGGTGGCTGCCAACCTTGTGACATCCCGTTTACAGACAGATGGCCCAAACCAGAATAAGGACCCGAACCTTCTAGTAAAATATTATGATTAAATGACACTGAACTCTAACCAAAGCAAATTACCATAGTATATAAAAAGTATATAAATCAGACTCACTCTCATGGATATAAAAACCTTTTACCACAAAGGGATCAAACGCTCTAAGAAGATCTTAGGCAGGATAGTCCCGCACAACACGCACTATAAACCTGGAGGCGTTTGCAGCATAAACCTGGAGTATCCAAACCGCAACAACCCGCGTGAGGTTAAGGTGCACAGCGTTTACCCAAATTATGAGACCAGACTGAACATATCGGAAGATCTGTATCATGCATGCTCTGAGTACTGGAAACCAAAGCGCCGGGTATGCACAAACTACATGGTGGTGGAGGTACCCGATGGCAGGGTATATACCGATAACGAGAGCAGTGTGGCCGTTATATCGCGCTATAACCGTGTGGTTGAGAACGTTTCGTTAAGCCTTGTGAGCGGTAAAGTAACAGAGCCCAACCTGAATAATATTTTTGAGCAGCGCTACTTTACCAAACCTGAAAAGTATGATGGCACGGTGTTCTCCATGCTGACCGGAGGGGCTGGTATCAACAACATCAGTCACTGGTTTATTGATGTGTTGCCACGCCTGCACCTGCTGCAGAAAAGCGGTTTATACGATACAGTAGACTGGTTCCTGGTTCCAAGCCTGCGCTATGACTACCAACTGGAAACCCTGGATCTGCTTGGTATCCCGTTATCAAAGGTAATCGAGGGCGATAAGCACCCGCATATTGCAGCCGACTGTGTGATAGCCTCTACTGCGCCAAGGGGGAACCATACTTTAATTCCGGAGTGGATGTGCACCTTCATCAGAGAGTCGTTCCTTCCATTTGCAGAAGAGGATAGTGACCTGATCACGGCCGATACACCTTACCTGTACATCAGCCGCAGCGACTCCAGCATCAGGAACGTGTTAAACGAAAAAGAACTGCAGCAGACGCTTGAGCCTTATGGCTTTAAGACCATAGTTTCAAGCAAACTTAGCATCCGAGACAAAATAAGGCTGTTCTCTAAGGCCAAGACTGTAATGGGCGCAACCGGTGCCGGACTGATCAGTATGTTCTTCTGCAAGCCCGGCACAAAGGTGATCGAGATCTTTAACGAAGGGTTTGTGATCGAGCCGTTCTATGACATCGCCACAAAACTGGACCTTGACTACGAGTACATCATCTGTAAGAACAGACGCAAGGTTAAAAACGCCACCCAAGGCCAGCGTGAGCATCTGTTTGTTGAAACCCAGAAGGTTGAGGAGATCCTGGAGAAGATGGAAAGTGAAAACCAGAAAGCGGCTAACCGGGCAGAAGTCGCATAAAAAAATATAAAAGCTTTTAAAGGCTTGCTTCTGTGGCTAAGGCTCCGGGGGCAAGCCTTTTATTTTGCCCGATGGCAGCCTCATACACCTTCATCAGTTGCCTGTAGTTTACTTCCGGAGTAAAATACTGTTCATAGGTTTTGCGTGCATTACGGCCCAGTTCGTTGGCCAGCACAGGGTGCTGCTCCAGTACCTTTATCTGCTCTACTAGTGCACCTGCCTGTTGCGGCTCAAAATGCAAGCCATTGTAACGATGCTGCACCAGGCTGGCCGCCCCTCCAATTCTGGCTGCCACCACAGGTGTGGCGGTTGCAAATGCCTCTATAATGGTCAGTCCGAATGTCTCCATCCACTCCGATGGAAAAGCCAGTGCTTTTGCCGTTTTAAGAAGCGCCAGTGCATCTTCTCTTTTCCGGAAGCCCAGGTATTCAACTGAGGAGTTTTCTGCTGCATACCTTTCTATTTCGACCCTAAGCGGACCGTCGCCGACGATCTTTAATGGGAATGGCTGTTGCTGATGTGCCTCCAGCAAGGTTCGGATACCCTTCTCGGGGGTAAGCCTGCCTACATACAGGTAAAAATCTGCTCTGTTATCGCTGCCTGTACCTGGGTCTTCGGTGAAGTTTGGCTTTACCATGAGTTGCTCCGGCCTTGGCCTGAGCGAGGAGTTTAAAAAGATATCTGCTGCGCCGGGGGTGAGTACAATAAACCTGGACACTTTGTCGCGCCAGGTGCCCAGTAATTTATGCAGCCCTGTTGCAAGCACAACCGAGGCCGTTTGAAATGCGGAGTTACGGTATACTTTTTTTAGAATTGCCCCAACCGGAAAAGTCTTATTCACATTTTCAAGCTGCACCCTGCCATTATAGTGCAACAAGGCACTGGGGCAGATAAGACGGTAGTTGTGCAACGTCATAACAACCGGCACTTTATACTTATGGCAAACATAAAAAACAGCCGGCGAAACCAACGGAAAGAAATTGTGCACATGCACCACATCAGGTTTAATCGCCTTCAGTTCACGTTCCATGATTCTGGCGCTCCTAACATTATACACCACCCCAAGGGCCGCCTCCAGCTTTTGCCAAATGCTTTTAACATTCTTATTTGAAAACGCCAGTTTCCTTACCTCATGGCCATGCTCCTCCAGCAGGTTTGCCTCCGCATAAAAAACCGTGTCTTCGCCGCCTGCCTCTTTATAATGGTTATGGATAATAAGAATGCGCATGTGTTGCTGTAATCAGGAATATTTTAAAATTGCTTTCTGAAGGTCTTCCGGTGTGCCTATATCCAGGCAACAGTCTTCTTCAAAAAGGACACTTGATGCTTTAAGCCCGTTATCGATTGCGGCTTGCAGCACATGGCCTATAGTTAACTCTGAAGTAATGCCTTCCGGTCCTTCTAAGGCTTGCAGCAGATGACTGTGCATAAAGGCCGTAAACTCCGGTGACCAGCAGGCAAAGGCCCAGGCATGGCCGGAACTGTTTTCATGTGGCTTTGGATGTACTCGTTTTATACTTCCATCTGTTTGCAGGTCCACTGCATCCCACTTCCCGGGGTTGTCAGTCTCAAAAATACCCAGTACTATTGCTGCACCTGTTTCTTTTTGCTTTTGAACCAGCTTTTCAAAAGCATGCGGCGCATCAAGCAGTATATCCGGGAAACCAAACAGTACCAGTCTGTCCTTCACAAATGCGTAAGCCTGGTCAGCGGAAAAAGGAGCCCCGTGTGGCAAGCCCATGATCAGGTAAGCTATACTTAGATCAAATTGGCTACCATCACCGAAGTAGGCCGGAATGTCCCATTTTCCCTTACGAAGTATAAAATAAAGCTGCTCAGCGCCTGCTGCTGCCATTTGCTCCACCAGATAAGTGGCCGCGACCTTAGGGTGGCTCATACGTTCACTGCTCTTTTCAAAGCCGATCGGGTATAGCTCCTTACTGCAAGGCAATGGCTGAAGCCTGCTGGCAGTTCCGGCAGCAGGTATAACTCCAACTATTGGCAACGTAGACCTCATCTTAAAATAATCGCGCACCATGTACCTTTTGGCCACGATGCGCGATTGCTATTATTCTTTTTCGGACTATTTTTCTACTGAGGCGGCTGCCTTAGACTTCGCTTCAGTTTTCAAACCAAAATATTCGGCCTGCTCTTCCCGCAGCTTGTCTACCAGCCTTCCCTCCGGCAATATCACATCATCGTACGTCAGCACCTGGTCCTTCGGAATATCATGCTTCAGCACGCAGCCTTCGGCCACGCCAATAGGCAGCAGGTTCTCTTTAGCCGTAGTGTCAGCGTTTTCGCACAGGCCGTAGGTCATGTAGTGGCCAATGCCATCGAGTACCTGTCCGGCCTTAAGGTCTGTTTTAGCGGTTGCCACTACCTCTACATACGGTTTTCCTATCGGGGTAAGGGCAGCATCGTTAAATAATACCGCTCTCGCTACTGTGTTTGGCACCTCAAAATGGCACAAATGGTATGGGGTATAGAACAGGTAAAGCGGCCCCTCTCCTAGTTTGTACAGGTTCAGGTAGTGCTGCTGCGTAGGGTGATCGTGTGTACCCAATACAAACACACCAGGCCCCGGTTCTGCGCCTACCACATAATCCACAATACCTGGTCCGTTGAGTACGTCATCCAGTGGGTACAGATCCATCATGCACTCTTTAAGTGGTGTACCGCTAGGAACTGTTGGTCCATGCATGCCCCTTTTGGCAACGCGCATGCCGGTACCATTTGCTACAATAGCCTGCTCAAACGAGATCTTGCTGCCATCGGCAAACGAAGTTACCATAGACGGGTTCTGTCCCCATTTTTTTGCAAAGCCTTCCTGCGTTGTCGGGTTGCGATAAGGATCGTGGAGGCCTTTGATATTGCCGCACACCACGGGCTTTACGCCAATGCCCTTTACAAATCGGTACAGGTTCATGATAACGCCTGGCTGGTCACCGTCGGCATTCGTGAACACAACTCCGGCCTTGTCAGCGTATACTTTCAGGATCGGCCCTACCGTACCGTCTACCTCCGCGTTCATCATGATGACATGCTTACGGTTTTCGATGGCGCGCAATGCTACGTTTGTACCAAACTCAACAGCACCTGTTACCTCAATAATGGCATCAATACCTTCTGCCTCGCACAACAGCATGGCATCATCGGTAATGCTATACTTGCCTTGTCTGATGTTATCTTCGAGTTGTGCCACCGAGCTTACCTCCTGCACCCCAATAACATCTGCCTCAGTGTAGGCTTGTTTTGCTTTTTCTATTTTACGGTTTGCAATGGCAACCAACTCCATGCCCTGCACAAATTTACAGATCTGCAAGGCTATACCGCGCCCCATAAAACCGGCACCAACCATGGCAACCCTCACCGGGTTGTTTTCGGCGTGGCGTTTTGCAAGGGCATTATCTACTAAGATCATATTATACTTTAGAATATTAGGTTTAAGTAAAGAAAGCTGCCGGCCTATTGCCAACAGCTTTCGTTTTATACTTTTGTCAGCGACTTCTCGAAATCCGGATGTGCCTGGTCTTTTTCAGAGATCACCTCAGGCGCTATCGGCCACTCAATGTTAAAGGCCGGGTCGTTCCAGCGGATGCCTCTTTCAGCGCCTGGTGTGTAAAACTGTGTAACCTGGTACGTTACATCTGTGTTATCCTCCAGCGTGATAAAACCATGGGCAAAACCTTCTGGCACATACAGCATGCGGTAATTGTCGGCTGTCAGCTCCACTCCTATCCACTGCTTGTATGTTTCAGAATCTTCGCGCATGTCGATGATGACGTCGTAAATGGCGCCGCGCGTGCAGCGTACCAATTTGGTTTCCTCGTAAGGTGAGTTTTGCATGTGCATGCCTCTTAAAGTGCCCTTTTTCTTGTTATAAGACACATTGGCCTGCACAATATTTGTGTTCAGCCCGTACTCCTCAAATTCTTTCTCGCAATACGAACGGCCAAAAAAACCACGCTCGTCTTCCAATCGCTTTACATCAATAATGTAAGCGCCTTTAAGTTTTGTTTCTGTAAAAATCATATGCAGGGTTATGCAGTTTGTAGCTCGTTTTGTTTGATTTTATTTTTGGCAGTCTGGTGTGCCCATTGCAGCTGTTCGTTAATCTTGTTCGACTCCTGCAGGCTGGTCAGTACTTTCAGGCGCATCAACAGCGAATTTCTGAAGTCACCATCTTTAAAGTCCATCTCAAGCAGGCCATCGCGCAAACCCTGGATCGCTTCATTTAAATTATAAACTGGTTGGTGGTTCGGTGCCAGCTTTTTAAACAGGTCGAAGTTTACGCGGTATGAGCGTTTATCTGGCGCTGCATTGCGGTTTATACTTACCACGGTTCCCGGTATTACGTCGGCCACCGCCTCTGCCAGATCTGTTACCTGGTAGTTCCACTCATTAGAACCTGTGTTCACGGCCAGGAACTCACCTCCGTTGGATGCTTCTCTGGTAACGGCCCACTCAATGGCACGGGCCATGTCCTTAACATGGATCAGAGGGCGCCAAGGCGTACCATCACTCAGAATATTGATCTTACCGGTGGTCACTGCGCCAGCCACAAAGTCATTTAGCACCAGGTCCAGGCGCAGTCTGTCGCTCATGCCGCAGGCAGTGGCAAAGCGTAGGCAGGTTACCGTAAAGCCATCACCGGCCAGCGGTTCCAGCTCCTTCTCAGTAAATACCTTGGAGCGGGCATAGGCTGTTAACGGGTTCAGCTCGGCATCCTCTGTTTTAGCCTTTTCGGAGGCAGCGCCATACATGCTGCAACTGGAGGCAAACACAAAGTTTTTTACACCGGCCTCTTTGGCCAGCTTTGCAATAGCTATACTTGTTTTATAGTTTACATCCAGTGTTATATCTTCAAATCGGGTACCCATTGGGTCGTTGGAGATGGCAGCCAGATGCACCACGGCATCTACTCCGGTTAATATCTCAGCGTCAATGTTTCTCACGTCACCAAACAGCTGCATGTCCAGTTTGCTCTCTGGCAGCACGGCCGCATTGGTAAGGCACGAGGCAAAATAACCCATGTCGTAGCCGATTAGTGTCGCGTCAGGATATGCCTTGCGCAGCTGGTCAACCACGCCGGGTCCGACATATCCCATATTTCCGGTTATTAGAATTCTCATAGTATAAAGTATAGTTAAAGGGTTGGGGTTGAGATAAGAGGTTAGTTCACTGCTTTCGACAGCAATTTGCACCAGACGTTCCAGGGCGCTTCGCCCTTTTGCCACAGCTCTTCGAGCACATGCTTGTCGCGCAGGGTATCCATAGGCTGCCAGAAACCAGTATGGCGGAAAGCCGACAACTCGCCTTCTTCAGCCAAACGCTCCATCGGGCCTCTTTCCCAAATAGTGCTGTCGTCTTCAATGTAATCTATAACGCCAGGCTCCAGCACAAAGAAGCCACCGTTGATCCAGGGCATATCGCCGCCGGTAGGCTTTTCTTTAAACTGGTTGATGCGGGTTACGTCAGAGGCAAGGTTGAAGGCTCCGAATCGGCCTGGCTGCTGCACAGCCGTAAGTGTGGCCAGCGTTCCCTGCTCCTGATGGAATTTAACCAGAGCGGTTACATCCACATCGCTTACACCATCGCCATAGGTAAGGCAGAAAGTTTCATTGCCTATGTACTCTTTCACTCGTTTTAAACGGCCTCCGGTCATGGTGCCTTCTCCGGTATCAACCAGGGTCACTTTCCACGATTCTGTGTGGTTTTTGTGCACCTCCATGCTGTTTTTACGCATATCGAAGGTAACATCGGAGTTGTGCAGACAATAATTGGCGAAATACTCTTTAATGATATGGCCTTTGTATCCACAGCAGATCACAAAATCGTTTATGCCGTGGTGGGAGTATATTTTCATGATGTGCCACAATATCGGCTTGCCGCCAATCTCTACCATAGGCTTTGGGCGCACACCGCTTTCTTCACTTATCCTGGTTCCGTAGCCACCTGCTAGTATAACTGCTTTCATCAATAGTTGGGTTAAGGGTTAAAAATTAAAACACACGTAGCACCAAATTGCACTATAATCTGCCAGTGCTTTTTGAATGATACGGTAATAGCTATATTTTGATGTTTATTGAGGGTATTTTTCTCCACTTTTTAGGCAGTATGCTGCTTAAACCCTGACATACATTTATTTACAGCAAAGCAATGTCCTAGTTCCTGTGCCGTGAGTTTGATAAAAGCAGGGAATTAAAAAGAAGAAAAAATCGCCTTTGGATTATACTTTAGTACCGGCCGTACTAAAGCGATCTGTGTGTTCTGTTCTGAAATAGAAGTTTGAGCGTAAGGAAAATAAACATGCTGTTGGTGTACAGGTAACGTTTCCAAAGCCTTGTCGGCTCCTGCCAAAGTCTGTAGGTCCACTCAAGAGACAGGTTGCGTGCCCACTGCGGCAGGCGCTTTTCCAGGTTGGCGTAGGTCATGTAGGCCTGGCCCACACCCAGCATACAGGCATTTACCTTACCCTTATGCTCGGCCATCCAACGTTCTTGTTTCGGGCAGCCAAGCGCCACAAAAACCAGGTCCGGGTTCGCCTTGTTGATCATGTCGGTTATGGCCACATCCTCTATGTGGGTTAACTTGCGGAAAGGCGGGGAGTAGTAGCCGGAAATATTTAGTGCAGGGAAGTCCTGCTTTGCCTTTGCCACCACTGCCTCCAGCACCTTGTCGGTTGATCCGTAGAAGTACACGGACTTACCGCGGGCAGCAGCTTCCTGCAACAACCGGGGCAGCACATCCATGCCTGCTACCCGGTCTTGCCTCTGCCCATACATCACTTTCATCAGCTTGGAAAGGGGGCCTCCGTCTGGGGTGGCCACATCGGCGTTGTTCAATAACTCATTAAACTCCTTGTCGCGGTAAGCCTCTACAAGCATGTGCGCATTGGCAAAGCATACATACGAGGATCTTTTGTTTTCGCTTAACCAGAAAATGTGGTCAATAAAGTCGTTGAATGAGCCAGCTGAGATCAGGGAAGTTATCAATTTTCGCTTCTCCTTTAAGGGTGGTTCAGCTTTGTGGGTTTTAGGTTCGGTAATTGTATTAGTAAGCATTTTTCTCGCCTTTTATCATATTCCAGACAGTCAGAAAGATTATCTTCATGTCCATCATAAAACTCCAGTTCTCCATATATTGCACATCGTACTCAACTCGTTTTTCCATTAGGTGCAGCTCCTTTGTCTCGCCTCTGTATCCGCTTACCTGCGCATAGCCGGTAATGCCAGGGGTCACAAAGTGGCGCATCTTATACTTTGATATTACTTTGGAGTAGTGGTCCAGTTGCGACACCAGGTTTGGTCGCGGACCAACTACCGACATGTCGCCGAGCAGCACATTAAAGAACTGCGGCAGCTCGTCAAGGTTAGTCTTACGCAGGAATCGCCCAACACGGGTAATTCTAGGGTCATTTTTTGTAGCCTGAAGCTCTGTCTGGTTGTTCACGTGCATTGTTCTGAACTTGTAGCACACAAACAGGCGATTCTTCTTGCCCGGACGCAGTTGTTTAAAGAACACCGGCCCCTTCGACTCTAGCCTGATGGCCAGCGCAATCAGCGGCATCAGCCACGGGAAGATCAGGATAGAAACCGTTAATGAGAACACCACGTCGAAAGCTCGCTTCACGAACCTGTTTGAGGCAAGCTCCAGCGGCTCTTTGCGGATGCTGAGCATCGGCACATTGTGGTAGAAGTACATGTTCACATCGCGCTGCACAATGGCGCTGAAATCCGGTACAATGCGGAAGTATACAAAGTTCTCATCCGCGAACTGCGACAGGTCATCCAACTGCTCCCGGTCTGTTAAAGGCAGCGTATAGTATACTTCGTCGATGCTGTGTTGCAGGCAATAATCTTTCAGTTCATCTATACCGCCCTGCACCTGGCTGTAATAAGGGCTGAGCTTGTCCGGGTTATCATCAAAGAAGCCCATAAACTTAGTGCCCAGGTTATCGTTGCTGTTCAGGGTCTGGTAAAGCGAAATGCCTGCCTGCCCCGCTCCCACGATCACGTAACGGGTATGCGCTACATCCGACTTCGTGAAATAGCCTAAAAGCTTGTGCATGAGCAACCTGCTTATACTTATCAGCAAGGCCGTAGAGATGTAAGTATAAAGCAGCAGCAGGCGCGAAAGCTGCTCCAGGTTGAAGACCACGATGCAGCTTGCCAGTATGAAGGCGTGAAGTATAAATGCGTTTATCAGGTTTGCCACCTTCTTTTCGCAGGAGAACAACCCGTCGATACGGAACACAAAGTTCGAAAAGCCAGACACGATCCACCAGACAAGGGCAAACAACACGAAAAACACGCTATACTGGTAGTCGAAGTCAAGGCTACCGTACCTGAACAGGTTCGAGATCTTAAACGCAAAGGTAATGAGGGTGATATCCAGAATTAACAGGATTACTCTGTTAAAACTGTAATAGTGGCGATATTTATTCATTGTAAAGTCTGTAATTATACTGTCATACTAAAAGAAACTTTTACTTTATCCTGTCTTCACTAACCAACTCCTGGTCTCTCTATCATCAAATCATCTCCATGCTTAAGGCATGTCTTCTAGCAAACAATTTATAGTATTAAAATATTCCTATATTAAGAATCATTCACTAAGGCTTAACCGCTACATAGCGTTTTGCTATGTTTGGATTACTAACATGATTAGGTACGGCAGATAGGATGGCAAAGTTTATGATTTTACCTATATTAATTAAAAAAATGTAATTCTATAATATTGTAAAATACTGATACTTATATATTCTAAATTTCAAAATTTGCTTCATTTTGGATTATTAAGAAAGAATACCACGTTATAACAACAAGCGAAAGCCCCTTTAAAAGCAATTGCATTATTACAACAAGCCACACTTACTCAAGGCCAAACAGCATTTCTTTAAATTATAGAAGTGAGAATCCAAATACAGCCAAGTAACCTGAACTGACTGATCAGAAAATGTGCAACCAGCCTATTTTAGCATACACCTGATCACAAAACAGAGCCTGCAGCACAACAATATGGAACAAACCTATACCCGCGTGGCTCCTGAAAAATACCTATCCTAAACATAGTTCTAAAAACGAATAAATATTTTTCGCTCAAAATCGAAACTTCTCTGAACTAATTCACTCAATTTTAAATTCTATGAAAACATTAATTTTTAATTGGTTACAGTAATTTATATATTCATTGTTTAAACACTACTTATGGATAGGTTAACTTAATGTTCATGAGATTGTGTTCATATAATGAATTACTCAACATAAGTATAATACAATTTTATGCTACACAATTACAAATTCACCCTTTTGCACTATAATGCTGAAAAACCTGGCCACCATTAGCCAGGGCTGTGATCCCGGTCAATTATTATTTCAGTAGCCGGATAAGCGGCTATTGTTTCCCGCTACCAAACCTGTTGCTGTTCTCCGGACAGTTTTACCGCACTACTGAGTGGGTCTTGCACTCAGGCAAAATGCTTAAACAAAAACAGCAAAATTTCAGCTTATAGCTATGAAGTCGATTTTAACAAGCTTTATATTACCATTACTGTTTTCGCTTAATGGTCTATGGCTAGACTCTGCGCCTGCCACAGACTGTACACCAATTGTAACTTTATCAGGATCAGGTGACCTTTGCAGCACGAGCAGTGTTACCTTAACATCAAGCGAGGCAGGCACTTACAAATGGTCTACGGGTGCCACCACCAGAAGCATTACTATAACCGAGCCAGGGCAGTATTGGGTAGAAACCGTTGACGCAGAAGGTTGTAAGGCAACTTCAGAAACAGCGACTGTATCAGGTGCGCCGGATGCAAGCGTGTCGGACCCAGTAAACTATTTCACGTTTTGCAGCTATAGCGGCAATCAGTCTACCTTTAACCTTACCATAGAAAATACCTCTGCAACAAAAAGCACCAATGCCAGCTACGTGATCAACTGGGGAGATGGTGCCACTACCACGCTGGGGAAGGATTTTGAAACAGCCAGCCATACTTATTCATCTGCAGGCTCCTTTAATTTAGAGGTAACGGTAACAGGGGATAACGGCTGCACCAGCAAAAAAACGGAAAGGGTATTTATTGGCAGTAACCCAAGCCTGGGCCTGGCCAGCCGCGGCAACACCAACGACTGCGCCCCGGCAACCTTCATCTTCGACATCCTGAACACGGAGGGCAACTCACCTCAGACTATTTATACTTTCCAGTTCGACGATGGCAGCGCACCGCTTCGCTTCACCCATGCCAACCTGCCTAAAACCATTGAGCATACATTCACAGAGTCTTCTAAGGGCAAGCCTTTGAACTCTTTTACCCTTTCGGCTACGGCCGAGAACCCTTGCGGCATTACACCGGCTACCGTGGGTGGCATTAAAATATCGAAGGGCCCGGACGCTGAGTTAGGAGTGGACAAAAGTGTAGGGTGTGTGAATGAGCCAGTTAAACTTAGCGACCAGACAGTGAGCGGGTTTAACGCGAACTCCTCTAACCCAAATGCCACCTCCTCTTACACCGTGCAATGGAAAATATTCCCGGAAACCGGTTGGGAGTTCGTAAATGGCACATTTAAGTCTTCCAATCCTTCGGTTAAATTTACCAAACCAGGTGATTATACAATCCGGATCGTTTCTACCCCGACGGGCACCGGAACCAAATGCGCCGCAGACTCGGCACAAAAAGTGATCAGGATAAATGAGTTGCCTGAGGCTAAATTCAAACTGAGTTCTAACGGCAACTGCGCCCCGGCTACTTTTACTGCAACCAACACCTCAACCGGCGACGACCTGAAGTATGTATGGCAGGTAACACCTGCCACCGGCTGGGCTTTTGCCAATGGTAAAAATGCAGGCTCCCAAAACCCATCCTTCACTTTTACCAAAGCAGGCAAGTATGTGGTATCATTAACGGCAAGCAATAATTGCAAAAGTAGCCTGAAAGACACTACGATAACCATACAGGACAAACCGATCGTTAATTTGCCTGCACAACAGACCTACTGCGGGCCGCAAAGTATAACATTTGATGCCGGCAATGCAAAGCACGCACCGGCCTACCAGGCACAGGAAGCCGAAATAACAGCGTACACATGGCAGGTTAACGGACCTGGAAGTGTAGTTTATGAGAATGGAAGCAGCCAAAACGCAGCCAATCCTACTATCGGGTTTAACACTCCAGGCGAGTATGAGGTAAGTGTGGTGGCCACCAATGCCTGCGGCAACTCCGAAGCTGCCACACAAAAGATCACCATCAACCCCTTGCCGGAAGTAAAGGCAAGTTCACCTAAGCAGGAGATCTGCATTGGCGAGAGTACAACCATAAACGTAACAGGCACCGATACCTATACCTGGGCCCCGGCCACAGGACTGAGCGCCACCACAGGCAACAGCGTTACAGCCAAGCCAACCCAGACGACAACCTATACTATAACAGGTAAAAATAACGCTACAGGCTGTACCAGCACCACAACCTATACTGTAGTTGTAAATCCGTTGCCTGTTGTTACAGTTGCATCAGATAAAACCGCCATTTGCCAGGGGCAGGGTGTGGCTACGCTTACAGCAAACGGTGCCGACACCTATATCTGGTCACCGGCCACAGGCCTGAGCGCCACTACAGGAGCCTCTGTTACAGCCTCCCCTGCTGCTACAACTACTTATACAGTTACCGGCTTTAACGCCCAGACAGGCTGCTCTACTTCAAAGACAGTAACCGTAACAGTAAACCCACTACCACAGGTTAGTGCCGGAGCAGATATTACTGTATGTAACAATCCGGTGCCAACCAAGCTTACCGGCTCTCCGGCTGGCGGGGTATGGTCTGGTGCAAACGTAACTGCCGACGGTACTTTTACGCCTCCAACAGAAACCGGCAAGTATGAACTGGCTTATACTTACACCAACTCACTTGGCTGCAGCAACTCCGATAAAATGGTGGTAACGGTAGACCAGGCTCCAGTTGCCAATGCTGGCGAGGATAAAGTAGTATGCCTGAACTCAGGCAGCTTTAACCTGACAGCTACTCCGGCTGGCGGTACCTGGTCCGGGTCACATGTAACGGCATCTGGCACCTTTACGCCAGCTGCGGTTGGTACTTTTACGCTAACCTATACTTATGGCACTGGCAGCTGCCGCACTACAGACCAGATGCAGGTTACGGTAAATGCCCTGCCTACGGCACCTGTAGCCTCTGGCACAACCATCTGCCCGGGCTTCAGCACAACCTTGCAAGTACAGAACCCAACAGGCTCTCTGGTTTGGTTTGATGCGGCCACAGGCGGTAAAAAAGTAGGCGAAGGCGAAAGCTTTACAACCCCTGTTCTGGATAAGACAACTACCTATTATGTAGAAACAACCATACCTGGCGGCTGTACCAGTCCACGTCGTGCTGTTCAGGTAACGGTGCGCCCTGCCACTCCGGCCCCTATTGTGCAGCCGGTTATACTTTGCGGCACAGGCAACAAGGCCATACTTGTGGCAGAAGGCAACGCTAACAGCTACCAGTGGTTCGAAACTGCTACCAGCACAGAGATCATTTCTTCGGACAGAACATTTGACGCTGGCGTGGTAAACAGCAGCAGATCATACTTTGTGCAGGCCATTGTAGACGGCTGTATCAGCCCGAGAACAGAGGCTAAAGTAGAGGTATACCCTGTGTTAAGCAACAACACATTAACGGGTGTGCCAACCATTTGTGCCGGCCAAAAGCCTGCCACCATACCTGGCTCTGTTCCTGCTGGCGGCAATACAGTTTATACCTACGAGTGGGAAAGCAGCATCGAAAGCGCTACTTCGGGCTTTACAAAAATTAACGGTGCTACCCAGAAAGACTATGCTCCGGGTGTACTGACCAGAACTACCTGGTTCAGGAGAACGGTAAAATCTGCCAGTTGCGCCAGCACATCCGATGCGGTGGAGGTTAAGGTTACGCCTGTTATCTCTAACAATACTGTTAAGACCAGCACCAACACCATCATCTGCGAAAACAGCGTAACCGATGAGATAACCGGTACCTTGCCGGAAGGCGGCAGCGGCACTTATACGTACCTGTGGGAGATCAGCACGGCAGGTGCGGAAGGCCCTTACAGAGCCGCAACCGGCACCAATGATCAGCAGAACTATAACCCAGGCGCACTTGCAGCCACAACCTGGTTCAGAAGAGTGGTTACGTCCGGTACCTGCGAAAATCACTACAGTCAGCCAGTAAAGATCACGGTATACAAGCCAATTACGAACAACAGCATCTCGGGTGAGGCAACTATCTGCGAGGCGGAGACACCGGCAGTACTGCAGGGTTCACAGCCTGCCGAGGGCAATGGCAACTATGTTTACCGTTGGGAGATGAGCCACGACGGCACCAATTTCCAGACCGCTATCGGCGACAACAACAGCATCAACTATGCGACAGGCCCGCTAACCACGACTACATATTTCAGACGTGTGGTAAGCGGCGGCCCGTGCGGCACTAATATCAGCAACCTGGTTAAAGTAACGGTTAACCCGCGCATCCAAAACAACGGTATCAGCCCTGTAGACCCGATCTGTAGCGGACAGCAGGCACCTGCACTTAACCCAACGGCAGCCATCGAAGGCGGTAACGGCACTTATACTTACAAGTGGCTTTACAGCACCAGCGGTGCAAATGGCAACTATACTTCAGCTCCGGGCAACAATACAGCGGCCAGCTATAATCCGGGTGTACTAACCCAGACAACGTGGTACAAACGTGAAGTGATTTCCGGAGCCTGCAGCAGCACATCGGCAGTTGTGGAGGTAACGGTAAACCCATTGCCTGTGGCACCTACTGTAAACCCGGTAACCATCTGCGAGAACACCAAAGCAACCCTGAATGTGGTGGCCACAAGCGGCACTTACAAGTGGTATACTTCTGCTGCGGCTACCGATGCGGTACATACCGGCATGAGTTATACTACACCAGCATTAACTGAAACTACTACATACTTTGTTGAGTCGGTGAGCACGAACGGTTGCGGCAGTCCGCAGAGAGCAGCTGTAACGGTTACAGTTAACAAGAACATCAGCAACAACACCATTACGGCACCGGCACAGCAGCCGATCTGCGCGGGCCAGGTGCCGGGCATAATCTCAGGTTCGCAGCCAGAGAACGGTAACGGCACTTATACTTTCCGTTGGGAACGCAGCACAACCGGCCCGGACAATGGTTTTACAAGTATAACCGGCGCCACGGCGGCCACTTACCAGCCACAGGCTTTAAGCGCAACCACCTGGTTCAGAAGAGTGGTGGTATCTGGCCCATGCTCCGAAAGTATAAGCCCTGCCGTGAAGATCGAGGTAGTGCCGGTGATCAGCAACAACAGTATAACCGCTGCCCAGACCATTTGCGAAGGCGACGTGCCGGCAGATCTTAAAGGCACAGCCCCGACAGGTGGCAACGGCACTTATACTTACCTATGGCAAAGCAGCACCGACGGAAGCACCTTTACAGCAACCGCAGGTGTGAACAATGCACAAAATTATACTGCTCCGGCAGCCCTTACGCAGACAACCTGGTACCGCAGAATTGTCTCTTCCGGCCCTTGCCAACAGGACATAAGTGCAGCGGTTAAGGTAACGGTACAGCCGGCTATTAAGGATAATAATCTTACATCAGGTGATCAGACCATTTGCGCTGGCGCTGTTCCGGCAAGTATAACAGGCACGGCTCCGAAAGGCGGCAACAACACCTATACGTATACCTGGGAGACCAGCACCGATGGCACGAACTTTAGTGATGCACCGGGCACCAAAACCAATGCAAGCTATCAACCGCAGGCCCTTAACCAGAACACATGGTTCCGCAGAAAAGTAGTATCAGGAAGCTGCGAGAGTTATTCTACAGCTATCAAGGTAACCGTAAATGCTACGATTGCGGCAAATGAGATAACTGAAAGCCAGACCATATGTACCGATACGGCTCCGCAGCCATTGCAGGGAACGCAGCCAACCGGTGGTAACGGATCTTATACTTACCGCTGGGAATACTCCACCACAGGTGCCAACGCTACTGATTTCAGAGCGGTGGCAACTAACGGCACAAGTATAAACTACGCTCCGGGCATACTTAACACCACTACCTGGTTCAGACGTGTGGTAACTTCCGGTGCCTGCTCTATGGTATCGAATGTGGTGAAGGTGGAGGTAAACCCGATCATCAGCAAGAACATTGTTACGCTTTCGCAGAGCATTTACGCTGGTCAGGTTCCGGCGCCGCTTACAGGCTCTGCCCCTGCAGGAGGTAACAGCACTTATACTTACCTGTGGCAGTACAGCGAAAACGGCACCGACTTTATGCCGGCTGCTGCTCCGAATACTGGTAAAAACTACGCCCCTGGTGCGCTTAAGAAAGATACCTGGTTCAGAAGAATAGTATACTCTGGCGGTTGTGAGCATGTATCAGAGCCGGTAAAGATTACAGTTACGCCTGCCGTTGGCAACAACAACATTCAGGCAGACCAGGTAATCTGCTACGGCAACAAACCGGCAACGCTTACAGGCACTACACCGGCAGGCGGCGAGGGAGATTATACGTTTATCTGGCAGCAAAGCACCGTTGGCCCGGATGCCGGCTGGACCACGGCTACCGGTGTAAGCAATACGCAAAACTATACTCCGCCGGCACTGAGCCAGCATACCTGGTTCCGGCGCATCGTTATCTCCGGCCCTAACACCAGCACGAGTGAGGCGGTCATGATCACGGTGAAGCCTGCCATGAGCAACAACAAGATCAGTACCAGCCAGACGATCTGCTTTAACACAGCGCCATCTACCATAACAGGTACCTTACCAACCGGTGGCAGCGGCACTTATACTTACCTGTGGGAGGTTAGTACGGCAGGTGCAGACAAAGGCTTTACAACAGCGCCGGGCGCCAACAACAAACAGGACTACAACAGCAATCCGCTTACGCAAACAGTTTGGCTGCGGCGCGTGGTTACTTCTGAGTCGTGTGAGAGGCTGGTAAGCGATGCGGTAAAGATCACGGTAACACCTTTGCCGAAAACTCCGGAAGCGAAAGGCACCATCATATGCGCCGGTGCAAAGGCCACACTTACTGCAACCAGCGAAGGCGGCAGACTGGAGTGGTTTGCCAGCGCAGCAGGCGGAACGCCGGTTGCTACAGGCAGCAGCTATACAACACCGGTGCTGCAGCACACAACCTCATACTATGTGCAGGAGGTGTCGCAGAGCTGCGCCAGTGAGCGCAGGGAGGTAAAGGTAACTGTACAGGAGCCAAACGTGAGCGCAGGCCCTGATGTTACTATTGTAAAAGGGAGAAGCGCAGAACTGCAGGCAAGCGGAGGCATAAAGTATAGCTGGGCACCAGCCGAGACCTTAAGCAACCCGAATGTGGCCAATCCAACGGCCTCGCCGGAGGTAACCACTACCTACACCGTAACCGTGGAAACCGAAGGCGGATGCACGTTCACGGACCAGGTAACTGTAACGGTGCTGCCACATGTGTATATCCCGAACACCTTTACCCCTAACCGCGACGGTGTGAACGATACCTGGGAGATCCTGAACATCGAAAAATACCCTAACTGTAAAGTGCAGGTGTTTAACCAATGGGGAAGTCAGGTATTTGTGTCTGATGGGTACAAACAGCCATGGGATGGATTGCAGCAGGGCAAAGAACTCCCTATTGCCACCTATTACTACATCATACAGCTGGACAGGACAGAAAAGCCGATCTCAGGTAGCGTAACGATTGTTAAATAACCGCATCATATGAACAAACTTTTAGCCTTAGGTTTAATTTGTGTGCTGTTTGCAGGCCAGGCGCTTGCCCAGCAGAAGCCGCAGTACACACAGTATACTCTCAACAATTATTTGGTTAACCCTGCTATCTCCGGCATCGAGAATTATGCCGACCTGAAGCTGGGCACCCGGCACCAGTGGTCGGGGCTGGAAGGTGCACCGGAGTCATACTATGCTACCCTGCACATGCCGATCGGCTTAGATGCCAATGCCTCGTACAGCAGCCGTAGCCGGGGCGGACAGGTGGCAAAGGAGTCTACCACCAAAAAAAGTAAGGCTTACCGCAGGGCCAGGCCACACCATGGCATCGGTGCTATGGCCATGTCCACCAGAACCGGGCCTTTGAAGCGTGGCAGCCTTAGCCTCAGTTATGCGTACCATCAGCCCATCACCCGCGACCTGCGCGTTTCGGCTGGTGTGGCACCCGGTATCATACAATACAACCTGGACCCAGGGTATGTGCGTGTTATAAACCCAAACGACCCTGCCGTGACGGATGGCCGCATAAACGAAGTGAAGTTTGACCTGAACATGGGCTTATGGATGTACTCCCAGAACTTTTACGTGGGCGTGGCAGGTGCACAACTGGTACCAAGCAAACGTGAGTACGCTATCTCCACTGGCTCGCCGGAGTATAACAAAGGAGAGCTACAGCAGCACTTCTTCACAACGGCCGGTTACCGCCTGGACGTAACGCCATATATTGCCGTAATACCCTCGGTAATGGTGAAACTGGCGCAGCCCAGCCCCGCCTCAGTGGATGCCTCTGTAAAAGTAATGTATAGCAACCGCCTTTGGGCCGGGGCTACTTACAGGCACAAGGCATCGATGGCTGCGATGGCCGGTATCAATATAAGCCCCTTACTGGACCTGGCCTACTCCTACGACGCCAGCACCTCCCCTTTGGCTGGCACCAACGCAGGCAGCCACGAGGTTGTGCTTGGCTTTAAACTACGCAATACCCGCAAAATACTTTGCCCAGAATGGGCCTGGTAACCGCTTTTTATACCTACTCTTTCTACATGTAAAAACATGGGAGGCGGCTCAAAAGGCTGCCTCTTTTTTTGCTAACTTTTTGCTAAAATAGAAGTATAGCTATGTACTAACCTTTACTCCTATGATGCTGAAGAAAATACTTGCCATACTCTTTGGACTTGCCTTTCTGTCGTTTGTAGCGATGCAGTACAACGACCCGGACCCTGCCGTTTGGATGGTTATTTATGGAGCTGCTGCCATACTTTGCTTCTTAGCTGCTTTTAATAAAGCGCCTCATGCTATACTTTGGCTTGCAGTTATACTTTGTGTGGCCGGAGGCATTTACATGTGGCCCGAAAAGTATGAAGGACTGAGCGTAGGAGGCGGCGATATCAAGAACATAGAAGAGGCCCGTGAAGCGTTGGGTTTGCTAATGATTGCGGTTATTTTCATTGGATTTATACTTGCAGACAAATTCAGCCTC
Organism: Pontibacter sp. GD7; assembly: GCF_058216375.1. Taxonomy (NCBI): domain Bacteria; kingdom Pseudomonadati; phylum Bacteroidota; class Cytophagia; order Cytophagales; family Hymenobacteraceae; genus Pontibacter; species Pontibacter sp. GD7. Next base: position 49,802 of record NZ_JBYZMP010000011.1, on the reverse strand, counting down.
CGTTCCAGAAACGCAGCTGAACAGGCACAAAAAAGAAAGTGGGCTTAGCCATCACAGCCAAACCCACTTCACATTTAATCATCACAAATTAATTACTGCACCGGCTCCGCTTTAAAGCCAGCTTTTTCTACTGCAGTTTTAATCTCCTGCTCGTTCAGCGTATCCGATTTCACTTCCAGGATCTTGTCCGGGTTGTTCGTATCCACGTTCCACTCCTCTACCCCTTCCAGCTTGTTTAGGTGAGGTGTAACAGCCTTAATGCAGCTGCCGCAGTTTATGGTTGTCTTGAATTTATGCGTTTTCATCTGTTTATCTATTTTTTATTTAACATAATTTACTAACTTATTACTAATTCAAAGGACTCCTTTTGTCACGTATCACGACACACGTATCAAGTAGCACGATTTTATTGTCTATTCATTATTCGACATAACCATGACAGCTGAGTTAATAGTGCAAACAAGGTTTCTTTTGTCTTACAGCCCAATGACAAGTCGTGCTACGTGATACGCAAAGTCCTTTGTCTTTCCTCATACAGTCTTTTGTCTAAACCCTAATCCAGCCTCTTCGCTTTTAAACGCAAACTGTTACTTACTACCGACACGGAGCTAAGCGCCATGGCGGCACCGGCAATCATCGGGTTCAACAGGAATCCGGTAAACGGGTAAAGTACACCTGCCGCTATCGGAATACAGATCACGTTGTAAAAGAACGCCCAGAACAGGTTTTCGCGGATAGTTCTTACGGTAGCCTTAGAGAGCTTGATGGCGTTGGCGATCTGCTTCAGGTCAGAGCGCATCAGCGTTATACCTGCCACATCCATCGCCACATCGGTGCCGTGCCCCATGGCTATACTTACGTCGGCTAAGGCAAGTGCCTGCGCATCGTTTATACCATCCCCTACCATGGCTACAGTTTTGCCTTCCTGCTGCAGCTTTTTAATAAAGTCGCCTTTATCGCTTGGCAGCAGTTCGGCCAGGTAGTTCTTTATTCCTACTTGCTTTGACACCGCAGCAGCAGTCTGTTTGTTATCGCCGGTTAGCATGTACAGTTCAATTCCGGCATCCTGCATGGCTTTTATACCTTCTGCGGCAGTTGGCTTTATCGGGTCGCTTACGGCAAACACGGCCAGCGCCTGGTTGGCATCTGCAAAGTATATTACTGTTTTAGCTTCTTCCTGCAGTTGCATGGCGGCCATTTTCAGGTGCTCCGGAAGTATAACCTGGTGCTCCTGCATCAGTTTCTCATTTCCGGCATAGTAGCGCGTTCCGTCAAAATCGGCCTCTATCCCCTGCCCTGTCAGGCTGCTGAAGTAATTTAGTTGCAGCGTTTTCTGGCCCTGCTCTTTGTAATAAGCATAAATGGCCTGCGCTATCGGGTGCTCCGACTGTGCCTCCATGGAGTAGAAGATCTGCTCTGCTTTTTGCTTTTCGGCCACATCTTCAGCCCAGATCACATTTGTAACCGTTGGCTTGCCCAACGTAATGGTACCTGTCTTATCAAGTATAACCGCGTTTACATGCTGCGCGCGCTCCAGGCTTTCGGCATCTTTTATAAGTATACCATGCTCCGCTCCGCGGCCTACCCCTACCATAATTGCCGTTGGCGTTGCCAGGCCAAGCGCACAAGGGCAGGCAATCACCAGCACCGAAATAGTGGACAGCAGCGCCTCTGTCAGGTATGCTTCTCCGCCAAGTATAAACCAGGCAGCAAAGGTAAGTATGGCAATACCCAGCACGATCGGCACGAAAATACCAGCGATCTTATCCACCAGTTTCTGCACCGGCGCCTTGCTCCCTTGTGCCTCCTGCACCAGTTTGATGATGTGCGCCAGCATGGTTTGTCCGCCGGTTTTCTGAGCTGTAAGCTGCAAACTACCCTTTTGGTTAATAGTACCTGCATACACCATGTCGCCGGCTTTTTTCTGCACCGGCAGCGGCTCCCCGCTCAGCATACTTTCGTCTATATAAGTAGAGCCCTTCAGTACTTCTCCATCAACTGGCACTCTGTCGCCGGGTAGCAGCAACACCGTATCGCCGATGCGTACCTCTTCTGTTTTTATCTCCAGTTCGGTGTCTCCGCGAAGTATACGCACCGTTTTAGGCTGCATCCCCATCAGTTTTTTGATAGCCGCGGAGCTACGGTTTTTGGCACTCTCCTCCAGGTATTTGCCCAGAAGTATAAAAGCAATGATCACAGCAGCTGCCTCAAAGTATACATGCGGCATCAAACCTCTGCTCATGAAAAAGTGCGGATAGATGGTATTGAAAGCACTAAAAATAAAGGCAATACCTGTACTTAATGCCACCAGTGTATCCATGTTTGCTCTAAAGTGCTTAGCCTGTGCCCATGCTCCTACAAAAAAGCGCTGCCCTGCCCAGAACAAAACAGGTATAGTAAGTATGAACATGGTCCAGTTACCCCAGGTAAAGGTATCGTGGAAGAACATACCAAGTATAAACACAGGTACTGAAAGTATAATGGCACCTATGGTTTTGCGTTTCAGGTCTGCCAGGGCCTTCGCCTGCCTTTCCTCCAGTTCGTCCTGGGTGGTATCCTCCACCAGCAGCTCAAAGCCGATTTCCTGAACCGTTTCTTTTAATTTTTCCGGCGATGTAACACCGGGTGCATAAGAAACCTGAACAATTTTAGCCGCAAAGTTCACATTGGCATCTTCTACGCCATCGCTTGCCTTCAGCATACTTTCGATGCTGCTGGCGCAGGAGGCACAGGTCATGCCCTCTACCGGGAAGCTGGCCTTGGTTAAAGATTTATCTTTTATTTCTGCCATAGTCTTATTCTTTAGATTACGATACAAAGGTAGTGTAGCACACACGCCTTCCTGTTACATAATTACGCGTATCCGTTGCATATTCTTTAAATTACGCCATTCCGTGTTTTAACATAGTACTATTTTCAGATTCCCATAGCACTTTAAAGACAGCAGTCGGAACTAAAACTGCTTTTTTATAATTTAATAGAAACTGGCTTTTGATTGGCAGGTTTTCTGAATTACCTTGACAGACAAAACCCGGAAGAACTTTTAGCCCAAGAAAATGTATAGCTCCCCTGAAGATAATGGCCTTATTTTTAAAGGCTCACGTGGCTATACTGTAAACCTGGTTATTATCATGTTTACAGTACTTGCTGCCCTATTGGTTGGTGTGGGCACAGTTTCGTTTGTGGGTGCGCGTGAGATCGAGAAGAACTATAGCCTGCACCTTTCTAAGACGATAGAAAAGCTGGAGATCGTAAATAAGCTGCACCTGAACACAGACAACCTCCGCAACATCATCGCACATATAACCTCCCCGGACATAAAAGACAAAAGCAGGCTCATCGGTCAGCTAAAGCAGGAGCATGATGTCAATACCTCCCTCATCAGGCAACTGGACTCTCTCATTGTTTTGAAGGAGAACAAAGAGATCCTGAAAAAGCTGATCGAGCACCGCAAACTCTACTACAAACACTCTGACAGCATTGTGGCACTGGTTAGCAGTGGCCGCCTGAACGGGGCGCAACTTTACAGCGAAACGTATTTGGTGCCTCAGGACAAACTTCACCAGCAGTACCTGAGCAAGCTTAGCAGCAATTTCCAGAAAGTGGCAGACCAGCGCGACTCCCATGTTTCGCACCTGCTGGCAAACTTTGCGCGGCACCAGGAAATCATACTTGCTTTGGTTCTGATAGGCTCCATCAGTACAATCTTCCTGATCCAGTACCTGTTTAAGAAGATGAAGCAGGAAAACCTGAACCTGAGCAATGAGATCAAGATAAGACAGGAACTGCAGAATGAGCTGTACAAAAGCCAGCATATCTACAAAACCCTGTTTGACAGCAACCCGCTGCCTATCCTAATTTATGATTTCAACACATTAAACATTCTCAAGGCCAATAATGCGGCTTCGGCGGAGTATGGCTATACCCAGGAGGAGTTCCTCAAACTCAAGATCTCTGACCTTAAGCTTGAGAGCGATCTGGAGCATTATTTCACGGCCATATTACCGAACCCTAAGGAACACAACGTTTTCCATAACATAAAGCATAAGCGTAAAGACGGAAGCGAGTTCAGGGCGGAGATCCATGCCCATGCCTTGCCTGAAGAGGAAGACATGAAACCCCGCTTGGTGGTGGCAGTTAATGTGGAAGAGCAGTACAATGCCATCGAAAAGATCGAGCGAAACGAAAAACAGCTTCGTGAGATCAGTTCTAGTATACCCGGTGCGGTTTACCAGTTTCAAATGACAAAGGAACTGAGGTATAGCTTCCCGTTTATCAGCAACAGTATAAAACGGCTGTATGGGGTAAGCCCGGAAGAAGTTTACGAAAGGCCTTCTATAGTTTATAAGAATGTACATCCTTCAGACCTGGAGGGAATACAGAAAACCACGCTGGAATCGTTCAGGACCTTAAAACCATGGGTGCATGAGTTTAGAGTGTGGCAGGCCGAGCAGAAAAAATACCTGTGGGTGCGTGGGCATAGCCTTCCTACAAAACGGGAAGATGGCAGCGTGCAGTGGAATGGCACATTCATCGATATTACCAGCCAGAAAGACGCTCAGGAAGAGCTTATCCGTAACGAGGCCAACTTAAGGGCCCTGCTGGACAGCTCCCAGAAAGCGATCTTCCTGTTAGATGCCGACCTGAAAGTGATGTCGTTTAACAGAATAGCGGCGGAGTATGTGCGGGACACCAAAGATGTAAAACTGAAGACCGGGCAGCAACTCATTCACCTGATAGACATTGGTCTGTTACCTGAACTGAGAGAAGACCATGCCCATGCCATGAAAGGGCGTGAGATCGTTTTCGAAACAGGAAACGCCGGAAAATGGTATGAGGTTGCCTATAAACCAGCCATCAGCAAGGACAACCAGGTAGTGGCCGTGGCCCTGAGCATCGCCAATATTACAGAGCAGCGCAACATTGTAGAGGCCATCCGGAAGAGCGAAGCACAGCTAACGAAGGCACAGGCACTCACTAAACTGGGCAGCTGGGAGTATGACTTTAGCACGAAGCTGTTTACGGCTTCCAACTCGTTGTATGAGATCTATGAACTGTCGCCTAAAATAGGGCCGTTTGGTTACAACGTTGTAAAAGACCTGTTTTACCCTGGTGAGGAGGAGATTGCCACCCTTCACATTCGTCAGGCGCTGCTCCATAAGTCAGGGGTTGCGTTCGATCACAAGATCTTGCTGGAGGGCGGTAAGGTTAAGTACCTGCACACAGTTGGCGAGTTGATCTTTAACCACGAGGGTCAGGTCGTAAAAATTGCAGGTGCAACACAGGATATATCGGAGCTGAAGCAGAAAGAGCAGGAAGCCCGTGACGCCAGGGAAAAGTTACAGGCCACGCTGGAAAACATCCCGGAAATCATCTTCTCGGCCGATGCACAGCTTAACGTATTTTATGTAAGCCCTCAGGTTCAAAAAATAACCGGATACACCGAGAGCGAAGTGATCGGCAGCCGTGAAAAATGGGCAGAGATCATACACCCTGATGACTTTATACCTTTGATGGCTGCTATTGAAGAATCAATGGGAAGTGCCACCAGGCTACAGCACGAATTGCGTATTGTTACCAAAACAGGCGAGATCAGGTGGATCGAGTTGCGTTACTCTCCTTTGCTGGATAGCGACGGGAAAGTGCATAAAATTGACGGGTCAGCCACAGATATAACCGATAAAAAGCAGGAAGAAAGCCGCAGGCAGGTGCTCACGGAGCAGTTGCAAAAGCAAAACCACCACTTGCAGCAGTTCACCTACATTGTTTCGCACAACCTGAGGGCGCCGATTGCCAACATTATGGGCCTGACCTCTATTTATGACAAAAGAAGGCCTGACGCGCTTTTAAACCAGCGGGTTATCGATAACCTGTCCAAGTCGGCCCAACTACTTGACAGCACCATTAGGGATCTGAACGAAATCCTGGCTATCCGGACACGTGTGGAAGAAAGTAAGGAAACTGTTGACTTTAAACAGACCCTGGAGCACATTTTAGCCAGTGTGTCCGGCACCGAAGCACTGGAAGAGGCTGATATTGAGTGGGACTTTAATGATGCGCCGGATATTGTTGCCGTACGCAGCTATGTGTACAGCATCATGCTAAACCTGGTGACCAATGCACTGAAATACCGTGCAGATGACAGAAAATTGAAATTATATCTAAAAACATCCAAAGTACTTGATTATATTTGTCTTGAAGTACAGGATAACGGACAGGGAATAAACCTTGAACAGAACAGGGATAAAATCTTTGGCCTTTATAAACGTTTCCATCATAACAAGGAAGGGAAAGGTATTGGACTGCACTTAGTTAAAACCCAGGCTGAGCTTCTGGGAGGGAAGGTTGAAGTAGACAGTATGCCGGACCTAGGGAGTAATTTTAAAGTGTATTTAAAGTACCAGTCGTAGAAAATGAATACATTGAGAAGGGTTGTTTTGATTGATGACGATCAGGTGAGCAACTTTGTTTGTGAAAGTATCATTAAAAGTGAGAAGTTTGCAGATGAAGTGGTAAGCTTTGAGTGGGCTCAGGATGCATTACATTATCTAAAAAAGGTAAGCGAGAATGATCCGGAAAATTTCCCCGACCTGATCTTTCTGGATATTAACATGCCGGGCATGGATGGCTGGACATTCATAAAAGAGTACAGAAAGTTGCCTGAACAAGTAACAAATCGCTGCAGCCTGTTTATGCTGTCATCAGCCGTAGACCGAAAAGACATTATTTGCGCCAAGAGCCATGAGGAAGTTAAGGATTTTTTCTCAAAACCACTTTCTCCGGAAATTCTGGCCATTATCAGAGAAGAATTTATTGTTGAATAGAAAAAGGGAGCTTTTAGGCTCCCTTTTTACTTAGCGGCGACTGTAATCCGCGTCGTCTGGTTTTTCTTTGTCTTTTCCGAAAGGCTGGTCTCCCCTTCTGATACCTGAAACATCGTCGTCCATACCGGTGTCGCTGCCCTCATACTCAAAACCCGGCCCCTGGGCAAACTCTTCCACGCTTTTAGGGTTGTTGCCACCATACCCGGAAGTTTCATCGCCTTTTATTTTGAGGTTTTGCAGTTTGTCTTTCTGGCCGGGCCTTTCTGTTATGCCACCTGGTCCGATGTTGCGTTTGGCAGACGGGTCTGGGTGGTTGCCCATCGACACGCGTTTTTTGTAATCACTGTTTATGTTTTCAAGGTTTTCCCTGTCTTTATCTTCTTTGTTAGTAGCCATGGTTATAATTTTATGTTACTGTTGTTTATACGCTGCACCAAAGCAGGTGTTCAGTTTAAAGCAAGCTACTTAACATATTAAACCCACTAACACCACTCGTTATTTCACCTCATTCAGCGACCAGTCATAAGTATAATATCCCTGTTTATACTGCTGTGGCACAGGCTTTACCCTATACTTATTGATGTAGGAAAGTATACTTTCCGCTTCTGCCAGAAAATCCGGTTCGTACCACTTAAAGATCTCCGAAACCTGTACCTGCCTCTGCTGGGGCAACACCCTGATAAACGACGGGTCTTTCAGAGTTAACCGGGTTTGGGACTCCAGTTGATTTTCTACTTGCTGCGGTGTGTAAGCTTTGTTTAGTAGCGGCGGGCAAGACCTTGCGGCGCAAACCAGGGCAAAGTGAATACGCGCATCCTTATAAGGGGCACGCAGCTTTTTGTTCTCCAGTTCGTTCAGGGTGAGCCCCTCTCCTGCCACTTTATACTTTTGCCTGTCAAAAAAGCCCGGTATATCCATCACTGATTTTAAAGGGTAGTGCTCCATCACCTGTTTTAGCACAAGCAGGTTGTAGGCATTTATATAAAAGGCCTTTTTCTCGGAGGGGCTTGCACTGCTAAGGTCATAAGCGGCCACCTGCTTTACCAGCCTGTCCAGTTTATCGTTTTCCTTTTGCAACAGCCTATACTTTACCTGCCCATTGCTTACAACTTGCTGCAACAGCTCCGTTACAGAGTCATAAAAACCGGTTTGCTGCTTTTGCTGATGGATTTCTGAAACTTTTTGGGAAGCCAGAGCCGCTGTAGCGTTCAAACCGAAGAAAAGGAATAATAGCAAAGATCTGATCATGACATGAAAGTATGGGATTGCTTTAAACATAACAACAACTGCACCGAACCTGTTATATTTGCCTAAAAGTTTCGGTTTATGGCACCACTCACGGCCCTAAATCGTTAGTGCTGTATACTAATTGCCAAAACATGAAATTATCGAAAATATACGACCCCAGGGAGATGAACTCTTACCAGTTTGTGGCGGCCACGGGGTTTGTGATGACGCTGGTGGCACATGTCATACTTTTGCTCATCAATAAAAGCATTGAGAACTTTGTGGCCCTCTATGCCTGCTGGGCTGTATTCTTTACGCTTGGTGCCATTGCCAACTTCAACAGCAAACCCGACGACCACGACCACCATCACCACCATTAAGATAAGCGCATAAAAAAGCCCGCAAATGCTTTGCGGGCCTTTCAACCATTTTCACATTAATCAATTATCTAACAAGTATCTTTTTAGTGTAGTAGCGCTTGCCCTGTTGTATCTGCAGAAAGTATAGCCCTTTGCCAAATGGCCTAAGATCGATCTCCCGGCTGTATTCTCCCTTCAGTTTTTCGGCGGTATCCACGAATACTTCTTGCCCCCTGCTGTTCAGCACCCTTACTACTGTAGTGCCTTTGTCTTCCGGAGTAAACCTTAGGTTAAATTTGCCCTCGTTGGGGTTCGGGTAATAATCTATCTGCTTCAGATCCAGTGCTTCTTTGGCTTTTGTTTCAACAGGCGCGCCTGTATTCTTCAGCGCTGAGATGTCTGCTTCCGTCATGTCTTGTACCGTAACCTTTTTAACAATAAAGGTTATCGTTTTACCCGGATGAGCAGCATGATCAAACTTTAGGCTTTTGTGGCCGTCGCCCTCAAACCTGAACACATGCACATTCCCTGCACTGTCGCTGGCAAGACCTTTGAACATGGTCTTACCGTTCTTCAAAATAATCAACGAGTCAGCATCTCCTGCTTTTCTCCTGATGTAGATGTGTTCTACCTTTGCAGCATGCAGGCTGTCCTGCTGTAATAGTTTGTAAGTACCGTTTGCCCTAACCTGATCTTTTGCTTTTTTGAGAATATAAAGCTGGTGCGCATCACCTGTAATATCTTTTTCAACTGTGATCAGGCGCAAGCTGTCCGAAGAAAGCACTTTCAGTTCTTTCTGTTTCCAGGCTTTTATAAGTTTATCACGCTGCTCACCGTTCTTAAGCTCAAGCCTAATCATCTTCTCAACCCCTTCTGGCATCTCGCTCAGTTTGTATATGTTAGCTTTGCTGCCCGCTAATGCCCTTACACGCAGGCTATCAGACAGTATGGTAACGGACATGTTCAGTTTGTGCAAAGCAGCTGTATCAATTTTTAGCCCTTTTATACTTTGCAGCAGTGCAGCCCTGTCTGTAACGGTTATGGTCGTGTCTTTTACGGTCTCTACGCCATTGATATTTTCAATATATTTTAACCTGATCTTTTTGGACGCATCCTGTGCCGCCACATTGTAAAAAGGCAGTAATGTTAACAGAAGACCAATAATAAACTTGATTACATGCTGTAGTGTTGTGATTAGATCCATAGTACCCATGTTGTTTTTGATGATACTCAAAGGTACGGGTATAGAAAGCCGGGTATAGTTAAGGCTTCGTTAAAGTATGTTAAAGAAAGGTTAAAGTTGCCAAATGCCGCAGTGCTGCCATTCCCGGAAAGTATGACCTGTATAAGTATATAGTATGCAAGCACTTATATTTAATGCCAGAAAAAGTTAAATTGAGTTAAAAACCGTTAAAGAAAAGTTAAAATCGGGCAGGTAACAGGTTAAAAGTATAAATTTGTTAAGTGAGTAAGAATATAATTAACGGCGTTCTGGTGCTGATGAGCATTTCCCTGCTGGGTGTGGTGGGGCTGCAGCTCTATTGGATAAATGACGCCATACAGGTAAAGCAGGCTGAGTTTGACCGTAGCGTGAATGAGGCGCTTACCAGAGTGGTGGCTAAACTGGAAACACAGGAAGCAGCTGGCGTGGTGGCTAACCAGATGGCATCGCTGCAAAACGATACCCTCAAAACCAAGGCCCCGGAGCAAACCACCTCAGCTAACGCAAACTCAGCCAAGACCTCACAGAAACTAAAACCTGTAAGCAAACAGCCTGAGAAGCCATTTGCCGAAGCCCAAACATTGGAACAGCCTTCTCCAAAACGCTACCATCGTTACAAATTTTCCAACTCAGATTCGGTGCAGATAAGTATAGCCTTGCAGGCATTGGCAGAAGATAATGGCATGGCTCATTTCCAACGGGTATTTCAGGCTAAAGGAGAGCCCTTGGAGGCTGCGTTTATTCGAAAAGGAGATACACAGCAAGGAGAGAAAGCACAGGACTCCATAAAATTGCTAAGGCTGTATAACCGCCCCGTGAAAATTTCGGTGGATACGCTTAGAACTGTTGCTCTCCGGCTCGATAGCCTGATGAAAAAAAATAAGTTATTACAGAATACTTCGCCTTTCGAGATCGCCTCTGTAGACATCAGAAATGACAGTATTTTTATACTTAAGAAAAAGGGTGGCGAAAAACCCGTTCCTGCCTGGGTTCAGTATGTGCTTAAACCCGGAGAGCAGCCGCAGGAGATTTCCGACAAAAAGTTTATTTACAGAAACTTAGCCCACGCCAAAGCGCTTTCAGGCAGGCATAACGTTTATTTCAGGCAAAAACATGACAGTACATCTGCTGCAAAAAAAAGCATACAACCTGCTAAACTGCCGATCAGCAAGCCAACTTTATCGGATATCAGTAAGATAGAGCTAAAGAAAGACAAACTGAACGATGTAGTACAGAAAATGGTGGTGGAATATGTGGTTAAGGATGAGCCGCTGCAGAAACGACTTAACCTGGAAGCGTTACCAAACCTGTTACAAGCCGAACTCGAAAACAAAGGCATTAACCTTGATTTTGGATATTGGGTCGTTTCAGGTAAGTCAGACACGGTGGCCGTGCACAATGTAGCAGCGCTGACGCCGAACAGGCAGCCCATGTACAAAGCCAGCCTCTTCCCGAACGACATATTTGAGAAGCCGGACCACCTGGGTTTATACTTTGCCGATAGCCGCGCCTATGCCATGAAATCCTTGTGGGGCATGATGTCTTTGTCGGCGCTGTTTACGCTGGTCATGATCGCCACATTCGGTACCACCATTCATATAATTTACAAGCAGAAAAAGCTGTCGGAGATGAAGAATGACTTCATCAACAACATGACGCATGAGTTTAAAACTCCGATCGCCACCATCTCCCTTGCCACAGATGCCATTGCGAATCCCAAGATCTACGAGCACCCCGAAAAGATAAAGCATTACACCGGCATCATCAGGCAGGAAAACAAGCGCATGAATGCCCAGGTAGAGAACGTACTGCAAATTGCCCAACTGGAGAAGAACGACTTTAAGATGAACTTTAAACCAGTTGACGTGCACATACTTGCGGCCAAGGCTATTGAAAGTATACGCCTGCAAGTGGAAGAGCGGCTTGGCCAGATACACATGCAGTTAAATGCAAGGCATCACGAACTGCGCCTGGATGAGGTGCACCTGTTTAACGTGATCTGTAACCTGCTGGATAATGCCAATAAGTATTCCCCTGCCTCCCCGGAAATTAAACTGGAAACACAAAACCTGGACGGTGGGCTGCTGATTGCCGTGGAAGATAAAGGCATGGGCATGAGCAAAGAAACCCAGCAGCGCGTATTCGACAAGTTTTACCGGGTGCCAACTGGCAACCTGCACAATGTAAAAGGCTTTGGTCTTGGCCTGAGTTATGTAAAGGCCATTGTGCATGCACATAAAGGCAACGTGCGCCTCAAAAGCGAACCCGGCAAAGGAAGCAGGTTTGAGATATTCCTGCCTTTGGGTGAATGAGTGAATGAGTGATTGAGTGAATGAGTGAATGAGTGGATGAGTGGTTCCAAAATTTAATTACTCAAGTTTCGATATACGATAACCAGGCAGGTGTAAACACACCCCTACGCCCCTCTCAAGAGGGGATTCTAACAAAAGTGTAATTAAATTCCCCTCCTCTGGACTAGCCAAAACGAGAGTTTTGAGTTAGCGAGCGCAGCTCTTTAGGGGTGGGTTAAACACAAATGAGTTAAGTAATTAGCAATCAAAAATTTAAAGCATGAACATACTGCTAGCCGAGGACGACCCGAATTTTGGTATAGTGTTGCGCGATTACCTGGAACTGCATGACTATACTGTAACGCTGTGCAAAGATGGCTGCCTGGGTATTGCCGCCTTCCGCAAGGGCAAGTATGATCTTTGCATTCTGGATGTGATGATGCCTGAGAAAGACGGCTTTACACTTGCCCGGGAAATCAAGAAGCTGGAACCTGCAGTACCCTTGATCTTTTTGACCGCCAAAGCCATGAAGGAAGACATGGTGGAAGGCTTTAAGCTTGGTGCTGACGACTACATAACCAAACCCTTTGACTCCGAGGTGCTGCTTTACAAGATAAAAGCCGTGCTGAACAGAAAAGCTCCTATCCTGACAGAACAGAAAGAGCAAATTGATTTTGAAATCGGGCAGTATCGTTTTCAGTCGAACCTGCGCATACTTTCGCGGCACGGCGACTCAGAAAAACTATCCCCTAAAGAAGCGGAGCTGCTGAAAATGCTGTGCCAGCACCTGAACGATGTATTGCCCCGTGACCTTGCCCTCGAGAAGATCTGGCACGAAGATACTTACTTCACGGCCAGAAGTATGGATGTGTACATAGCTAAACTACGCAAATACCTCCGCCACGACCCTACTGTCGAAATCATCAATATACATGGCCGGGGATACAGGCTCTGCGCTCAGAACGGGGTAACACCATAAAAAAACAGGCTGCCACCACTGGTAGCAACCTGTCTTCGTTCACCAAAACAAAAATTATCCGTTCAACTTATTTAAAAGGTAAAGCCTACTGAAGCCTTGATAACACGGTTAAAAGTCTCAAAACTGCCGTTGTCATCAATTGTATTCAAGCCGTAGTCGTAGCCGGCGCTTATGTTAAAGCCACTCGGGAATCTGTAGCCAAGGCCACCAGTCACACCGAAGTCCACTTCTCTGAAACCGCTTTTCATGTCCCACTCCCTGTTCAGGGCTTTAAAGCCAAGTGCACCAGCTTCAGCCTGTAATTTATTGGAGATCAGGTAAGACACCTGCGGACCGCCAAAGATATGGAACCCCTCTCCTATATATACTTTTGCCAGGATCGGCATGTCCAGGTACTCGGCTTTGTTGGTAAGCGTTAAATTAGCGTTCAGAAACTCCACTTCCTCGATCGGAATTTTACCGATCAGGCGTGTACCTTTTTGCGAGTACTGCAGCCCCGGCTCAATCTCAAAACCAGGGGCAACCGGTATACTTACATAACCACCCACATGGAAGCCCTCGCGCATTTTACGGTTCACAGAGCCGTTCGTCATATCAAAAAGGTCCTGGGCACTGTTTACTGTTTCGCCCTGCCACTCTGCAAGGTTTACACCGGCTTTAACGCCAAATCGTATCGGATTTTGCTGCGCATTTACTTTTGTTGCGATAAAGCCTAATGCGACAGCTATAAGTAGAAATATCTTTTTCATGGTAATAATCTTTATGGTTCCGTCTGGTTTAGTAAGCTGCGCTGCTTGCTCTTGCCTAATGGAAAAACCATGCCAAAAGTATGGCCTAATTCTAAAAAAGTTCCACACATCCACGCAATTACCTGATTATCAAAACAGTACCTAAAACAAAACCCATAAACAGCAGAGATTGAAGCAGATTTATACTTTGCTAGGCCTCAATTCCATACCTTTGTGGTTATAAAATAGGTTAAGCATTATGAAGGACAGATCACAGGTGCGGCTAAAGCAACTGGCCGTGCACAGGGTTGGAAATAAAGCAAAGGAAGAAGGCGTTTTGGTATCGAAAGAACTGGTTGACCTGCGCGATGAGCAGTTATCAGACCTGTTATTGAACTACTTTTTATCACCGTTCAAGCAGGAAGAGTTTTTCCGTTTCACGCACACCTCCGACCTGGCCCTGAACGAGATGTTTGCCTATGCGGCCTTAATTTTCACACAGCCCGATAAGTTTCATGAGTACTCGGTGCATATCCTGAACCACCTGTACGAGCAATCGGACCACCCGAAGGTTAAAAGCGGGGAGCTGTATGTGGTGCATTTTTCCGGCTGTTTGATGGCAGATGATATTGTGGATGCGGTAGGAATATTTAAGTCGGAGAACAAAGACACCTTTCTAACGATCCAGGATGAGGCGGATGACCTGAATGTGAACTACCACTTTGGCGTAAACCTAAAAGGCGTTGACAAGGGCTGCATGATCTTTAACACGGAGGCTGAGGATGGCTTCCGGGTGAAGCTTGTGGATGCCAACAGCTACGATGCAGCCTTCTGGAAAGAGGATTTTCTGAACGTGACTGAGCTAAAGGACACCAACTTTAACACTAAAGCGGTGCTGAATCTTTGCAAGGATTTCTCGGAAGAGGTGTTTGCCCAGAAAGAAAGTAAAAAAGCGCAGGTAGACTTCATCAGCCGCTCAGTAGACTACTTCTCTAAAAGCGAGACCTTTGATCTGGATGAGTTTACCAGCAGCGTGATAGATGAGCCAGAGACCAAGGAACGCTTTATGAACTACAGCCAGTCCTACGCCGAAGAGCGCGACATAGAAGGCTTCACGGATTTCACGATCAACAAGAACACAGTAAAGAACATGAAACGCAAGTTTCGTAACTTTATAAAGCTGGATACGCAAATAGAGATAAAGTTTAGTGGCTATAACCCCGAGCAAAGCGAACAGTACGTAGAGCGTGGCTTTGACCAGGAACGCGGCATGCACTTTTACAAAGTATACTTTTACAGCGAAAGCTAACGTTTACCAGAAACTATAGCCTGGCGGCTGGTGTTAGAAAAACCTCAACCCTAATCACAATCAGGAACGATACTTGCTCACAGAGCAATAGTAAAGTATAAATCAATATGAAAAGAATATTTGTAGCCCTTGTATTTGTTTTTGCTGGCAGCGCGGCCTTTGCCCAGAATGCCCCAGCCAATTCGAAAGCAGCTAACCAGGCCCCCGCTGAAAAAACACTGGAACAACGCGCCGATGAAATGACGGCAAGTATGGCCAGGCACCTGCACCTGACGCCACAGCAAGCTGCTAAAATAAAAACAATTAACCTGACCGGTATGCAGCAGGTTGAGGAAGCAAAGGCAAAGTATAAAGACGACCCACGCATGGTGGTTAAGCAGATCGACATCATCAGCCAGACCAGGTTATCGCAGATAAAGGATGTGCTTACCCCGGTGCAGTTTCAGCAGTACCAGGACCGCCGTGAAGAGAAAATGGGAGTGCCAAATGAGGCCAAGACCAACCCCAGCCAACGGCACCAAAACCCTACCCGATACCAGGAAAGCTACTAAAACACAAGGCACGGCACCCGCCGTGCTTTTTTTATGCGGCACCTGCAGCACCAATCTGCCCTGTTTCCAGCTTCTCGGGCAGCGCTTCTTTTATAAGTTGCTGCTCCGGTGCCAGCAGTTGCCGCCGCTGAAAATCGGTAACTACTGTGCCCGGTGGCTTAAAAAGTATACCCCATACTTCTTTTAAAGTGCGGGCATGTTTCAGGTCGTTCCAGATGTCCACCCACTCATGAAACACCAGGTATACCGGGTTAAAAGACTTGACAGGTTTGGTGAGGCCATAGGTTGGGTGCTCCTCCTCTTTCTGGAATGTACCAAACATTCTGTCCCAGATGATGAAGGTAGAGCCGTAGTTTTTGTCCAGGTACTTTGCATTGGAGCCGTGGTGTACCCTGTGGTGCGAAGGCGTAACAAAGAAATACTCTATGGGGGCTGGCAGCTTTTTGACCAATTCGGTATGCACGAAGAACTGGTAAAACACCGCTACCTGGTGGCAGATGAAAAAAGTGAACGGGTCCAGGCCAACAAAGGGCACCGGCAAAAAGAACACGAATTTTATATGCTGCGTCCAGCCGGTGCGGAAAGATACGGAGAAATTCATTTTTTCGGAGGAGTGGTGCGTAACGTGGGTTGCCCACCAAAAACGCTGCTCATGGGATATACGGTGTGCCCAGTACCTGCAGAGGTCCACGATGAAAAAGCAAAGTATAAACGCCCACCAAACCCGCGGCACTGCCCAGGGCACCAGGTTATAAACCACCATAGCCACCGCAAACAGCCAGATCTTGAGTGCCCCGCCCAACAATGAATTAACCGCACCTATGGCCAGGGCTGCGAAAAAATCCTTGGTATGGTAGTAATCACGCTTTTTATAAACCCCCACCAGCCATTCCACCACCACCGACACTATGATAACAGGGATAGCATAATGCAGCACTGTCAGGTCATCAAGTCCGCGGAGTTGTTCCAGGGTAATTTTCTCTTTATCCATTCAGCTAAATCAGGGCTTTGGGTTTATAGCCATATCAAACGGCCATTAAAGCAAAGAAGTTAGCCCCAGCCCCTACTGCAGCATTAAATTACGTGTCATTTGCAAGTGAACAGGTTGATTACCATAGCCAGGCAGGCAAGTATGTAAGCTAAAAAAACTGGCATTCGATTTGGAGGGTTTGTTAAAAGGAGAATTCATACTTTTGTAAAGTCAATAGCTATGTATATGAACATCAGAAAGAGAATCAGAACGAATGTGCCCACCCAGGGTTCCCGGTTTGCCGCTTTGGATATTTTTGTAAAGGCCGCTGAAAAAGAGAATTGGACCGAGCAGGAAGTACAGTATGTAATCGATGAAGTGGTAGAGGCTGATAACGACAAGGAAGGCCTGGAGATCTTAAAGCACTACAGCACAACGTAAGGACTGCCGCATAATGTGGTTTCAATGCTGCCGCAGCCGGGTAGCATCTTTCGCAAATTATGTAACTTATAACCAGCTTATTAAGCAGAAGCTAAAGTATACTTTCGGGATTAGTTTTGGCTGGTAACCTGTGGCGTCAACTGCAGTTCCTCCTGGTGCTGTTGCAGGACTTCTATGATAAAGCTGATGTGTTCTTTTAAGTCCACCTCAAAAAGCGCTGCACCTTTTGCTACTTCTTCGCGGTCCACGGAAGCGGCAAAGCTTTTCTGGCCCAGTTTCTTGATCACGGATTTTGCCTCCAGTCCATCCAGGCGTTGCGGCCTTACCTGTGCGCAGGCAACAATAAACCCTGTAATTTCATCGCAGGCAATCAACGCTTTGTCCAGCAAGGTATCATAGGTTTTGCCCCATTTTGTGTAGTGTGCCGAAATAGCGTGGGCAATCTCCTCCTCTCCTTTTTCCTGTAGCAATTTTACGATCACATTGGGGTGCTGCTCCGGGTAAGCCTGATAATCCGCATCGTGCAGTAAACCGGCAACAGCCCATTTCTCAGTGTCTTCACCGAGTTTGTTGGCATAAGCTTCCATCACAAGTTCTACGGTGCGGGCATGGCGTAACAGGCTTTCGCTGCTTGTCATGCTGAATAAAATCTTTTTGGCTTCCTGGCGTTTCATGATAAAGTATAGATTTAGTAATGTAAGATATCTAATTTACCTGAACACACAAAGTGCATTTATACCTGGGGTGTATCCTGATCGGGGGGTAAACGGGTAGAATCCATGCGAAATGCTTTCAGTTCTGACCGCAGTTGTTGTAACTCTCTGTGCAGCTCTTTTAATTGGCTTGCTCCTGCCAGTTCTGCATCTTTGTTCTCCGCATCCTGCCCGATAAAGAACGTGGCTAGCGTGGCCGTTACGTAGCCAAACACGGCAAAGCCATACAAGGCAAGCAACAGGCATAGCACCCTGCCCTCGGGTGTGACCGGGAAATACTCACTACCAATGGATGTGAGCAGCATTGCTGTCCACCAGAGTGCCTCTCCATAAGAGTCAAGGCCATGCTCCCGCTCGAAGGCGTACATGCCCGCCGCACCGGCCACTATCACCAGCAGGGTAAGGGCAATTACATAACCAAAGGCCCGGCGCTGCATGGTTTTGCCCAGGCTGCGCATCCCTCTGTTAATAGAGCCTACTACCTTTACCAGGCGCAGCCCTCTTACAGCTCTCACAGACCTGACAACCCGAAACACCCGGGTGATCCTGAACACCCGCAGGGCAGGAACTATCAGGGAGATGGTAGTAAGGATGTTGCTGCGGAGAAAATTGAGCTTATGCGGTGCAAGTATAAACTTAACGGCAAAGTCAAGTATAAATATTACCCAGATGGCTATACTTAACAGTTGCAGCAAGTAATTTAAGCCCCAGATAAACTCCACTACAAGCAGTACCAGCCAGATAAAGCCCAGCACCACCAGCGGTGTTTCAAGGGCATCCTGCAGCCTGTTCAGCAACTCATAACGCTCCCGGTTCAGGAGGCGTTTACCGGCTTTGTTTCTAAGGTTTCTTTCTCCCATGCGTGCATTCAGTAACATGGCCAACTGCTACGGCCTTACTTACCTGCATAGGGTACGGGTGTTGTGCCTGTTCGTTTAGTAGCGGGAAAACCGGACGATCAGTCTAACTTGGCTATCTGTACATTCTTCCAGAAGCCCATAATGCGGTCCTTTTTTCCTACCAGCAGGTCTATCTGCTTGTGTATCCGGCGGTTCATAACATCTCTTACAATGTATACGCCGTCCAGGTCGTCCGATATGCCTGTTACCCACAGTGAGTCGCCGAAGCTAAGTTCTCCGCCCCACTTGCTGTGCAGGTCCCTGGATACGGCGATCCAGCGGTGTTTTTTAGGATTTCGCTTGTTTATGCGGGAGCCATCCGCAGTGATATAAGGGGTGTCGTCGGTTTGGCTCGGCTCCGGATGGTAGATTGAAGCCTTTACGGTAATGGTGTTTGAAGAAGCGGGTAAATCTAAGTCTGTCTGGTTTTCATCTTTAGGGGGCCAACCCATTGTTTTCTCTTCGATTTTCGGTGCGTGGGATTCAGCAGTAAAAAAGGAAAATTCTTCAGCCATTGCTACTGTCATTGAGAGCATGGCTGCCAGTAATTTGATCCTAAACATAAGCAGTCCATTTCGTGAAACATCGATTTAGGTAATAATAACAGGCTTAAACGATGGCTCTCAAGAATGGTTTTACAAAATATGTTATTTCGCTATATTCGAATAAATTTAATTTATTTAATGTCTTATATAATTTTACTAATTATTAATTGATATATAACCGCATCTAGCTATTGTTGTGCAATTTTACTGGGCACCTTTTACAGGCTTATAGTATAAGTTAAAATTTAGCCGGTGAAGTATTGTTTCTTATAGAAATCCATACTTGCATTGCTTTTAGGCAGGCCATACTTCTGGCTTACTTCTTAAAGTATTTGTCGTAGATAACGTAGCCTACAAAGGCGGCAATACTTATTGCGGATACCCAGATGAGGCCGGACTTGAGGCGTTCGTTGTTTTCGCCAAGCCAGGCAAGCAGAATGGCAAGCGGCACAATGCCGGCCAGCGTGGCACCTATAAACCGGAAGTAATTCATTTTTGCAAGCCCTGCCACAAAGCTGATGGCGTCGTTTGAAAGAAAGGGTGAGATACGCGCAATAATGACTGCCCATAGCCCATACTCGTCAACAAAGCCGGTTACTTTTCGCTCTGTTTTGCGCCCTATCAGTTTTGAAACTCCCGCCTCACCAACCCACCGGCCGATAAGGTAGCCAATGGTGGAGGCCACGAATACGGCAGCCACGGCTATCAGCGTTCCCCATATCGGCCCGTAGGCAATAATGGCCACCAACATCAGGGCCACCACGTTGATCACCAGCAGGAACATCTGTGCGATCATGGCAAGTATAATGAAAAATGGTCCCCAGAAACCAAACTGGCTAACCCATTCCGAAATGCGCTGCTTGTCGCCGCTGGTAAGTATAGCCCAACTGTTATCCACCTCCTGCTGGAAACCGGGAAAAAGGAAATAGGAAGCTACAAGCCCGGCAATTAGAAGCAGCGTGATGTAAAGCGGCCATTTGCTTTGCTTGCCGGTGCTGGTATCATCTTCAATGGTTTCGTCGTAGCTGTGTTTCCTTACTACGGTTTCTTCCTGTCTGTCTGTATGCCTATTTTTCATTCCTTGTTCTGTCTAAATGCATCTTATTAGACGAAACATTAGCTGAGTTGGTTGGTGCGGCTGCTTTGCCGGTAGTGGTGTTTAGCGTATAATAATGGCTTTTCTCATTTTCCTGCTCATGCACTTTATAGCTGATATGCATATGCCGGTAATTAATGCCGAATGTGTTGCTCACATGGCGTTGCACCACGTCAGGCTCCAGGTAAACAGGCTTTTTCTGTCTTCCGATCTTCCCTTCGCCGTAAACCAGCGCCGCCACAAGGCCGGCCACAAACCCCGCTATGTGCCCCTCCCACGAAATTCGCTCTTCGGTGGGCAGCAGTCCGTAAAAAAGCCCGCTGTACAGGAAAAGTATGACCAGAGAAATTGCCATGGCACTGCGGTTCTGCCTCAGAAACCCATTAAACAGCAAGAAACCAGCCAGCCCATACACAACGCCGCTTGCCCCAATGTGGTAAGATGGCCGACCAATAAACCAGGTTAGAATGCCGCTAAGCACATACACCAGCACAATAACATGCAGGGCCACTTTCCGGTGCATGAAAAGTATAAACCCAGAGAGCAGTATCAGGGGAAAAGAGTTGGAAAGCAAGTGCAACAGATCGCCGTGCACCAATGGGCTGGTAACCACGCCTATCAGGCCAAAAAAATTACGGGGCTGAATGCCCAGCCAGCGCAGGTCTGCATGAAACAGGTAGCTTAAAAGGCTGATCAGGCAAAGCAAGGCCACAAAAAGGGCTCCCGGGAGAAAGCTGTAGGCAAAAATCACCTTCTCGTTTTCCGAAGTATACAGTTCTTTACCGGTAAGCTTATTTTCCATTCAGTTCAGCCTTAATTCATCAACAATATAGTGTAAAGTGCAAAAGCCGCCAACCCTTATTACAGCTTTAAAGCCCAAATTCTCGTATTTATACTTGCAACCTCTAAAACTAACCTACCATATAAGAACTATTTTACAAACTTAAACCATAACGCTGCCAGGTGCGGTGTTCTGAAGATCATGTTTTACCTGACTCCATTTTTATCCTGCAGGATCTCAAAAAATATCCTGGGCAAACTACTGTTGTTAATGCCTTGGCTTTTGTTTTCATGTGAGGGTACAGATACACAGAAGCAGACGTTTGCCGGTGCTGTAACAGAATATGAGCCTGTCCGTAGCCCTTATGTGCGTGCCGCCACTTTGGTTGATGCCCTGCAAGAACGGGAAAGCTATTGGGTAGACTCTGTTTTTTATTCCTTAACACCCGATGAACGTATTGCACAGCTGATGATCGTTGAGGCTTTCTCGAACCGTGGAGAAAAGTATGAGGCAGACGTGATGCGTTTGATCACGAAGTATAAAGTTGGCGGACTGATCTATTTCCAGGGTGGGCCCATGCAGCAGGCAAAACTCACGAATAAATACCAGGCAGCTTCCAAAGTACCACTATTTATCTCGATGGATGCCGAAACCGGCGTGGGCATGCGCCTCGACAGTACAGTACACTATCCGTATCAGCAAATGCTGGGTGCCGTGGCCGATAATGGCCTTATCTATGGTATGGGCGCACAGATAGCCGGAGAGTTTAAGCGGCTTGGCATGCACATTAACTTTGCCCCCGTTGCCGATATAAACAACAACCCCAAAAACCCCATCATCAGTTACCGCGCGTTTGGCGAAAACAGACAGGATGTAACCGCAAAAAGCCTCGCTATTATGCAGGGCATGCAGGATAACGGCATCATTGCGGTTGCTAAGCATTTTCCGGGGCACGGCGACACAGACGTAGATTCTCATCACGACCTGCCCATTATACCTTTTACCAGGGCACGCCTTGACTCGATCGAGCTTTACCCGTTTCAGGAACTCATAAAGCAGGACGTTGGCGGCATGATGGTGGCACACATGCACATACCGCAACTAGACCCGACGCCATACCTCCCCTCCACCCTTTCGCCAAACATTGTAAAGGGCCTGCTACAACGCGACCTGAAGTATAAAGGGCTTGTGTTTACGGATGCCATGGTGATGAAAGGCGTTACAAAATACTTTGAGCCCGGTGAGGCCGAAGCCAAAGCCCTGATAGCCGGAAACGACATATTAGAACGACTGGAGAACGTACCAAAGGCAATAAAAGCCATAAAGCAGGCTGTGGCAGACGGTTACCTTAGCCAGCAGGAAATTGACGAAAAATGCAAGCGTGTATTAAAGGCAAAGCAGTGGCTGGGGCTGCATAAGTATAAACCCATAGACCTGGACAACCTTTATGCAGACCTGAATACCCGACAGGCCGATAGTATAAACCGTGCCTTAGCCGAGGCCGCCATTACCCTACTGGTAGACAAAAAAAGGACCTTGCCCTTTAGGCCCGGTAAAAGAACTAGCGTGGCAACTGTCAGCTTCGGGCTAGTGAAAACAGGCACGTTTCAGAGGCTGGTAAAGGAAGAAATACGCACCACAGACTTTGTGATTTCCAGAAAGGCAGGCAAAAAGGAAGCAGACGCACTCTGGCGAAAACTCACGAAGTATGATGTGGTGCTGGTAGCATTGTACGGCCCAAGCATCAGTCCCAGCAACAACCTCGGCTACACAAAGCCAGCCACTGATTTGGTAAGGAAACTTGCCTTATCAAACAAAGCCATTGTTATACTTTTTGATAATGCCTACGCCATAAACCAATTTCCAGGCCTTGAGCAAAGCCGTGTTCTGAT
The DNA here is from genome assembly GCF_058216375.1 of Pontibacter sp. GD7. Taxonomy (NCBI): domain Bacteria; kingdom Pseudomonadati; phylum Bacteroidota; class Cytophagia; order Cytophagales; family Hymenobacteraceae; genus Pontibacter; species Pontibacter sp. GD7. The sequence continues at coordinate 26,975 of NZ_JBYZMP010000011.1, read as the reverse complement.
CCAGGCATACCAACCACATTACCACGCGCAGGAGGCAGCTGCCAGGTTACTATTTGGCAAAATACCGGCCCGTGGCAAACTGCCGGTTACCGTAAACAGGCACTTCACCTACGGCGATGGAATCAGTAAAGAAAAGTCGCTGGCAGCCAGCCCTTAGCAACAGGTATCTTACATAGCTTATATCCGTAATAAAAGCAGGAATGAAAAAACCAGCTGATTACATAAAACTATGAATACAAAAGATAATTTTCTGAGAACACTGACCGCGCTGTGCCTTGTGTGCCTGATGTGGAGCTGCGAAGGCCGCAGGGATGTGGATGACACCGAAGTAGTTACCGTTGATACAGCCGAAGAGGACACGGCAGTAGTAGTACAGCGCGGTAAAACAGCAGAACAGCAACTGGACGAGTTCAGGAACTGGCTTAACCGGCAGGCCGATAAAGGCGACACCGCCATAGATCGCAATTGGCCAAAAGTAAAGGAGGAGCTCCGCCAGCGCAATGCGCAACTCGAGCAAAACTTCGACAGCCTTTCAGAAAAATCGAAGCAGGAGTACAAAGACCTGAGGACCCGTTACGAGCGCTGGGAGGCACGTCAGGAGCGACGCCAGCAGCAACCGCTTGATCCTTCTAAACTCAACAACCTGAAAAGCAAACTGCTGCGTGAGTACAGCAACATAGAAAAGATCACTGCCGGCAACATACGCGAGGCCTACCTCACATTTATGGGAACCGTAAGGGCGCAGCGCCGCAACTGGACACAAGACGACTGGGACTATGTGGATTTTGTGTACTCCCAGCTTAATGAGCGACGCGGCCAGATTGAAGGGCAGATAAGCACCGGCGACAATCTTAAGATAAGGGCCTTGCAGGCCGAGTATCTAACCCTGGAAGGCGCCGCTGATACACAAAGCGCTATCAGAGGCACAAAAGACTAAATTTAAAGTATAAAAGCAGGCGTTTTGCCTGCTTTTATACTTTAAGCCTTCCTTAATTTTACCCACTGTTGGGCTATCACTGTTTTGGCGTCCGGGGTATTCAGTTTTTCAAAATCATCGGCTGATAGTTGCACCAGTGTAATGTGCTCGTTCTCGTGTGCATTGCCTCCGCCTTGCCCCTTTTGCACCGATACCTCTGCATAGTACAAGTATATTTTCTCGGTTGTACCGCCAGGAGAAGTATAAAAAGTATGCACGTGCTCCAGGCTGTCCACCTCGTAACCGGTTTCCTCTTCAATTTCGCGGGTTATACTTTGCTCCGGTTCTTCGCCAGCGTCTATCATGCCGGCCACTACCTCTGTTAAATCCGCCTCTGCGCCAACCCTGAACTGTTTTGCCAGAATGTATTGCTGGTTTCGGGTATCGTAAATAAGGGCCGCAACGGCATCTCCCCTGTCAAACTGCTCACGGGTAAAGGTCTGCCCATCGTGCTCAACAGTTAGCTTGTAGATCTTAAAATAGCCGTCGTAGGCGATTTCTTTTTTCTTGATTTCCATAAGTATACTTTTCCAGGCCAGGTGGTATGGTACAGGCAAAGGTATAAAGTATAGGCAAAGTATACTTATGTCAGATCTCGTTATTACGAACGGCCGCCTTGTCGGTATTTTCTGTATACTTCGAGAACGATAGCTCCGACTCGCTTTCGTAGCCTTTAGCCCGTTGCTTCCCGATTCCGCCTTCGCCGGGCAGCAGGCGGTTTATTGCTTCAAAGATACCCATCATCAGGCCAGGCGAGATACCATGCAGTAGTTCTCCAAACTTGGCTGGTAGTGTGGTGGTAACCTCGGCATCGCCGTGGCGCAATGCCTCCAATACTTGTTTTGCCGCAGCTTCAGCACTGCTTGATGTAAGTGGGCTGGAATCCATGAGCTTGAACAGGGCGTATTCCTCCTTATGCTGCCCTTTTACGATAGCGTGCCGTGGGCTTCCGGTGCGCATCAGCCCCGGATTGGCCGTCGTGACTGTGATGTTATACTTTGCCAGCTCAGCACGCAGCCCCTCCGATAAACCAACAAGTGCAAATTTACTGGCACTGTAAGGTACCAGGTGCGGTACGCTTATCTTGCCGCCAATGGAGGCGATGTTCAGGATACGCCCCTCACCTCTCGCCTTCATGCTGGGCAGCACTGCCATAATAGTATACAATGGTCCCCAGAAGTGCATATTCATGGCTTCTTCGTATTCCCGCAGCGTCATCTCGGTTACAGGCCCGGCACTGATCACTCCGGCATTATTAATGAGCACATCTATAGGCCCGAACTCATTCAGCACATTTGTGATCACATGGTTAACCTGCTGCTCGTCTGTCACATCGCACTTCTGCACCAGTACGTCTGCCCCTTTGCCGGCCAGCTCAATACGGGCATTCTCCAGTTCTGTCTCGTTTCTGGCGCAAAGCACCAACCGGGCACCCTCAGCAGCCAGCTGTCTTGCCAAAACAAGCCCAAACCCACGCGAGCCTCCGGTTATAAACACGGTTTTGCCATTAAAGTCGTATGCGGTAAGGCTGCGGTACACAGCCCGTGCGGTAAGTAAGGCACCAGCTCCGGCAGCCAGCCACCAAAGCTTTTTATTATCGTCTGTTTTCATGATAGCGTCATAAGTTCATTAAAGTCATTGCTTTAACTCTACGGCTACCATTAAAACGGAGTTAAATTATTAAATAGACAGGTTTAGTTATTTTGCGCGTTTTTGCTGAAGATCTTATTCTTGATAACGGGTGTGTACATGATCTTGATGGCTGCCACTGCATAGTGGTCTGTGTTAGGGTCAGCTAGCCGGGGGCCTACATTGTCAAGGTAATCGGTGGTGGTAATGCGGTACATCAGCTCGCCTGCAACAGCGATCTCGTCGGAGAACCGGAAACGCAGGCCGCCGCCAAAAGGAATAACAGCGGCAATGGCAGGGTAATTCCGCTCAGGGTCATACTTAGTCTGCGAGTCTTCCAGCCTGGAAACATCTCCCGGAAACGAGGTGGCCGTGTAATAAATGAACCCGCCGCCGGCCCGTACATAAGGCACCACAAAGCGTTTTCTGGATGACCTGTAATTACCAGAACCGGCATAACTGTCCAGGAGGTTTAATACCACTGAGCCGCTCACCTCAATCACCTCTGACTGAAATGCCACATTCAGTGGGCGTCTTGGATCTTTTTCTTCCGCACCCAGTCGTACGTAGTCAATGCTCCCGGCCATACTTAGATAAGGCGTAAATTTATACCAGGCTCCCATGCTGACATTCGGTCCAAAATCGTTGCAGCCCGGGCTGCCGCAGATATCGCTTTTAACCCCGGCCACACCGCCTCCAGCTACAATCACAAGCCCGCGTTCAGGCAATTTGCTCCTGCCTATACGCTGAACAAAGCTGTTCTGGGCCTCTGCAGCAAATGGCAGCAGTGGTAAAAGTAAAATAAGTATGATGATACAGGTAAGGGTTCTGTTCATATAAAATAGCTAGGCTAATAAAACAACACAGCCAAAAGCACACAGCAGTAAATTTATACTTCCACAATGGTTCGGAAGCCTGTTCCTAAGTACGACCTGTGCACCGGCTTTCTTTGTTTCTCTACGATTAATCTAATAAAAAGATAAATAACTAACTATTATTATATTTTAATATCGGAATTGTACTGAAAACTGTATTTTACTCCTTCCTGTAAAGGCAAAAAGAAAGTATAAACAGCTATAGGTTTTACTTGGATTTTGCAGCACTCAGGCTTTTATCCGCAATTCTAAGGAAATCGATTACCAGGGCCACGGCATCGGCGTAAAAATCCGGGTTTATCTGGTTATAGTCGTCGGTGGGTTTGTGATAATGTGGGTGGTCCTCTACGCCAAAGTATACATACGGGATGTGGCGCTTATGGAATTGAAAATGGTCGGATTGGCTGGTCCAGTCGTCGGTGCCCTGCTCCGGTTTATCATGGCCGATCAGGAGTTTAGCTTTGGGCCTGGCAGCAACTTGCCTGACGAGAGGCAAAAGATGCGGATAGTGGTGCGTGCCACTGGCATACAACTCGCCTTTGGCATTTATGCTGAGCATGTCCATGTTCACATTCAGTGCTAGTTGCTCTAAAGGCACAGGAGGGTTCTTTAAAAAGGCATCGGCTCCCTGCAGGCCAAGTTCCTCGCCGTCCAGGGCAGCAAAGATGAGGGTGTGCTTGGGCGGGTTTTTCTTAAAATAGGCGGCAGCGGCAAGCACCGCACCTACACCAGAGGCATTGTCATCGGTGCCATTATAGATCTCGCCGTTGCGTACGCCTACATGGTCGTAATGCGCGCTAATTACAATGGCTTTGCCAGTCTGGCCAGGTATGTACCCGATAAAGTTTGTGGCCTGCTCCACTGTAATGCGTTTGCTTTCCAGCCTGAAATGCTGTTTAAAGCTATCATTAAATGGCTGTAAGCCATTTTCCTGGAAACGCTTTAGTATATATTCCTGTGCCTTCTGGCTACCAGCGGTACCGCTCAGCCTGCCTTCCATCGAGTCTGCGGCAAGCACACGGATGTCTTGCAACAGCTGTTCTTTCTTAAACTGGAGTTTTTGGGCATCAGCCAAAAATGGCGTAGCAACGAGGCATGCCAGCAGGAGTATCTTTTTCATGGGTGTAGTATAAACCCTGAAGATAGCACAAGCGCCAATGCCAGCCAAACAGTTTATACTTTTGGCCAGGCGATCCAGCTTTTCTGGCGAAGGGCTGCCTTGTTCTTTTTGTGGGCTTTTACAGGCTGACGGTCAGTATCCTGTTCAGAGTTGTCTTTGTAAGAAGTGGTCTCGGTTTTTGGCACCCATCCACTGCTGCGCATAACGGTTTCTACTGCGTTTGCTTTTACTTCGTTTGAGCTGCTTAAAAACAGATCGTATACCTTTGACTTAGTCATATTACCTGGTTTTTAAATGTTTCAATACTTTAACCAAAGCAATGCAAGGAACGTGCCACTACGTTAGAAAGATGCAAAAGTTTCCTCTAATCGGCTTATCTATAGATAGTACAAAGTGAATTATAAAAAAAGAGCCAGACTGCTATGCCTGGCTCTTTTTTATTTAATAATGTTGATGAACGCTGGTAGCTCCAAAGGCCCTACCGATGTCTGCACGGTAGGCTTAATCTGCAACTGCACTTTCGCTTTTTCTTTGTCCTGGCTTATAAGGGTTGCCATGCGCAACAGGCTATTCAGGCTGGTGTTGCCATTTTCCTGGGCCAGTGCCAGCGGCGAGCTAACGGTTAAAGTGTTTAGGCCGTCTTTTAGCTGTATGGCTTCGTTTATCACACCGCTCAGGGCTTTCTCGTTGTTCACCAGCATCTGCCACTTCAGCTGGGTTACCGTCATGGTCCTGGATCTGTGCTCCTCACCTAAGGCCACATTTAACTTAAGCGTTGAAGTGGCATTCAGCTTGTTTTCTGAGAGCGCCGAGAAAAGTATAGCCGCATCACTGAATGAAAAATCCTCGGCACGCTTCTTCTCCAGCAGATTAATGCCATTCACCCTCATTTCATCTACACCCTGCAACGTATAATCAGCCTCTTTAAAGGCTTCGAAATCGTCTTTATTGCTGCAGGCAGTGCCAGCCACCAAAAGCAGCAGCACCCAGAAGTAATGTTTAAATTTTATGCTCATGTTAATCTTTTACAACTTTTCCAGACCCTGAAACATCGAAGTTTGTGTCCGGGTTTCCTTTGTAGTATACTTTGCCGCTTCCGCTAATCTCAACATCCAGTTCATCAGAGGCTCTTACCTGTGCCCTCCCTGATCCTGAAATACTGATCGTCGCTTTATCAGTTCTAAAATCAAAAGCCTTGTGGTTACCCGAGCCCGATATGCGAACATCCTGCTCACGGGCAGCCCCGGACAGTTCTATGGTGCCAGAACCACTGATGCGTGAAGTGAGGATTTCGGTATCCACCCTGCCCTGAATATCGCCAGAGCCGGAAACGGCCACATCAAACTCCCTGCTTCTGAACCTGTCCTCCAGTTTAATAAACCCGGATCCGCTTATTTTGGCAGAGCGCAGATCTGGCAGGGTAAGGTATACTTCCACGGTTTCATAGTTGCTCAGGCAGCGGTCAAAACCAATGTCCCAAATACCACCATCCACATTTGTTTCCAGTTCGTCCAGTATGTTAGGCTGTCCTTTTACTTCTATGCGCTGCCTGTTACCCTTTCTTATGTACACCCTGGTATTGCCGTGCACCCTTACACCGTCTATGCTGCTCAGGTCCAGTGTCCGGCTCTCCACATCGCCTTCACCATCCAGGCAAAGGCCTTGTTCGTCGCAGGCACTTAAGCAAAGTAAAAGTATAAACAGCAAGGCAGGTATCTTAAAGATTCTCATAGAAAAAGGCGTTAAATGACTACAGATATACAGCAATATAGCAAATATCAGATAGATAGAAAACAAAAAGCCGCAACAGGTGCACTGTCACGGCTTCTGATGTCAGGTTGTTATACTTAGGTCAGATACCCGACTTTCTGCCCTTTTTTATTTACAAGTATGCCACGGTCTGTTACGAACACCGGCTGCAGCACATTGCTTTCAAAATAATAAGGAATTTCAGGATCGTTGGTCTTGGCCAGTTTTCCGATAATCTTTATGCCATCGTCGGTTACATGCACCAGGTGCAGTTTGGTAGTGATATAAAACTCTTCGCGTGGCGCTTTTGTGAAGTGCACCCGCGAAAGCACATAACGGTTATCCAGCGACGAGCTCTTTGGCTGTTCCTGCCCCTGCTGTATTTGTTGCAGCTGTCGCTGGGTTGGCTGCGTTCTGGCAATTGCGCGCTGGTCGGGTTGTGGTCCTTTGGCGCTGGCAACCAATTGGTCGTTGGCACTTTTCCAGCCTCTGCTGATGGCCTCCAGCCTTAGCTTTCGTCCGGGGTGTGTGCGTGATGTACGCTCCTCCGACAACAGGTTTATAGCGGCTTGTGCCTCCGCCAGGCTGGCCCCCATCTTCCGCAGCACGAATCCTGAAAACTCATCTGCCTCCAGCTCATCCCCGGGGTTGCTGCCACTTCGGCTTAAGGTGTGCCCGTTCAGGTGGTGGCCAATCTCATGCGCTATGATGCTGATGCCTCCCCAGTCGGTATGTACAGCATTGTTTATAGCAGCCATGAAACGCTCGTTGTAAAGTATGTAGCGTTTGCCATTGTGCACAACGGCCGCCGCGTTGTCAATATCTGCGGGAATCAGCTCAAATCTGGGTTTAAGTCCGATCACATTAATGATTTCCTGCACGATGTCGCGTGTACCCTGCGTAGAGTTTGATGCTATACGGTTTGGAGCAGCAAGCGTGGCCGCTTCCACCTCGAACGCTATTACAGAGAACAGTAAGAGCGCCCATACATATAATTGTTTCTTCAGATAGACCATGGCAGGAAATTTAAGTAGTAAGGCAGTATACTTTATCAACGTACAACAACCACCCGGTGATATAATAGCAACTTCTTTGCCAAATAACTGCATTTACTCCTGCTCTTCTGTTTTTAATTGTATTGCTTAAGTTAAGCCACAGACAGGCCGGCAGCTATGTGCGCCACATTACTTATATTTATGCCTTTAACCAAAGGGGCATGCTTATACTTTTTGTGGTGCTATACCTGCTGCTTACCCTGGCTATCGGCTACTGGGCGTCCAGGCGGGTGCATAACACTTCGGATTTTCTGCTGGCTGGCCGCAGCCTGCCTTTCTATATGTCTACTTCCGTTGTTTTTGCGACCTGGTTTGGTTCAGAGACATTGCTGGGGGCCTCAGCGGAGTTTGCAGAGAACGGCTTGATCGGTGTGATCGAGGACCCGTTTGGCGCTGCCCTTTGCCTTGTTTTGGTGGGGATTTTCTTTGCCCGCCGGCTGTACAACATGAACCTGCTCACCATCGGCGACTATTACCGCATCCGCTACAATAAAACCACTGAGCAGATCGCTGCCTTTTTTATGGTCATATCTTATTTCGGTTGGATCGCGGCGCAGCTGGTGGCACTGGGCATTGTGTTAAATCAGGTGCTGGGTATTTCAACTGCAGCGGGCATTGTGTGCGGCAGCCTTATCGTGGTAATTTATACTTACCTGGGTGGTATGTGGTCCGTTTCGGTTACAGACTTTATACAAACGGCCATGATCATTGGAGGTTTGTTATTTATCGTGTACGAAGTAATGCAGAAGGTGCCCCTGGCAAGCGTTACGGCCGATCTGCCCACTGATTTCTTCCGGTTCACGCCACAGGAAAAAAGTGCCACATCCTGGCTGAATTACCTTGCTCTCTGGATCACGATCGGCCTGGGCTCCATACCTCAGCAAGATGTTTTCCAGCGGGTTATGTCGGCCAGGTCTGCGGGTATTGCAGTAGCGGCCTCTATCGGGGCCGGCTTTTTATACCTAACGGTTGCGTTTATTCCTTTGCTGCTGGCCTTGTATGCAAAATACCTCTACCCCGCACTGCAGCACTCCGATGCACAATTGCTGGTACCCGGCCTGATTTTGAACTCAGAGTCACTTGCCCTGAAAGCACTTTTTTTCGGGGCTTTGATCTCGGCGGTCATCAGTACGGCAAGCGGCGGTATTCTGGCACCTGCCTCTATACTTAGCGAGAACATGCTAAAGCCACTTCTTGGGTCTGCTACTGACAAGCAGATGCTGCGCCTCTCGCGCCTGAGCGTTCTGATCGTTGCAGTTGTGTCGGTAACGATGGCCTTGATCAGGCACGATATCTATGAACTGGTAAGTGAGTCGTCGGCGCTTAGCCTGGTAAGTTTGTTCGTACCACTGGTTGCCGGCATGTTCTGGAAAAAAGCCAATGCTTCGTCGGCTATCGGTTCTATGCTGGCAGGCATGGCAAGCTGGCTCCTGGCGCTGTATTTAGTTACAGAAATAAACCCAATGCTATATGGCCTGGCAGGAAGTATACTTGGCCTTATACTGGGTTACAGCATTGGCCTAGCCAAAACTTCTGTATCGTTGAACAAAAGTATATAAGTATTTACATTACAACCTTTTACCTCCGAAAGCATATATAAATAAGTAGTTGTACATCTTCGCCTGCATGCGAAAGTATACTTTTCCTCACTAAAGAACTGCTTATGCCAGACCTGCCGGGTTCACATAATGTGCTGCTGAACTTACCAGAGGTAAGCATTTACAAAGAGCAGGATTCATCTCTGCTTATTTTTGAGGCGGACGGCATTGTCCCATCCGAGGCATACAGAAAAGGTATGGCAACGCTGTTACGAGAAACGCATGCTGGCGACAGTAACAATTGGCTCATCATCTGCAAAAACGATACTTACATTAGTCCCGAGGACCGGGAGTGGACCGCCAGCACAGTAGTAAACAAAATTGTAGACGAACTAAACCTGCAGAAAATTGCGATCGTGGAGCCTGTCAATATATTTACCAGAATTAGCCTGATACAAATGATGGAACGACTGAGCAGTGCCTCGTCCGACATTGAGGTACAGTTTTTTGAGAAGAAGCATAATGCATGCAGTTGGCTTAACGAGAACAACCAACTGGATTTCTGAGAAAACAGGACTACGAATCTGAAACGGTAATAAACTCCGGCACTTCCACATTACCAAAAGGTGTTTGCACGGTCGGCTTTATTTGGAGTGTCAGGTTTTTGCGCAGGTCTTTTTTCTGAGCCAGTAGCGTCATTAACTTAGATAAACCTTCATAGTTCCTTATTCCTTCCTGCTCGGTCATTTTAACCACTGTGTACACCGGAATCTGGTTAAGGCCGTTCTGCAGCTGCAGCGGCTCCTCAATCAGTCCGTCAAGAGTTTCCTCGCCATCCACGAGCAACTGCCATTTAAGCCGGGTGATCGTCATCTGCCTTTTAATCTCCGGCCCTGGCATGTGCACCTGCAAATATAAAATAGTAGAGGCCTGAAGTGAGTTTTCGGATATGGAGGCCAGAATGCTATCTCCCTCACGGGTGGTAAAGTCCGAGGGATTGCGCTTTTGCATGACATCTATCCCATTCAACTTCAGGTCATGTATTTCCTGCACAGCGTAATCGGCTTCGGTAAAAGCCTTCAGGTCACTTACCTCTTTGCAACCAGTTTGGATGAACAGGGCCAGCAGTATAAGTATGGAAAATGCTTTTTGCACCATAGCAAGGTTATATAAAACACTATAGCTAAGCAAATTATACACCAAAGTATAAAACGGGAATATTTTAGTTTAAAGGGTTAAACCATTTACAGAAAAAAAAGCGGCAGACCACTCTGGGAGCAGCTGCCGCTTTTAACTTCAACTAAACTTACTAAATTCCTTTGTTTTTTGTTTAATGCCCCACTCTGTGGACCATTGTAACAACAATATACTAAAACATTGTTGTAAAAGCCATAACAATAGCTACAAATATTAAAAAAATTAAGCGGGCTTTCATAGTTCACTATTTATATAGCAAATATAATATATAAAATAGCACACATCCAATATAATCAATGATTTTTTGTTAAAACATTAACATTTATTAATCCCTTATTTGGTCAATAATACCTGCCTTTGGGATAAATCACTTTAATAATGAAGCTACAAGATCAAGAGAACTTCCTGTCATTTAATGAATGAAGCAACAGATGCTTGCTATGAAAACAAAAGGCCCTTGCTATACTTTAGCAAGGGCCTTTCAAAAGTTTATACTTTAAAACCTTATTTAAACATGCCTTTCAGCTTGGCTAGCTTTGCCTGGAAGTCATCCATTGGCTCTTCTTCGCGTTTGTTGCCGCCTTTGCTGCGGTTACCGCCTCCGGCTGGCTTGGCTGCGGCTGGGTCGCCTTTCATACTTAACGAGATGCGCTTGCGGCTTTCCTCTACCTCCAGCACGGTAACCTCTACCTTCTGCCCTACTTTTACCACATCATGTGGGTTGCTTACAAAGCGGTCAGACAGGTGGCTAACGTGTACCAGGCCATCCTGGTGAACACCAATATCCACGAAGGCTCCAAAGGCGGTGATGTTTGTCACGATGCCCGGAAGCTTCATACCAGCACGCAGGTCTTTCATTTCATTCACACCTTCGGTAAAGCTGAATGCCTCAAAAGTCTGGCGGGGGTCGCGGCCAGGCTTGGCTAATTCGCTTATGATATCCTGCAAAGTGGGTAAACCGACAGTATCTGTTACATAGTTTTTCAGGTTGATCTGCTTTCGGAGTTCTTCCTTCTGCATCAAATCCTGCACCGTTACGCCCAGGTCTTTGGCCATTTGCTCCACGATCGGGTAACTTTCCGGGTGCACAGCTGAGGCATCCAGTGGATTTTTCGCATCGCGAATTCTAAGGAAACCTGCTGCCTGCTCAAAGGCTTTATCACCTAAACGCGGTACTTTCTTCAGTTCTGTGCGTGTACGGAAAGGACCATTCTGGTTACGGTACTCTACAATATTCTGTGCCAAAGCTGGTCCTAAACCAGAAACGTAGGTCAGCAATTGCTTGCTGGCCGTATTCACTTCCACACCCACAGCGTTCACGCAGCTCATCACCACGTCATCCAACGAGTGCTTCAACGCAGATTGGTCTACGTCGTGCTGGTATTGGCCCACACCTATACTTTTCGGGTCTATCTTTACCAGTTCTGCCAATGGGTCCATTAGGCGTCGACCTATCGAAACGGCTCCACGCACGGTCACGTCCTGATCCGGGAATTCCTCACGGGCAACATCAGATGCTGAATAGATAGACGCACCACTTTCGTTTACCATCACCACCATTACCGATGCAGGCAATTTCAGGCTCTTAACAAAGGCCTCTGTTTCGCGGCTGGCAGTACCGTTGCCAATGGCAATGGCCTCTACCTCGAAGCGTGTAACCATGTAACGTACGGCCTGTGCGGCTTCCTGCTCTTTATGCTGACCCGAATGCGGGTAAATGGTTTCGTTGTGCAGCAACTTGCCTTGCTTATCCAGTACCACCGATTTTACACCGGTTCTGAAACCAGGGTCCAGGGCCAGCACTGTTTTCTGACCAAGTGGCGAAGAAAGTAATAACTGGCGCAGGTTATCGGCGAATACACGGATAGCTTCCTCGTCGGCACGCTTTTTAGAGCTCAGGCGCACCTCAGTTTCCATGCTTAGTTTCAGCATGCGCTTATAGCAATCCTTAGCGGCCAGTTTCACCTGCTCCGAAGCAGCGTTGTTGCCCTTCACGAACATGTTCTCCAGCTTTGCCAGGGCCATTTCCTCGTCAGGCTGCGCTGTAAGCATCAGCACCATTTCGGTTTCGCCGCGGCGCATGGCCAGCACACGGTGCGATGGTGCTTTTTCGATCGGTTCCTCCCAGTCAAAATAGTCCTTGAACTTCTGGCCTTCCTCTTCCTTGCCCATCATCACACGGCTCTTGAACACACCCTGCTTCTCGAACAGCTGGCGCATCGTGGCACGTGCTTCGGCATTCTCGTTCATCCACTCGGCCATGATGTCGCGGGCACCGGCAAGGGCCTCGTTCACATCTTTCACCTCTTTTTCTTCAGAGATAAAGTTAGCGGCTTCGGTTTCTATGTCGAAGTTCTCTTGCGTAAAAATACGCTCTGCCAATGGCTCTAGTCCTTTTTCGCGGGCGATGGTTGCCTTGGTACGGCGCTTTGGCTTGTATGGCAGGTAAATATCCTCTAGCACGGCCATCGTTTCGGCAGCCATGATCTGCGCCTCCAGTTCCGGTGTCAGTTTCTCCTGGTCTCGGATAGATTTAAGTATACTTTCACGGCGCTTGTCCAGTTCGCGCAGTTGCTCAATCCTGTCGCGGATGGCAGCGATCTGCACTTCGTCCAGAGAGCCGGTGACTTCTTTTCGGTAACGGGAGATGAAAGGCACTGTGGCCCCCTCGTCCAATAAAGTAACAGTAGCCTCTATCTGCTTAATAGTGACAGAAAGCTCCGAGGAAATCTTTAAAAGGTGTTCTAAATTAGGTTCCATATATTGATGTAAGACAATAGTCGGGGGTTATCTAAGAGGTGCCTTTATTTACACGGTTAGTGTATGTGTTTACTTCCCTGCTGCATCCTGCGCCTCTGTTTTAGTATAATTTTAAAGTATGGCTGTTTACCAGAACGTCAAATTTAAGGTATATTGCCTTAATCTGAAACTAGATTCACGTATTATCCCAGGCCCTGCACCATGCTTTTTGCAATGGTTTCCCTAACTTGGTACAGTTGAGAAAGTATAGATCCCATACCCTGCTGCCGCATATGCTGTTGGTGGCCCTGCTGCTTTGCCAGAGTTGCGTGGTGCAAAAACTGGATCATACTCCTTTCCCAGAGTCAGCATACTACCAAAACACATTGGCTGCCTGGGATACCCTGCCTGCACCTGTACTGCGTGGCGATACCTTGAAAGTTGGCTGGACCAGGGTAAACATCACTCCCCCGCCTGGCACACCGCTGGCAGGCTACGGCAAACGGCGTGGCATGAAGTATACTGCTGTGCATGATTCGGTTTGGGTACGCACCTTCGCTTTCGATAATGGCTATGCACAAGCGTACTTTGTTTCGCTGGATATGTTGATAGCGCCGATGAGTGTAGCAGCTGAGCTGGAGAAAAAGTATGAAAGTATAGGTGTAAGACCCGAACAAGTATACCTGGCTGCCACCCACACCCACACCAGCTTTGGCGGCTGGGGTAAGAAACTGGCTGGCCGTGTTATGGCTGGCAAGTATAAAAAAGATTTTGTGAGGCAAGTGGCACAGCAAATTCTGCAAAGTATAAAACTGGCCCAGGCCGATGTAAAACCCGCAAGAGTAGGCTATGGCACGGCAAGTGGCAGGGCCTTTGTCAGGAAAAGGCTTACTAACTCAACATCGGCCCTCGATACAACCATCCGTTTTCTTAAGTTTGAAAAGCCAAACGGTGAGCAGGCCATACTTTGCACTTTCTCGGCACACCCAACCATACTTCCATCCAGGCAGCCCATACTTTCCGGCGACTATCCCAGCGTACTGGTGCAGCAACTGGAACAAAAAGTTGATTTTGCGACTTTTTCGGCGGGTGCGGTCGGGAGCCACTCTGCCAGGTATACCCACGGCGATAGTTTTGAAAGTACGGAGGAAGTGGGTGCCGGACTGGCTACAGCCATACTTGCCGCTGCCGCCAAAACCAACCCAACGTATACTTCTGACTTACAGGTGCAGCGCCTGCCTTTGTACCTGTCAGAACCGCAATGGCGTATCGGTGAGAACAAACGGTTAGCCCCAGGCCTGTTTTATACTTTCTTTGGCAGATACGATACCTACCTTAACCGCCTGCAAGTAGGCAATACCGTTTTACTGGGAGTGCCGGCAGACTACTCCGGGGAATTTATGCCTGCCCTGGAAGCCCAGGCCGCTAAAAAACGATACAACGTGATCGTTACCGGGTTTAACGGCAGCTACCTGGGCTACATCATTCCGGACCAGCATTACGGCCTGAGGAAGTATGAGGCCAGGGCCATGAACTTTTATGGCCCAACAGCCGGCAGCTACCTTAGCCATTTGCTGCACTTATTGCTCTCGAAATAAGCCTGTCTGATATACCTGCAAGGCTATAAGTCCCGGGTTTTCAAATGTTTTTCCTACTGGGTAGTATATTTTTTTGTACAATTTAATTCGGGGCTGCCTCCCCAGGTTCCAAAAGGTCACAACTCAACTATAGTCAAAACCCATATAAGTATAATTATAAAAATACAAACTCCCGAACTTTATACTTTCTTCTAAAAAGATGATCGTCTTTATCATTTTGAAGCTTTTTTAACCTCCTTTAGCTATGGGATTATTATTTAAGCTTAAGTAGCAACTACCAATCAAAAGCGCTACACCTAAACAAGCTTAAATACCAAAAACTGCCCTCAAACTATCCTATAACAACTTAACACAGGTTACACCTCCTAAATCCAGATACGTGGCTTCATCGTAATTATGTCATTATCAAAATTATTACTGCCATGCAAGAAGTAACTTAAGCGTATACCGTTAAAAGGCAACCGCCATACCTGTTCTCACCAATCTCTTAGAAAACTACCATAAGACCACGTAAACCCTTGTATTAAGATCTATTTAAAAACACCTATGTAATACGTCTAAATTTTAACTAACACCTTATGAAAGGAAAAGCAAAGTACAATTGGCTGGCACTAGCCGCCGCATTCCTGCTTATATCCGGATCCGGCTTCGCGCAGTCTGCGCTCACCACTGCGCTGCGGCACATAGAACAGACAAGAGCAAAGTATAAACTTACTCCGGCAGACATTTCCGACTACGTAATCACAGATCAATACACTTCTAAAAATAACGGAATAACACACCTCTACCTCAGACAGCGCCACAACGGCATCGAAGTGGCAGACGCTAATATCAACATTAACATAGACCGTGAAGGCAATGTGATCAACATGGGGAACCGGTTTATCCCTAACCTGAGAGCTGCCATTAAAGGCAACGTGCCAGGCATAGCGCCGGAACAGGCCGCAAAAGCGTCGGCCGCACACCTGAAACTAGAAGTAAAGGAGCCGCTTGTTGTGAAAGAGCGTAAAAAGCCTACCGACAAACTGCCAGCTGCAGCCAAAGCAGTTGTGCTAAGTGACGGCGGCATCTCCCTCTCCCCTATCCCGGCCAAGCTTATTTACCAGCCTATGCCTGACGGCAGCGTTCGCCTTGCCTGGGAAGTAGAAATCTATCAGAATGATGCACAGAGCTATTGGAAAGTACACGTGGATGCCGCTGATGGAAAACTGCTGAAGAAAGAAGACCTGGTAGTGCACGACAACTGGGGCACCCCAACCGTAACGGATGCTCCGGGAGAAGCCATACATTATACCAGAAAGAGATCGGCAGCCAAAGTGAAGGCGTTAACTACAGCAGAGAAGAAGAAACTGCAGCAGGACTTCATGACACTTGCCTTTGCACCAAGAAGCATCGCAGCCACAACTGCGGCCAACATTGCTTCCAGTGGTACTTACCGCATATACGATGCCCCTTTTGAGACTCCCAGCCACGGCGACAGAACCCTGGTTACAGGTAAAGAAAACGCAGCTGCCTCACCACTGGGCTGGCACAACGACGGATTAGCAACTTATACTATAACAAAAGGCAATAATGTGCATGCTTACGAAGACAGAGCCGGCGCAAATGCGGGTATCAGTCCAGACGGTGGCCTTAGCCTGAACTTCGACTTCCCGCTGGACCTGGCCCAGGAACCAGCTTCCTATGTGCAGGCTGCCACTACCAACTTGTTTTACTGGAACAACCTGATGCACGACGTGTTCTTCCTGTATGGTTTTGACGAAGAGAGCGGCAACTTTCAGCAGAAGAACTTCTCAGGTGCAGGACAGGGACTGGATGGCGTAATGGCTGAAGCACAGGACGGCGGTGGCACCAACAATGCTAACTTCCTGACGCTACAGGATGGCGTGCCCGGACGTATGCAGATGTATCTCTGGACCTCATCGCTTCCGGCTAAACTGCTGCACATCTCTGCCCCTAGCGCTGTGGCTGGCTCCTATACTGGTGTGCAGGCTGCCTTCGGTCCCGACATTGACGAAGCCGGCGTATCAGGTAAAATTGTGATGGCTGACCCAGCCAATGGATGTAATGGGGCACCTGCCCTTCCGAAAGGCTCTGTTCCGACACCTTTGAATAACCAGGCCGAAATTTCAGGAAACATTGCGTTGATAGACAGAGGCGACTGCTCTTTCATTTCGAAGGCGCTTAATGCCCAGGCCTCGGGTGCAAAAGCTGTGATTGTGGTGAACAATGTTGACGGCCCTGCCGCCTCCATGGGTGGCGACGAAACCGGCGCTGCAGTACTAATACCGGCCATCATGATCAGCAAGGCAGACGGCGAAAAGTTGAAGGCAGCACTTACCCAAGGCTTGATGGGTGCAGTACGCCGCGAAGGAGGTGTGCCTCCGCTGCGCGACGGTGACCTGGACAACGGCATTATTGCCCACGAGTACGGCCATGGTATCTCTACCCGCTTAACAGGCGGCCCTAGCACACAGTGCTTATCCGGAGCAGAGCAGGGCGGCGAAGGCTGGAGCGATTTCTTTGCCTTATTTATGACCATGAAGCCAGGCGACACAGGGCCTCAGCGCAGAGGGATAGGCACTTACGTACTTTCTGAGGGAACAGATGGTGGCGGTATTCGTCCTGCACCCTACAGCACCGATATGGGCGTCAACCCTTATACTTACGGCATGGTGTCTAACCCAGAGATTTCTGTACCACACGGTGTAGGTTTTATCTGGGCTACCATGCTGTGGGATATGACCTGGAACCTGATAGACGAGTATGGCTACGACCCGGACATTTATAACGGCAAAGGCGGAAACAACATTGCGCTACAATTGATCATCGACGGCTTAAAATTACAGCCATGCAGCCCTGGTTTTATTGATGCTCGCGATGCCATACTTGCAGCAGACAGGATAAACAACGGCGGAGCCAACCAGTGCTACATCTGGAGAGCATTTGCAAAACGCGGCCTCGGATTTAGTGCGCAGCAAGGCAGTAACAACGACCTAACCGACGGTGTGGAAGCTTTTGACATGCCGCCTTCCTGCTCACCACAATTTGCTATTAATTTAACAGCCAATCCATCTCCTGTTATAGACGGGCAATTGCTGACGTACAACATCACTGTTACCAATAACACGGCCAGCAGCATGAACGGTGTGTCTATCTCAAGTCCGCTACCTGCCAGCACTACGTTTGTGAATGAGTCTACCACAGACGCGCCTAAAGTTAACAATGGGGTTGTTTCCTTTAAGCCAATTAAAATGGCACAAGGCGAAACGGTTACGAAAACGTTTAAGGTAACTGTAAATAAAGGCGATGGAACCACAGTATACTTCCACGATGACATGGAGAATGGTGGGGGAAAATGGAGCACCTCACGTGGAGTTGGCCTCAGCGATTGGAAACTAAGCACCAAAAATCCGTTCAGTGGCAAAACCTCGTGGTTTGCCATAGACCCGGATGCCTTTAGTGACCAGTACCTGCGCATATCTACCCCGGTAACGCTTGGAGAGAACGCACTCCTCCGTTTCTGGCACAGCTATGCCACAGAAGCCGGCTTTGACGGAGGTGTGGTAGAGATCAGCACCAACAACGGCCTAACCTGGAGCAACCTGGGAAGCAAGATGATACAGAACGGCTACAATGGAGAGATTCCGCTGGCAAATGCCTCGACTGTAGTAGGCCCAGCCTTTACAGGGGGCAGCAACGGCTACATTCAGACCATCGTTGTCTTGAGCAGCTATAAAGGTCAGAAAGTGCTTATTCGCTTCAGAATGGGCTCCGATGTACTGACCGGGGCTACGGGTTGGTATGTAGACAACGTGGATATTGTAAGCAACCCTGTTACAATCACCAATACGGCCACGGTAACCTCTAAATGGGGCGGCGATAAAACGGCAACTGTAGAAACGCTGGTGCTTAAATCAAACAGCATAAACGTATCGCAGACAGCAACAGCTGTAGCAGCCGACATCGACAGAACCATGCTATACCCTAACCCTGCACAACAGAAGGTGACGCTAAAACTGGCAAAAGGTATAAGCGGAGCAGTTGAGGTAAACGTAGTAAACATGCTGGGCCAGCAGGTGATGCAGAAGAAGCTGACTGCTGAAGAAGCCACATCAGGTGCAGGCATTGCACTCGATAAGCTTCCGAATGGCATTTATTACTTTAGCGTTACGGCCGAAGGAAATACAGAAACCCATAAGCTAGTGATCAAGAAATAAGCCAGAGGGTTTGTTTCATGCAAAAGCCACCTTTCTCAGTAAAGGTGGCTTTTGTTTTTTTGTGTCCAGATGGTACAACTTGCCTTTAATTGAAAACATGGCCTTTCTAAGCGAAAAAATACCATTGCACAATATCAAAACACTATCACTTTCTTTGAATAATTATAAACATTACACCCGCAAAGCCAGTTTAATATAGGTAAGAGCCTCTAAACCAGAGGCGTTTATTGTGCAATTTAAACTGACACTCATGGACTTTTTACCTAATATAATTTTGTTTACCGTGGTGGGTTTATACTTGCTGTTACTGGTATTTATACTTGCCTTTGTATACCACGATGCCGAAGCACGCGGAGTGAACGGTTGGCTGATTGTGGCCCTGACCTTTTTCTCCGGTACGCTGTTTGGTTCGCTGGTATGGCTGGCATTAAGACCTGAAATAAAACCGCAACCAATACCCGTCCGGAATGAGTAAATAATTTTTTTTCCAGTTTTAACGGCAGCTGGCAGCACCTTGTGTTGTCAGCTGTTTTTTTTTAGTGATGCATCAGTACAATACCATTCGGGTTACAACACCAGAGTAGGATAAAGTGCTTATATTTGAAAAGTACTTCTCTAAAACTGATGAAAACACTTATATCGGGCATTTGCCTGCTCCTGAGTTTACATGCATTTGCACAGCAGCCGCAGTATACCAACCTGGCTTTAGAGGGAGGCGGTATCCGGGGCATTGCCTATGGTGGTGCATTGCAGCAACTCGACTCGCTGGGCATCCTGCCCCAGATCAGGCGTGTGGCGGGCACTTCGGCGGGTGCCATTCAGGCAGCGTTGCTTTCGGTTGGCTATACTCCCGCAGAGATCACGGAGATCACGTTCAAAACACCGGTGCAGCAGTTTAACGACGGGCGATTCATCTTTTTTGGAGGTACAAACAGGTTGTTTAAGCAATACGGCTGGTACCGCGGCGATAAATTCACGGAATGGCTGGGCAAACAACTGGCGGCAAAAACCGGGAATCCCAACATTACCTTCGCTGAGTTGCACGCTTTGGCTGGCCAGGGCAAGGCACGTGACCTTTACGTAACAGGCACCAACCTAACCGACCAGTGCGTGATGGTATTCTCCCACGAAACCCACCCTAACATGCAGGTAAAACATGCTGTGCGTATTTCTATGTCGATACCGCTGTATTACCGCGCCGTGCTGCTGGACCAGCAGGGCAATGTAGTGACCAAGCCTGAAAAAGGGCAACAGCTGGACGTGCTGGTGGATGGCGGCGTGCTGGCCAACTTCCCGATCAATGTGTTTGATGACCCAAAGTACCTGGCAGATACTGAACCCGACCAGAAGGATTTCGATTCCAAAGGAATCTACCATAACCCACAGACTTTAGGCTTGAAGCTGGACCGTGACGAACAGATCGCCTTTGACGAACAGCAGGCTGGGCTCGCTCCTTACCACATCCATAAGTTTAACGATTACATGGGGGCTTTTTACACGATCATCAAAGAAAGCCTGAACCGCCAGCACCTCACCTCCCACGATTGGGACAGAACCATCTCCATCAGCACGGCTGGGTTTAGCCCACGTGTACGGAAGTTAAGTGAAGGAGAGAAAAGTGCCCTGCTGGCAAGTGGCCGTAAAGGGGTACAGGCATTCCTTAACAGGTCGCAGGCAAGCAATAACCAAGAGTAAAAACCCCAACATGAAACAGGAATCGCTTTACATACCCGTTACGGACACCGATAAGCTACACCTCAGGCGCATAAACACCAATGCACAGGGGCCACCTGTTTTAATGGTACATGGCTCAATCGAGAACGGCAAGATTTTCTATACTAAATCAGGGAAAGGGCTGGCCCCTTACCTAGCCACACATGGCTACGATGTATTTGTGGCCGACCTAAGAGGAAGAGGCAAAAGTACACCGGCCATTTCGCGTTTTTCTGAGTTCGGCCTTAGCCATACCTTACAAGAAGACTTCCCGGCTATTATCCGGAAAATAAAGGAGCTGAAAGGCGATGTACCCCAATACTGGGCTGCCCACTCGTGGGGAGGCGTACTGATGCTGGCTTACCTGGCACGGCCAACAGAGCCTGTAAAAGTGCAGGCCATGGCTTTTTTCGGAAGTAAACGGCGCATCAGTATACAAAGTCTGAAGAAGTTTCTGATGGTGGATGTGGTCTGGAACTGGACCTCGAAGGTAGTGATCGCCGGAATGGGATGGCTACCTGCACAGCACATGCGCATTGGCTCCGACAGCGAAACCCGCCTAACCCACCGCCAGACACATGATTGGGTAGTACAGAAAAAGTGGCTGGACTGGCACGATGGTTTTGATTACGCCGCCGCCCTTCAAAAAATGGAGCTTCCGGCAACTTTATACTTAACTGGTATTAAAGATGATGTGCTGGGCCACCCGATAGATGTAAAATTGCTGATGCAGGAAACAGGCTGCCAAAATTGCGAATTTAAAGTGCTCGGCAAAGCAAAGGGCAACCTGCACGACTACGGCCACATCGACATACTTACGCACCCCGACGCACGCAACGACCACTTCCCGATGGTACTGGAATGGTTTGAAAAAAATAAGCAACTTGCAACGTTTGACCCTGAAGCCGGGTCAGGGAAGTAGGACAGCCCTATAAACACCAACTACAATTTTAAGAATTACGTTAATCACCCTTTATGAAAAACAAATTACCTCTTTACCTGGCCCTGGTGCTGGGTACTACTATACTTACCTCCTGCGAGAACTGCGAAACGCCTACCGTAACCCAGATAACGACTGAAGACACCAACTGGCTGGCCTATGTGCAACCTACACCAGCAGACGGCAAGCCCGACACGATCAGGTTTGTGAATGAGGCAAACGCCCCTGTAAAGTATGTGCGTACACAACTGCAGTCGAACCAGGTGCCCGGCGAGGGTTACACCATTACGGACAAGTGTGTGGAGAAAATAGACATTGAAGCGAGTGCCGTGATACAGGACGTAAAGCGCAAGATGCCAGGCCTGGCTACCTATATTCTGCGCAAGCCAAACGACCTGGACCTAAAGCTGATGGTAGAACAGTTGGGCACTTTCGAAATTGACGAGAACAACCCAACCCATCCTTCCATAGAACTAGGTGGCCTTACGTACCACAACGTGTTTGAAGTAAGCGTGCCGGGCAACGATACCGACAATGCAGGTAAGTTAAAGAAGCTTTTCTTTAACAAAACGCACGGCTTTATAAGAGTGGAGTTTTACGGAGGCAAGTTGCTGCAACTGCAGTTTTAATAAAAAAGGCGACTGGTTAAGTCGCCTTTTTCTTTTTTAAGCATGCTGATGTTCTTTGTTCAGGCTCTCTAATACCTCGATGGCTGTTTTAACGTGCTCCAGCGGTTTGGTCATCGAGTTAAAAATGTACCGTACAATCCCTTCCTTGTCGATGATGTAAGTGACGCGCCCCGGCAAGATGCCTAGTTTGCGGGGTACACCATACAGGTTTCGCACACGGCCGCCCTTGTCGCTCAGAAGTATGAATGGCAGGTGATGGATGCGCTCAAATCGTTTGTGAGAGTCCACGCTGTCGGAGCTGATGCCCACTACCTCGGCGCCATGCTCTTTAAATACCTCATACTGGTCACGGAACTCGCAGGCCTGCTTTGTACAGCCGGGGGTACTGTCTTTTGGGTAGAAATAAAGCACCACGTTTTTCTCGTGCAAAAAGTCTTTCAGGCGAAAAAATCCGCCATCTTGCCGAATCAGTTCAAAATCAGGTGCTTTGTCGCCTACCTTTATCTTTTCTTTACTCATAATCCTATTAACAATTCACCACTAGTAATAACCAATCCTTTTGCAAAAAGTTCGCTGCAAGTTAGTTCCTGTATTTTTATCCTCCCACAGAATCACTCACTTTATAGTATAACCGCCGGAAAATAGGCATCTTTGCGCCTGTTCACCCGATAAAAATGCCGCAGATAAACGTTATCATACCCGCCTACAACGAGGAGCAATCTATTGCCAGGGTAATAGCTGACATCCCATCGGAGCTTGTGGATGAGGTGATTGTGGTAAACAATAACTCTACAGACAAAACTGCAGAGGTGGCAGCAGCTGCCGGTGCTAAAGTACTGCACGAGCCTGGGCCAGGTTACGGTAACGCTTGTCTGAAGGGCATTGCCTACGCCTCCTCAAAACCCGCCGACTCCCGCCCCGACATCATCGTTTTCCTGGATGGCGACTATTCTGATCACCCGGAGGAGTTAGCTAAAGTGATTGCACCAATACTGAATGGGCAGGCCGACATGGTAATTGGCTCCAGGGCGCTGGGCAACAGGGAAAAAGGTGCCATGATGCCGCAACAGATCTTCGGGAACTGGCTGGCCATTACCCTTTTGCGCTGGCTGTATGGAGCCCAATTCACGGACCTCGGACCTTTCAGGGCTATCAGAATGCAAACCCTTCTGGAACTGGACATGCAGGACCGGACCTATGGCTGGACCGTGGAAATGCAGGCCAAGGCAGCTAAACAAAAGATACGATCTACGGAAGTACCCGTAACTTATCGTAAGCGCATTGGTGTCTCTAAGGTTTCCGGCACGGTAAAAGGCTCTGTGATGGCTGGATATAAGATTATATTCACGATATTTAAAGTATGGTTCTGATCGATGTAACTGTAGCCAATTTATAGCCATACCATGCGTTTAAGTGCAGTAGAAAAGTATAACAGATAATAGAAAGACAGCGGCATGAGCATACTGGAAGCATCGGTAATAGCGGTTTACGGCCTGTGCCTGGCTTTTATCTTTTGCTATAGTATGGCCCAACTGCACCTGACCATACTTTACTGGTTGCACAGAAAAAGAAGAAACGCGCAGTTTAAACAGGAGCACACCCTTGTAAGAGAGTGGCCAAAAGTGACAGTGCAGCTGCCGTTGTACAACGAACGCTATGTTGCAGCACGACTAATTGATGCCATCGCCGCCCTCGACTACCCTACTGCCCAACTGCAGATCCAGGTGCTCGATGACTCTACTGATGAAACCAAAGCCATAGTGCAGGACAAACTGAAAGCCTACCCCCATCTTACGATCCAGCATATCAGGAGGCCAAACCGTGAAGGATTTAAGGCGGGGGCGCTGCAGTATGGCCTGCAAACAGCCACAGGCGAATTTATAGCTGTTTTTGATGCCGATTTTGTTCCTTCCCCGGATTTCCTGAAACGCACAGTTTCCGGTTTTACAGATGCCCGCATTGGGGTTGTGCAAACCCGGTGGGGTCACCTGAACAAGCATTACTCGCTGCTAACAAAACTACAGGCATTTGGCCTGGATGCCCACTTTACGGTAGAACAAGGCGGCCGGAACAGTGGTGGCCACTTTATAAATTTTAACGGAACGGCTGGTGTCTGGCGTAAGGCCTGTATACTTGAGGCTGGCGGATGGCAGGCCGATACCTTAACCGAAGACCTGGACCTGAGTTACCGGGCACAGTTCAAAGGCTGGAAGTTCGTTTTTATGGAGGATGTGGAGGCACCGGCAGAGTTGCCCGTCGCCATGGGTGCCTTAAAGTCGCAGCAGTTCCGCTGGACAAAAGGCGCTGCCGAAAATGCCCGGAAACACCTGCTCCGCGTGCTTAAGTCCGGTGCTCCATTCTCAACGAAGCTGCATGCCACATTCCACCTCTTCAACAGCTTTGTATTTATCTGTGTGTTCACTACAGCGCTTCTCAGTGTTCCGATTCTGTTTATAAGAGAAAACAACCCGCAGCTGGATACATTTTTCAGGTTAGGTGCGGTATTGCTACTAAGCTTGCTGGCCCTGGTCGCTTTTTACTGGACCGCCCTGTACACACAGAGCCGCAAACCCTGGGCAACCACCAGGCGCTTTGTGCCTGATTTCTTCCTGTTTCTGTGCATGAGCATGGGCCTTTCGCTACACAACAGCATGGCAGTGGCAGAGGGTTTGCTCGGAAAAAAAACGCCATTTATCCGTACGCCAAAGTATAACCTGCAAAACACTCAGGGCACCTGGAGAAAACAAGCTTACTTTATGCCAAGTATAAATGCTGTAACGCTGCTGGAAGGCATGCTGATGCTATACTTTTTCAGCGGCATTATACTTGCACTCCGGTTCAACGATTATGGCTTGCTGCCCTTCCTGGTAATGCTGGTGATCGGGTTTGGGGCTGTGTTTACCTATTCGCTTTTACATGGCAGGCGCGCTTAACAACAACTCCATTTCCAAAAGCAGGATCGCGGCTTATGCACTGATGGTCTTGTCGGGGATCGCCTACCTGGTGTTGGCCTATGCCACGCCGCGTACCGAGTTTACCCAACTGTTGCTTCTGTACGCTTTTGTGTTTGCAGCGTACCTGTACATCGCTAACCGAAGGCTCAACATCTGGCACGGTATCGTGGCGGCCATACTCTTCCGGTTGCTTTTTCTGTTCGCCACCCCTGCCCTCTCCGACGATTATTTCCGGTATGTGTGGGACGGACGCCTGATGAATGCAGGCATCAACCCTTATGCTTACCTGCCTTCCTATTTTGTAGGAACTGATGCCCCGCAGGTTGAAGGCATAAGCCAGCAGTTATACCAGTACCTCAACTCACCCCACTATTACAGCGTGTACCCGCCGGTAACGCAGGGTGTGTTCTGGCTGTCGGCAAAGCTCTACCCGGAAAGTATAGCTGGAAGTATAATCATGATGCGGCTTATACTTATACTTGCCGAGGTGGGGAGCATACTGCTGTTGTTGCGCCTGCTCCGCAAAATGGCCCTCCCCGAAAAGCACTTGCTGCTTTATGCCCTAAACCCACTGGTTATCATAGAACTTACCGGCAACCTGCACTTTGAGGCGCTGATGATCTTTTTTATACTGCTGGCCCTGCACCAGCTCTTTTACCAGCGTGCGCTTGTTTCGGGTATAGCGTTTGGCCTGGCCATTGGCACCAAGCTGTTGCCCCTCATGTTTCTGCCTTTCCTGGTCCGCAAACTAACTGTTGCCCAGTTTATACTTTTCAGCGTAGCCATGGGGCTTACACTGTTGGCACTGTTTTACCCGCTTGTAAACCTGGAGTTGCTGCAAAACATGTGGCAAAGTATAGACCTGTACTTTCAGCGGTTCGAGTTTAATGCCAGCGTGTATTACCTGTTGCGCTGGCTGGGTTTCAGGTTTACGGGTTATAACCAGATCGCTGTGCTTGGCCCTATGTTAAGTATGGTTACCCTGGGAGTTATACTTGCCCTGGCCTCCGTTAAAAAGCTGGGCTCTATCCGGAGGTTGTCCGGCTATATGGCTGTTGCGCTTACAGTATACTTGTTCCTGGCCACTACCGTGCATCCCTGGTACATCAGCACCGTGCTGGCTTTAACAGTAGTCAGCCAGTTCAGGTATGCGGTAGTATGGTCGGGCTTGGCTATACTTACCTATACCGCTTACCAGCACACTCCCTACCACGAAGACCTGAGCCTGGTAACACTGGAGTATGCGCTTGTTTTCCTGTGGGTACTGGTGGAGATTTACCTATACCGCCAACGCAGAACCCATCCTAATTTGAAGGGGTAATTTCCTTGTATTTGAAGCTTATTTCCTATATTTAACATTAGAACAATTACGTTTAGCCGCTAGTTGAGCTTAATAGAAATGATAAAAGAGAAAGTGAGAATAGAATCTGACGAGCATAGCAGCCTTGTAGTAACGCTTAAAAGAGAAGCGAACTACTTGATTCTATTTCTTACTGGGGCTTGGTCGCTTGTTTGGGCTGGCATTACATTGACGATACTTTATGGCTTAGCTACCAATCCAGAAAAAATAGACGGTGAGTTAGTTATTTTCACAACTCTAATTATACTGGCAGGAGTGTTTGTACTCAAATACTTCCTGTGGCACCTAAATGGAAAAGAAAAAATTGAGTTAAATTCTCAGGAGCTAACAGTTCAAAAGCTTGGCACAATCCTAACTTCTAAAAGAAAGTATGAATTAAGCCAAATAGACAATTTTAGAGTGGTGACAAAACAAATGTCCCCTTTGATATTCAGAATGTATGGGATTACTGGTGGACAAATACAGTTTGGGTACTATGGAAACAACAAGGTCTTTGGGCAGACTATAAATAAAAAGGAAGCCGAGAATTTGGTCAATGTTCTGAATGAAAAACTACTTAGCTCAATCGAGTAGACGGCCCCGCCAGTGTTAACTGACGGGGTGCGCCTCTCACACCACCGTACGTACGGGTCGCGTATACGGCGGTTCGTCAAGGATAGCACAGCCGCTCTTTACACCAGCTG
>NZ_JBYZMP010000010.1:0-185068 GCF_058216375.1 Pontibacter sp. GD7 | reverse complement strand
CATCCCGAACAGAGAAGTTAAGCCCGGACGCGCCGATGGTACTGGGGTCACACCCGGGAGAGTAGGTGGCCGCCAACCCCAACAAAGGGGGCAGCATCCCAAAAGGACGCTGCCCCCTTTTCTTTTCCCCCACCCACAGCCCAGAAGTTTGCGCGTCATCCACAGGCGTATAGTTCCTACAAAGCTTCTAAGTCGGTATTATCCTGCAGCTCCACTAGCTAGCGTTTTTTTCTATTTAATGAGTGTAAAATAGGATCTCCTAAGTATAATCTATACTTGAGCGAACTACAGGCGGCACAACAAATTCGAAACCTTTGATGGCAAAGTGTGAATCGTAGCTCGGTCCTATCGGATTAGGATGCTATGTAAAACTATACATCATCTGAAAGTATTGCCTGTTTTGACAGTCATACCATAGAATATGTTAGATTGGATTTCAGTATGATTTAGGAGCTGTTTAGGGTTTTGGCTAAAAGAAACAAGACCCGCCATTAATGGTGTTTTTCACCAACAATTTAAGTCACTGGCTATTATACTTGCTGGTGATAACACGCAGCAAGGGCAGGCAGTATGGAGTTTAATAAACTCTAAAAGGCTCTTAGAATGTGCCCATAGCAAACAAAAAAAGCCCCGTATACTTACGGGGCTTCATGATTATAAGAAACTAAGATACGCTTAGTTATTAATGAATTTTGGGTGTATTAGATTTTCGATAGAGAAGATCTCATCCCATTTCTGTTGAGAGATCAGTTTTCTTTCAACAACTGTAATATCGTGTATCGATTTACCTGTTTGCAAAGCCTCCTTAGCAATTGAAGCGGAAGCCTCGTAACCGATGATTGGGTTAAGCGAGGTTACAATACCAATGCTATTCATCACCATGTTTTTACATATCTCTTCGTTGGCAGTTATTCCATCAATGCATTTTTCTTTTAAAGTATAACATGCATTTTCGAGATAAGTAAGGGAACTGAACAAGCTAAATGCGATAACAGGCTCCATTACATTTAATTGTAACTGGCCAGCCTCAGCAGCCATAGTTATAGTTACATCCGATCCGATAACATAATAAGCTGTCTGGTTTACAACTTCAGGTATAACAGGGTTCACTTTACCAGGCATAATGGAAGAGCCAGGCTGCATGCGAGGTAAATTTATTTCATTTATACCTGCTCTTGGTCCGGATGAAAGCAGGCGCAGATCATTACAAATCTTAGATATCTTGATAGCACTTCTTTTTAACACACCAGATATCTGTACATAAGCACCTGTGTCGCAGGTAGCTTCGATAAGGTCTTCCGCTAAAACTACTGGTATTCCCGTTATTTCACGTAAACGGTCTGTAACAATCTGTGGGTATCCTTCCGGCGCATTTATGGATGTTCCGATTGCGGTAGCTCCCATGTTGATCTCACAGATCAGCATCTTGGCTTCGTTAAGGCGCTGGATGTCTTCTTTAATGGTTGTAGAGAACCCGTGGAACTCGGCGCCAAGTGTCATAGGAACAGCATCCTGAAGTTGAGTTCTACCCATTTTAAGTACATCTTTGAATTCTTCACCTTTCTGTGCGAAAGACTGCTGCAGTGCTTCGAGGCTGGCAATGAAGTTATCTAACTTACGGTACAGGGCAAGCCTGAAGGCTGTTGGATATGCATCATTAGTAGATTGCGAGAAGTTGACATGGTCGTTTGGGCTCACAATTTTGTAACTGCCTTTCGGGTGTCCCAAAATTTCCAGAGCCAGGTTAGCCACAACCTCATTCACATTCATGTTTACTGAGGTGCCTGCGCCCCCCTGAATCATATCTGTAACGAATTGGTCAAGGTATTCACCTGCTATTAATTTATCGCAGGCTTTGCCTATGGCATCAGCTATTGCAGGGCTTATAACGCCACAGTCTCTGTTGGCCAGGGCAGCAGCTTTTTTAACATAACCGAATGCCTGGATGAAAAGCGGTTCTTTGGAGATGGGAATCCCCGTAATATTGAAATTATCAAGTGCTCTTGAAGTTTGTATGCCGTAGTATGCTTCATTCGGAATTTCTTTCTCTCCAAGAAAGTCATGTTCCGTTCTGTGGGTGCTCATGTATGGTAGTTATTCTATTAAGATAAAGTAGGTTCAGTTTTTCTTGTTCTCCCTAAAGGATGGAGTAGGTAATTCAACTCCAATTTCAGAAGCCGTTTCCATCATTATATCAGTAGCGTATTGCTTAAGGCAAATTAGTTTACCGCTCTGGCTGTATTCATTAATAACACTCTGAGTTATGATCAGCCTCGAAGCATACTCGCCATACTTGGCTATGATGGCTTTCTGCACCTTTGTTAATTCCTCTTTTCTAGCCTCAGACTCAGGAGTGCGTAAAGGGCGTATCCAACGGTTTTCCGGATAATCATGGCTAATGTTATGGGCAATAGCTTCTTTAATAGCATTCTTCATGGCTTGCTCAAGCAGCTGCTCATTCTTTTGCTTTTTTAAGCTGCCGTGTATGCCCTTAGTATGGTTGAGCCACTCATGAATGTCTGTCTTGTAATTTTGAGCAAGATCAACAAGTGCCTCATTGCTGATAACATAGGAAGCAGGCTTGTTGAACGTTTGTGCCATTTGCTCCCGAAAGGCAAACAACCCTTTTAATACATATTGCTGGAAAAAATTTAAACGGAAAGCGTTTTTAAGTTTCAGATGCGGGTTCTCAGGCTCAGAGTAAGTAAGGGACTCCAGTAACTGGTTCTCTTCCTTTAACCAGTGCAGGCGACCCTGTTGCTCCACCTCCTGCACAAGCTTATCCTTTATCTTGTGCAAGTATATCACGTCTATGGCAGCATACCTTAATTGTGCCTCTGTCAAGGGCCTCAGGTTCCAGTTACTAGACTGCTGAGATTTATCAATTTCTTTGTTAAACTCCTCTTTGAGTACAGTAGCCAACGACGATCTTTCATAGTTCAGGATCTTAGCTGCGACATCCGTATCAAGTACAGCGCGAATATTGCAGCCTAGTTTATCAAGTAAAAGTATATCGTTATTGGCGTGATGAATTATCTTGGTTATGTTTTTATCCTCTAGAAGCGCATAAAGTGGCTGTAGGTCGTTAATCGGTAACGGGTCAATAATGTAGCAAACGCCATTGCCGCTGCTGAGCTGCACCAGGCAAAGGTTAAAGCCATAAGTATAACGGTGCTGGTCAAACTCAAGGTCAAGGGCAAGTTCTGGAAACTTGCTCAGCTCTTTTATAGTCTGTAGCAGCAACTCGTCAGAGTCGATGAGCCTGATTGTTATGCCATCGTGTACAAGTGATGAATTTTGCATTCCTAAAGATAAAAAGGTTTAGTAATCCATATACAATTACTTTAGGCTTTTACCGTAAATGCTTCAATAAAAGCACAAAAAAAGGTCTCCGGCTTACTGCCGGAGACCCCTTCCTAATTAGTTAACTTAATTGTTACTGAACCGGAGGCTGTTCCTCCTGTATTTCGTCAGCCACTCCATCTTCTACCGGTGTGTCCTGTAACATTACCGTATCTTCATTCATATCTGTTTCCAGGTCGGCTTCGATATCCTCTGTGGTTTCAATAGTTTCAGCTTCGGTGGTTGCATCATTTTCGCTGTTGCATGCTGTAAATGCGGCAAAAGTTATTGCTGCAAAACCCAATATCCAATGCTTTTTCATGATCTTATTCAATTGGTTATTACACAAGTTAATACCAGCAATCCTGGATAGTAACCCCTGTAACAAGCTTATTGGCAGTTGTTTATGGCGAGGGGCAGATAGGAGAGGGTGAATGGTCTAAAACTAAGGATGAACGACACATTGACTATACATTTATACTTTCCGTTCCAATTCAGTTGCCATTGACACCACGTAAGTATAGCCGTAAGTATAAATGGAAGGCCTGCATAAAGGTAGAGCACCTTGCATTTATACTTACGGCTGTCTGTTTGCTTATTGATATTTAGCCTTCACACTATCCGCTGGTTCTGCCAGCATGGACTCTCGTTTGGCCTTAAACTCTGTTCCCGGTTTCCATTCCGGTATCTTTTCAGTATTGGCCACATTATAACCAACTCTCAAAAATAACCGGAGGTCTTCAACAGCACCTTCCAAGTTCCAATCGTCCCTGACTTCGTCGGTTAATTTGTGGTAATCTGTTGCGGTATACTTGTCCTGCCAGTTTTTAACGTAATCTGCAGGTTTATTTCGCGCAAGAACCCCCGACTTTGCATAAAGGGCCGGTACTCCCTGTTTGGCAAACTCAAAATGGTCAGAACGATAGAATGACCCTTTTTCAGGAGAGGCTTCGGGCACTACTCTCCGGTTCTGTGATTTAGTCGCCCTGGCCAGCACATCTTCCAAAGTAGAGTTGCCATAGCCTATCACTACTACATCCTCGGTTGGCCCGTAGGCATTAAGCACATCCATGTTTATGTTGGCAACGGTGCTTCGGAGAGGGTACAAGGGGTTGCTGGCATAGTACTTAGAGCCAAGCAAACCTTTTTCTTCTGCAGTAACAGCCAGGAATAGTATAGAGCGTTTAGGTTTGTTTTCGAGCTTCGTGAATGCTTCTGCGATTTCAAGCAGGCCTGCCGTGCCGCTGGCATTGTCAAGGGCGCCATTGTATACCTGGTCGCCTTGCAGGCTTGGGTCTTTGCCCAGGTGGTCCCAGTGGGCGGTATACACTACATACTCATTTTTTAGCTTAGGATCACTTCCTTCCAGCTTGGCAATTACATTTTTCGACTTCACCTCACGCAGCTTATTTTTAATACTGAATGAGGCTGTGGCATTCAATGGGATCGGTTTAAAGTCTTTTTTGAGCGCAGCCTGCTTTAACTGCTCCAGGCTACGGCCAGTGGCGGAGAATATTTCCCTGGCTTTGTTCTCTGTGATCCATGCCTCCACCTTAGCACGGTCCATGTTTTTATTCGGGGTGATAATCTCAAATCCTTCACGGCTGTGGCTACCCGAGATGACCTCGTAGGGATAGCCGGCAGGTTCGGTCTCATGAATAATAATGGCAGCCGCCGCTCCCTTTTCAGTAGCAATTTCATACTTGTAAGTCCATCGGCCATAATAGGTCATGGCTTTGCCGCCAAACATGGTGCTGTCCAGTCGAGTGGCATCTCCCGGGCTAGGGATCGGCGGATCGTTCACCAGCATGACAATGGTCTTGCCCTTTACATCCACATTCTTGTAATCGTCCCAGCCATACTCCGGCGCCACAATACCATAGCCAACAAACACCATTTCAGAGTTACTGACATCTACAGACGGTTCATAGCGCCTTGTTACGGCTACATAGTCCTCCGGAAAGGTTAAGCTGATCGATTTGCCGGATGCCTTTATGGTTGCGGTGGGCTGGGGCGTATAGCCAAACATAGGCACCTCCTGCACATAGGTGCCGTTAGGGTTACCAGGCTGCAGGCCCATACTTTTAAACTGCCGGACCAAATAGTTTACCGTTGAGTCTTCGCCGGCTGTACCCGGGCTTCTGCCCTCAAAAGCATCGGAGGCCAAAATGGAGGTATGTTTCAGGATCTGGTCTGTGTTTATACTTTGCAAAGCCGGCTGCAGGTTTGTGGTGTCTTCAGCCACCTCGGCTGTTTCACGTTCTGTTTCGTCCACCTGACGCGCATTTTCGCTGCAGCCTATGGCCAGCAAGCCAGCTAAAGCCAGTAAAGGGATGTGCTTTTTCATAGTATGTAGTTTGATTTAATTGAATATACACATTTTGTATGTTAAGCCGGCCATACAGTATAAAGCACCTTGTCAGATGTTATGCTGCTACTTCCCAACTTGCCGGAACACCACGGTGCAGTTCTTTTATAAGCATGACACAAGCGGTTAAATTCCGGCGCAGTTGGCACTCCCAGATTATAATGCGCTGCCAGCCAGCCTCACGATACTGCTGTTTATACTTGGCGTCCCGGTAAATGTTTTTGCTAAATTTATCCTGCCAGAAAAGGCTGTTGGTTTTGGGTAGCGCAGGTTGGCAATAGGGGCAACGGTGCCAATAGCAGCCATGTACAAAGATGGCAAGTTTACGGGAGGGGAAACAGATATCAGGTTTGCCGGGTGCCTTGTGCCAGTGTATTCTATAGCCGCGCATCCCATCGTGCCAAAGGGCCTTACGCAATGTAAGCTCCGGCTTCGTGTTCTTGGACGTATTGCCCCGCATATAGAGGCTTATCTTTTCCTGAGCAGTAAGAGGAGTGCGGGGTAAGACAGATTTATACTTTCTTCTTTTTCGGGCCAAGGTGCGTTGCTACGTTTTACCTTGTCAGTAACATCAAAAGCCCCGTTAAGGTGCCCGGTTGTTATATGCGATAGTAAATACGGCTCATGGAACTGTCATAGGGGTCGTAGCCCGGACGCTGCTTCGAAAAGCGTTGCTCCAGAATTTTCAGGCAAAAAACTTCCCCAAGTATAAATGTCTGCCAGTTGCCGTTAGAGAGATCTTGTTTCATGGCACCAGACACAACCCAGGCCAGCAGGGTATCCTGTTTGTCATGGTTTCGCCCTAAAAGGTGCGGCTCAACAATATACTCCCTGTCTAAGTATTCAAATTGAATCAGTAACCGGGCGCCTATACTTTTCGATAACTCATCTAACAGATGTGGGTCCATTACTATTTGCTCTTTAGTATAGCGTATTTATTTGGTCAGGACCTTAGTATAAAACCTGGTTAGGCACCTTTACCATTTATCTTTTATAAAAGTAAAAGCATTGGTGAGTAAAGAGTAGGAATTATTTGCTTAAAAAGTAACGTCGCTTTTTTTACTAGTTAAAATTGTAAAAGTTGAAGTATGTGTTCTAATGGCGTGTTTTGTGTATTATTATATGTATTGTTTTAGCATAAGGTAACATCTGTGTTTGGTCTGCCTCACCATTTTATTGTTATCATCCAGTAAATAATATACCGTTGGTAATACCGATTCTAATGAGTAATAAGGTAAAGTGTAATGGGTAGGTAACAATTTCAGGAGCAGATAAAATGATTTTTAGAATCCCTTTGCGTGAATGATTGAAACATATTCAAGGTTAATATATCATACTTGATAATGAGTTATATTTGCTAATGCGAATGTGTGAAATTTGATTTTTTAATAATACTTCTAACTTTGCCATTATACAAAGCAGTATTCCAATGGATAAATATACTTACATCGCCAATGCGCACGGTGATTACATTGATGGACTTTACAAGTCTTATCAGCAGGATCCGGAGTCGGTAGATGCCGGATGGCGCAAATTTTTTGAAGGATTTGAGTTTGCAACAGCTTATGGCGAAAACGGACACGAAGCTCCGGAGGGTACCATGGCGGCTCCTGCAAAAGGCGCAGTTGCGGCCGGTGAGTCTGAAAAAGAGGTTGCCGTACGTAACCTGATCCACGCATACCGTACGCGCGGGCACCTGCGTTCTACCACCAACCCGGTGCGTACCCGCAAAGACCGTAAAGCAAGACTTGACCTGGCAGACTTCGGTTTAACGGAGGCTGACCTGGACACGGTTTTCCAGGTAGGCGAGATCATAGGTATAGGCCCGGCTACGTTACGCGACATCGAGGCTGCCCTGAAAAAAATCTATGAGGGTTCAATCGGCTTCGAGTACATGTACATCCGCGACCCGGAAGTGCTGGAGTGGTTCAAACAAAAAGTAGAGCGCGACTCCCTTAATTTTAACCCTGGGATAGAGTATAAAAAACGCATTCTTTCTAAACTGAACGAGGCGGTTGTATTCGAAAACTTCCTGCACACAAAATTCTTAGGTCAGAAGCGTTTCTCTTTGGAGGGTGGCGAAACTACCATTCCTGCCCTGGATGCAG
This sequence comes from Pontibacter sp. GD7, assembly GCF_058216375.1. Classification (NCBI taxonomy): domain Bacteria; kingdom Pseudomonadati; phylum Bacteroidota; class Cytophagia; order Cytophagales; family Hymenobacteraceae; genus Pontibacter; species Pontibacter sp. GD7. Next base: position 177,250 of record NZ_JBYZMP010000010.1, on the reverse strand, counting down.
CCATCGACAAGGCATCAGAGCTTGGCGTTGAAGAAGTGGTGATAGGTATGGCACACCGTGGCCGCCTGAACGTACTGGCCAACATCATGGGCAAGACCTATGAGCAGATCTTCTCTGAGTTTGAGGGTACTGCGGTTCCAGACCTTACCATGGGTGATGGTGACGTGAAGTACCATATGGGATACTCTTCGGAGGTGGTAACCCCATCAGGCAAAAAAGTAAACCTGAAACTGGCACCTAACCCATCGCACCTGGAGGCAGTGAACCCGGTTGTAGAGGGCTTTGTGCGTGCTAAAATTGACTGTATGTATGGCAAAGATGCCGATAAGGTGTTGCCTATACTTATTCACGGTGATGCGGCCATTGCAGGACAGGGCATTGTGTACGAGGTAACACAGATGGCAAACCTGGATGGCTACAACACTGGTGGTACCATTCATTTTGTGATCAACAACCAGGTTGGTTTTACGACTGACTTTGAGGATGCCCGTTCATCGATTTACTGCACGGACGTTGCAAAAATTATAGATGCGCCGGTACTGCACGTTAACGGTGATGATCCGGAGGCAGTGGTATTTGCCATGCGCATAGCCATGGAATACCGCCAGAAGGTGAACAACGATATCTTTATTGATATGGTGTGCTATCGTCGCCATGGCCACAACGAGTCTGACGAGCCGAAGTTTACACAACCTCAGCTTTATAACCTTATCTCGAAGCACGCCAACCCGCGCGAAGTATATAACAAGCAATTGATCTCACGTGGTGAGGTTGACGCAGAGCTTGCCAAAAATATGGATAAGGAGTTCCGCCAGATGCTGCAGGACCGTTTGGACATGGTTAAGCAAAAGCCATTGCCTTACAACTACCAGCAGATGGAGAAAGAGTGGCAATCGTTGCGTCGCTCAACTCCGGAGGACTTCGAGAAATCTCCTGAAACCGGTATTTCTGCTGAAGCGATAGAAACAGTGGGCAAGGCCTTAACATCGTTACCGCAAGGCTTTAAACCGCTGAAACAAATCGAGAAGCTGATAAAAGAGCGTAAGGAGATGTTCTTTGAGACAAAGCAGCTTAACTGGGCAGCCGGTGAGTTGTTGGCTTACGGCTCGGTGTTGCTTGATGGCAAAGTTGTACGTTTCTCTGGTCAGGATGTGCAGCGCGGTACGTTCTCGCATCGCCACGCAGTATTGCACGATGCTGTAACAAGCGCCGCTTACAACAACCTGAACCACATGGCAGAGGGCCAGGGCTCTTTTGAGATCTACAACTCGCTGCTTTCGGAGTATGGCGTGCTTGGCTTTGAGTTTGGCTATGCCATGGCTAACCCGAATGCATTGGTAATCTGGGAGGCTCAGTTCGGCGACTTTGCCAACGGTGCGCAGGTAATGATCGACCAGTTTATTTCTTCCACGGAATCTAAGTGGCAGCGTATGAATGGTCTGGTAATGCTGTTACCGCACGGTTACGAAGGCCAGGGACCAGAGCACTCCAATGCACGTCCGGAGCGCTTCCTGCAGCTTGCCGCAGAAAACAACATGTTCGTGACATACATCACTACACCAGCCAACTTATTCCACTTCATGCGCCGTCAGCTGGCATTGCCATTCCGCAAGCCTGCTGTAAATATGTCGCCTAAGTCGTTGCTGCGCCATCCGATGGTGGTTTCTCCTGTTGAGGACTTCACATCAGGCAGCTTTAAAGAAGTTATCGGCGACAGCTATGCTACGGCCAAATCAGTGAAGAAAGTGTTGCTATGCTCTGGCAAAGTATACTTCGACTTACTAGAAGAGCAGCAGCAGAACAAGCGCAAAGACGTAGCTATCATCCGTATGGAGCAGCTGGCGCCGTTCCCTAAAGTACAGCTGGAGGCTGAGCTGAAGAAGTATAAGAACGCCAAAGTATACTGGGTACAGGAAGAGCCTGAGAACATGGGCGCCTGGACGTACATTCTGCGCATCATGCGTAGCCAGGTAGAGGATGTAGTGGCACGTAAAGCCAGCGCATCGCCTGCCACAGGTTACATGAAAGTGCACGTAAAAGAGCAGCAGAGCATTATTGAAAGAGCGTTTGCTATATAATGAGTAATTAATAATGAGTAATGATTAATTGATGGGACGTGAGTGAAGTATAATTCTTCATTCCTCATTCATCATTAGTCATTACTCACTCGTAATTCATAATTTGTAATTCATAATTCAAAGAAAATATGAGCTTAGAAGTTAAAGTGCCTGCCGTAGGTGAGTCGATCACTGAGGTAACCATAGCCCAATGGCTTAAGAAAGACGGCGACCGTGTGGAAATGGATGAGGTGATTGCAGAGCTGGAATCTGACAAGGCCACGTTCGAATTGCCAGCCGAAGCCGCAGGCATTTTACGCATTGTAGCGCAGGAAGGCGATACTGTAGATGTAGGTGCCGTGATCTGCAAAATCGATCAGGACGGTGCTGCCGCATCTGCTCCTTCTGCAGCAGCTGCTGAAGAAGCTGCTGCACCTGCCGCTCAAGAAGCAGCTCCGGCTGCACAAGGTGCTGGTGAGGTAGTAGAAATGAAAGTGCCTACTGTTGGCGAGTCCATCACGGAGGTAACCATTGCCAGCTGGCTGAAAAACGATGGCGACCATGTAGAGATGGATGAGGTGATCGCTGAACTGGAGTCTGATAAGGCTACTTTTGAACTTCCAGCTGAGGCTGCCGGTACGCTTCAGATTGTTGCCCAGCAGGGTGATACAGTAGAGATCGGTGGTCTGCTTTGCAAGATCGTGGCAGGTGCAGGTTCTGGAGCTGCTAAACCAGCCGCTCAGCCAGGCGCTCCTGCTGCACAGGCTGCTCAGCCAGCTGCTGCAGCTACATCAGGCGCACAAACCTATGCTTCGGGTACTCCGTCTCCAGCTGCCGGAAAAATCCTTGCCGAAAAAGGCATTAACGCTGCTGATGTACAGGGTACAGGTCGTGATGGCCGTATCACCAAAGAGGATGCGCAGAATGCACAAAAATCTGCTGCACAACCAGCTGCCGCTCCTAAGCAAGAGGCTGCTGCATCTGCTGAGGCCCCTTCAGCATCTGGCGATCGCAGCCAGCGCCGCGAGAAAATGAGTGCGCTTCGCAAAACAGTTGCCCGTCGCCTGGTGCAGGTGAAAAATGAAACGGCCATGCTTACTACTTTTAACGAGGTAGACATGAAGCCAATCATGGACATCCGCGCCAAGTATAAAGATAAGTTCAAGGAAAAGCATGACGTAGGCTTAGGCTTTATGTCATTCTTTACAAAGGCTTGTACTGTTGCCCTACAGGAATGGCCAGCGGTAAACGCACAGATTGATGGCAACGAGATGGTGTTCAGCGATTTTGTGGATGTTTCTATTGCGGTTTCTTCGCCGAAAGGCCTGGTGGTGCCGGTTATCCGCAATGCTGAGCAGCTGTCGCTGGATGGTATTGAGAAAGAAGTAGTGCGTTTAGCTAAGAAGGCCCGTGACGGAAAACTTTCTATCGAGGAAATGACTGGTGGTACTTTCACGATCACTAACGGTGGTATCTTCGGCTCTATGATGTCTACTCCGATCATCAACGCACCACAGTCGGCTATACTTGGTATGCACAACATCGTGCAGCGCCCTGTAGCTATCAATGGTCAGGTGGAGATTCGCCCAATGATGTACTTGGCGCTTTCTTACGACCACCGCATCATCGATGGCCGTGAGTCGGTTAGCTTCTTAGTTCGCGTGAAAGAACTGCTGGAGGATCCGATGAGACTGCTTTTAGGAGTATAATTTATCCAGATAAGGAAGGAGGGGTAAGCGCAAAAGTTTGCTCCTCCTTTTAATTGAACCCACCCCTGCCCCTCCCAAGAGGGGAATCGGGAACGATTATCATCCCCCTACCCCCTTCCAAGGGGGACAATCATGCACGAATGTTCCCCTCCTGTTTTTAGGAGGGGTTAGGGGAGGTAAAAATCCCCTCTTGGGAGGGGGTAGGGGTGGGTTAATCGTTCTAGAATAGTCCCCCTTGGGGGTAGGGGCCCTCGACAAAGAAGGGGGCGTAGGGGGATATCAATCGTTCCCTGACTGTTTGAAGCAGGTACAAAGTACTGATAAATAAAGTATAAAAACGAGAGTGCAAACTCTCCTCAAAGTATAAAGAAATGATTTACGACGTAGTAGTAATCGGTTCTGGCCCTGGTGGATACGTAGCGGCGATCCGTTGCGCCCAGGTTGGCCTGAAAACCGCTATCATAGAAAAGTATAACGTGCTGGGAGGTACTTGCCTTAACGTGGGCTGTATCCCGTCCAAAGCTTTGCTCGATTCATCAGAGCATTACCACAATGCGGCCCATGCTTTTTCGGAGCACGGCATTGAGCTGGACAACCTGAAGGTGAACCTGGAGCAGATGATCAAGCGCAAGGCTGGTGTGGTAAAAGCCAACAACGACGGCATAACGTACCTGATGAAGAAGAACAAGATCGACACGTACTATGGTCTTGGCTCTTTTGTAAACAAAAACACGATCAAGATCACAGACGCAGAGGGCAAAGAGCAGCAGATCGAGACAAAGAACACGATCATCGCCACTGGTTCTAAGCCAGCGACACTTCCGTTCCTGCCAATCGATAAGAAGCGCATCATTACATCTACAGAGGCTTTAGAACTGAAAGAGGTGCCAAAGAACATGATCATCATTGGTGGTGGCGTGATCGGCTTGGAGCTTGGTTCTGTGTATGCGCGTCTGGGTGCTAAAGTGCAGGTGATCGAGTACATGGACTCCATTATCCCGACGATGGACCGTGCACTGGGTAAAGAACTGATGCGTGTGCTTAAGAAAACCTTGGGCTTTGAGTTCTTTATGAGCCACAAAGTGACTGGTGCCACTACAAAAGGCAAAACCGTGAAGGTAACTGCTGAGAACCCGAAAGGCGAGGAGGTTACGTTTGAGGGCGATTACGTGCTGGTATCTGTTGGCCGTAAGCCGTACACAGAAGGCCTTAGCCTGGAAAACGCCGGTGTGCAGATGGGTGAGCGCGGTATGATTGCCGTTAACGATCACCTGGAGACTAACGTGCCGGGCATCTATGCCATCGGGGACGTAGTGCGTGGTGCCATGCTGGCGCACAAAGCAGAGGAAGAAGGCGTGATGGTGGCAGAGCAGCTGGTTGGCCAGAAGCCGCACATCAACTATAACCTGATCCCGGGGGTAGTGTATACCTGGCCTGAAGTGGCTGGTGTAGGCTTTACCGAAGAGCAGCTGAAAGAGCAGGGCCGTGCTTACAAATCCGGTTCGTTCCCATTCAAAGCATCTGGCCGTGCGAAAGCATCAGGCGATACAGATGGTTTTGTGAAGGTATTAGCGGATAAGGAAACTGACGAGATCCTGGGCATGCACATGATCGGCCCGCGTATTGCTGACCTGATTGCTGAGGCAGTAACAGCCATGGAGTTCCGTGCTTCTGCTGAGGATGTGGCCCGTATGAGCCATGCACACCCAACGTTTGCGGAAGCGATGAAGGAAGCGTGCTTAGCTGCCACAGACAACCGAGCGATACACATCTAAGTAAAGTATAAAGTATAAAAGCATGAAAGCGCCGCTCTTAAAAGAGTGGCGCTTTTTTATTATTCAAGGCATAAAAACAGTTCCCGCTTTTATTTTTGCACTGTTTACAGGAGTAAAATTCTACATGCACTAAAAATATTCTGCAAGTTGGTGCAACCTTCACAATAATCGCTTCATCTTTTATTCGAAATCTAAAACAACTGACAACAACATAAAATATGAAGAGAGTCATGATGAAAAAGTTACAAGTGCTGGTGGTGTTGATGATGTTGCCGCTATTCACATGGGCACAATCCAGGGTAAACGCATCGGATATAATTGCCAAAATAAACCGTGGCGAGGCTGTGGCTTATAAAAATGCCGACATCGTAGGCAACCTTGACCTGACCAAGCTGCAGAACATGAAGCTGAAGGATAGAAAAGGCAACGACAAGTATAGCACCAAAGAGTATATCAGCACAGTTACCGCACCTATTAGCTTTGTTAACTGCACTTTTAAAGGCGATGTGCTGGCTTACTTCAACCCTGATAACGGGGTTAACATTGTAAACTCGAGCAATGAGGTGTACAACACTAATTTCGAGAAGGATATGCGCTTCGAGAATTGCACGTTTGAGGAAAAAAGTGCCTTTAAATACTCTGAATTTGACGGAAATGTGTCGTTTGCAGGTAGCCGTTTCTCAGAAGAGGCGCTGTTTAAGTATAGCAAATTCAGAGGTGCAACGGATTTTAGCGAGGCGCGCTTTAAAGAGGATGCAAACTTCAAGTATGTTACGTTTCCGGCCAAGGTAACATTTGCCGGAGCAACCTTCGGGGGGGAGGCAAACTTCAAATATGCCAAATTTGAGGAAGGCGTAAATTTCCAGAAGGCTAATTTTGATGGCACAGCCAACTTCAAGTATGCCAAAATAAGCGACAGCTTCAATATCAGGGGGGCAAACTTCAGAGGTGGCGACGACTTTAAGTATACCAAACTGAACAACAGGCAGGTATCGCTTACGACGCTGCTGGAAATGAACCGCCAGTAATAAATATCATAGCTTGAGAGGCGCCGCAAATATAAACTGTGGCGCCTTTTTACTTTTCGGAGTGTTGTTGCAGCAGCTTTAGGAACTTGCCAATGCCCTCCTGCTCATTCAACCACTTCACTGGCGAAAGCCCTAACCACTCTTTCCGTACCCGGTTAACAGTGCTGAGCTCAGAGATGGGTAGTTGCAGTTGGGTAGCCACAATAACTGTGGCAATTGCTGTTTTTAAAGCAGCGGCTTTTACACGAGTGGTATGGCTGGTATACCGGGCGGGGTGCAGGTGAACGTGCCGGCTCTCTACCACGCCCCAGCGCAACACCCAATCGGTTTTGTCGGATAGGGTGATGCAACGGTAGTCTGAACCGCCTTCGTCTAAAAATTGTCTAAAAGAAACGGGGTTTATTAATTTCTGCTTCTGGAGGTAGGTTATGGTTTCCGTAGCGATCTCCTCAGCGCTAAGCGGGCCAAAGTATAAATCAAGCTGTGAGGTGCCCAGGGTCCGCAGGTCTGCCTGCAGTTGTCTGCTACTTATACTTTTGTTTTCTCTGATATAGGCAAGTATAAATCCCAGGTGGTGTTTTAGTGGGTGGAAAAGTATGGGAGCTGGTAGTACGGATGAAAACATAGATCAGTGTTGAACAAGCCCTGGAAGAATAAAGAGAAACACTTTTCAAAAAAAGCAGCACCCAGGCAACTTTAGCTACTATACGTGCATCTATTTTTTTAGAGTTGCCCACCTGGCTGTTATACTTCTGGTTAAAGGGAAGCAGCTTATTAAACACTCTGGTTGATAGACTAAATAACAATGGTGGTAGATACTTTTATGAGGTAAGTATAAATAAGCATGTAAATAGCTGCTATAAAGTGCTTTGGAAAGCATGCTTCCGTAAATTAGAGTAAGCTACCGAACAGGAAATGCCTGATGATACAGTTACAGAATATTCATAAATACTATTCGGTTGGGCAAAACCAGCTACATGTGCTTAAAGGCATAGACATGCAGGTGCATGAAGGTGAGTTTGTTTCGATCATGGGCTCGTCGGGGTCGGGTAAGTCCACCCTCCTGAACATACTGGGCATACTAGATGATTACGACAAAGGCGATTATACTTTGGCCGGCACCCCTATCAGAAACCTTTCGGCTGCCAAGGCGGCTTACTATCGCAACAAGTTCCTGGGCTTTGTCTTCCAGTCGTTTAACCTGCTCTCTTTTAAAAATGCCATCGAAAACGTGGCACTGCCGCTTTACTACCAGAAGGTTGGCCGCAAAGACCGGAACAAACTGGCCCTTGAGTATCTGGACATGGTGGGGCTGAAAGACTGGGCGGATCACTCCCCTAACGAACTGTCGGGTGGACAGAAGCAGCGGGTGGCCATTGCCCGCGCCCTTATTACACAGCCCAAACTTATACTTGCCGACGAGCCAACCGGCGCCCTCGACACCCAGACCTCTTACGAAGTAATGGATATTTTTAAAGAGGTAAACAGAAAAGGCATGACGGTGGTGATCGTGACGCACGAAAACGATATCGCAGACCAGACGCATCGCATCATCAGGTTAAAAGACGGCTTGATTATAAATGATGACCATGGCATGTTGGAAACCGAGGAAGTGGAAAGCAATAAATTGACGAGTGGGTAAGAATTAATGGCTTAATTGTTAAACTGTTATTCATGCGATCACTGATTACTTAAAACTTTTTCCTATTCACTCACCCACTCATTCGCTCATTCAAAAATAGAATATGTTCGACTTAGACAAATGGCAGGAAATATTGGCAACGATGCAGAAGAACAAGCTGCGTACATTTCTGACTGCCTTTGGCGTGTTCTGGGGCATATTTATGCTGGTGTTGCTGCTTGGCGCGGGCAAAGGTCTGGAGAATGGAGTAGTAAACCGTTTTGGCTATGGTGCCAAGAACAGTATCTACATCTGGAGTGGGAAAACGGCCCTGGCGCACCAGGGTATGAGCCCGGGACGAGAGATTAAGCTTACCAACCAGGATCTGCAAGCCATTGACCGCGAAGTGGCGGACCTGAATATGATGGCGCCTCGTAATCGCGTGTTCGGAGAGTATACCATCAACTATAAAAAGCAAAACGGATCTTTCCAGGTTTTTGGTGCCGAACCTGAATTTCTGGTAATGAACGGCGAGATTGCCGCACGAGGCAGACTGCTGAACGCGTATGACGAGGCCGAAAAGCGGAAAGTGGTTGTGTTAGGTGAACAGGCCGCGACAGTGCTTTTCGGAGAGCAGAACCCGATTGGGGAGTACGTGAATATCCGAGGCATTCATTTTAAAGTGGTAGGTACTTTTAATGTTGGCGGCAATAACGGCGCACGTCGCGAAGAACGGGCCTATATTCCTTTTTCTACCATACAGAGCGCATTTAACCAGCCAAACCAGGTGCAGATGATGATCCTGACGGCAGAGGATGGCGTGCCTGCCGAGGACATGGAAAAGCGCCTTAAAGCCATACTTGCCCAACGTCACAAATTCTCTGAGAACGACGACATGGCTTTGGGTATAGAGAACACGGAGGCAGAATTTAAAAAAGTGACCGGCCTGTTTAACGGCATCCGCATATTTGTCTGGATTGTAGGCATCGGCACTCTGATAGCAGGTATTGTGGGCGTGAGCAACATCATGCTCATCATAGTTAAGGAAAGAACCCGTGAGATTGGAGTGAGAAAAGCATTGGGTGCCACGCCGTTCTCCATTGTCAGCCTTATACTTCAGGAGTCGGTGGTGATAACGGCGCTGTCTGGATACATGGGCCTGCTGGCAGGAACTGGGTTACTGGCTTTTCTGGAGTACATGATGGTATCTTCTGGGGCTGATCTACCATTTTTTGCCAACCCTGAGGTTGACCCAGGTGTAGCTATTTCGGCAACGGTAGTGCTGGTAGTATCAGGTGCCTTGGCCGGCTTGGTGCCTGCCTTAAAGGCTGCCCGCATTAAACCGATTGAGGCACTTAGAGCAGACTAAAGTACAATGAGTGAATGAGTGGATGAGTGGGTGAGTGAATGTGTAATTTGGCGGAGGTGTAAATGCCATAAAGATCAGTATATGATTGCCATAGCACCCATACAACAGTTTAACAATTTAACAATTAAGCCATTCAACACTTACTCAATCACTCATTCAAACATTCAAAATTAAACCATGATAGACATCGATAAATGGACCGAGATCTATAACACCGTAAAGAAGCACAAGCTGCGTACGGCGCTTACTGCTTTCGGGGTGTTCTGGGGCATATTTATGCTGGTGGTATTGTTGGGTGCCGGCAAAGGGCTGGAGAATGGGGTGGTGCAGGAATTTAATGTGGCCAAGAATGCAGTGTTTATCTGGACCCAGCGTACCAGTGTGCCTTATATGGGCTTAAAAGCAGGCCGGTTTGTGCAGCTTACAAATGATGATGTGGCAGCTATCAGAACGAATGTACCCGAAGTGGCTGTAATTGCACCCAATAACCAGTTACGCGGCGATTTCTCGGTGAGCCATGCCAACAAGAGCGCAGCCTTTACCGTGCGCGGCGAAACACCCGAAATGCTGCAGGTAAGGCCTACAAAAGTGATTTCTGGAAGGTTTATTAATCAGAAAGACATTGCGGAGCGCAGAAAAGTGGCGGTGGTGGGGCCCAGAACCCTTGAGCTGCTATTTAAAGATACAGACCCGATCGGGAAGTATATTGACATTAAGGGAAGCCACTTTTTAGTGGTGGGTACCTTTGAGCCCATTGGCAAAGGCGAAGACATTGTAGAGGACGCCAAGATCATTTACCTGCCCAACACAAGCCTGCAACAAACTTTTAACCAACCCAACCAGGTAAACTCGCTGGCCATGGTGCCGGAGCCAGGTGTGCCTGCCGCAGTTATCGAGGAGAAAGTAAAAGCCCTGCTGATGAAGCGCCATCAGGTTGCCCCAACAGATGTAAAGGCCTTTGGCTCTGCCAACGTAGAGAAGGAATTTCAGGATGTGCAGGGGCTGTTTGCAGGTATTGCCGGCTTTAGCTGGCTGGTAAGTATAGGCACCATCTTCGCGGGTATTATCGGGGTAGGCAATATCATGCTGATTGTGGTAAAGGAGAGAACAAAGGAGATAGGTATACGGAAAGCACTTGGCGCTACGCCCTGGTCTATCATCAGCCTGATCATCCAGGAGTCTATCGTGATAACGGGAGTGGCCGGCTATACGGGTTTGCTGGCAGGCACAGGCATTATTGCCACCATAGAGTATTTTATGCGCAAGTATGATGTACAGGCAGGATTTTTTGGCATACCTGAGATTGACCTGGGCATAGCTTTGGCGGCTACCATACTTTTAGTGTTGGCAGGTGCGTTGGCAGGCCTTATACCTGCAGCCAAAGCCGCACGGGTAAATCCGGTGGTAGCCCTGAAAAACGAATAATAAAATTGAATAATAAGAAATTATATAAAGCTGATCTTCTATGAAAAAGGTTTTTTTAGGTTTGCTAGTCATAGTGTTCCTTGGCCTGTCGGTGTGGCTGGGTTACTACTTTTACAACAAGTCTAACACAGATCCGGTTGTTTACGAAACAGAGGCCCCTTTTGAGGCTGATATTGTGAAAAAGACCGTTGCCACCGGCTCCATTGTGCCGCGCAAAGAGGTACAGGTAAAGTCGCAGGTATCGGGTATTGTGGAAGAACTGCACGTGGAGGCTGGCCAGGTAGTGAAGAAGGGGCAACTGCTGGCAAAGATCCGGATTGTGCCCAACATGGTTAGCGTAAACAATGCCGAAACACAACTGCAAACCGCAAAATTGAATTTTGATGACGCCAAACGAGAATTGGCCCGTTACGAGCAGCTTTACGAGCAAAAAGTGATTCCGGAGCAGGAGTATCAGCGGTACAGAACGGATTACAAGCTAAAGAGGGAGGCGCTGCAGGCAGCCGAGAGTAACCTACAGCTGGTACGCGAAGGTGCATCGCGCAAAAGCGGCCAGGCGTCTAACCTGGTGTACTCTACCATTGATGGCATGCTGCTGGATGTTCCTGTAAAAGTGGGTACTTCCATTATAGAGCGCAACAATTTTAACGAGGGTACCACCATCGCCACGGTGGCAGATATGCGCAGCCTGGTGTTTGAAGGTAAAATAGATGAGTCGGAAGTTGGCAAGCTGAAGGAAGACATGGACCTGCTCCTGACGATAGGGGCAATAGAAGGCCGTGTGTTTGATGCCAAGCTGGAATACATTGCGCCAAAGGGTGTGCTGGAAGAAGGCTCCATCAAGTTCCCGATACGCGCCAGGGTAATGCTCGATGACAAAGACTTTATACGGGCAGGATACAGCGCCAACGCAGACATCGTGCTGGACAAGCGCGAGAATGTGCTGGCCATAAAAGAGAGCCTGTTGAAGTTTGAGAAGAACCAGCCCTACGTAGAAGTGGAAACTGCGCCGCAGGTATTTGAGAAAAGAGTTGTTAAAACCGGGCTTTCTGACGGTATAAACATTGAGGTTGTGTCCGGGCTTAGCAAAAAGGAAAAGGTAAAAGTGCCGAATACCAATATCGCCAGTATTTAAGCTGATTTAGTTATAAGCACAAGTATAAAAGCGGGTTTGCAGCCCGCTTTTATACTTTACGGCTGGTTAAAGAGCCACTTAAGTATAAAATGAGAAGGAAGAAACACCACTAAAGGGTAAAAGGCCATCAGCAACCAGAAGTATAAATGGCGTGAGATTCTGCGCTGTGGTTTGCTGCCGGGGCCAAAGACCCAGTTTATATTTTCGTCAGGGTCGGTATATAAATACACGATTGGCAGCACAGTCCAGGCAAGTATGGTTTGGAAGTATACTGCCCTGGTATCGTAGCCCCATTCCAGCAGCAGCCAGATCACAATGGCAGGCAGCGCCACATGAAACAAAGACAAACCTCTTAGAAAAAGGCTTTTGCTACTGTCGAACATGTAAAAGCTTAGGCCAAATAGCGGCTTACCTAGTATAAGACTGCCAAAATAATCCACGTTCCAGAATATCTCTAGCGCCAGAACACCCACGGCCACCATACTTACAAGCAGGCGGCTGTCGGTCCAGAGGGCAATACCAACCGCAAAAAGGGCAATGTCTGAAAACCACAGAAAGTTGGCAGGCTTATACTTTACCCAATATACCGGCACCAGCACCAGCACAAACAAAGTATAAGCAAGCTTTAGCCATAACGGCACCATCTCATCCATAATGGGCATTCAGGTTACAAAACTATAAAACGGCAGCGCAACAGTTAAAGAGCCTGTTTAGAGTTTATTAAAATTTACTCTGCCAGCCCTTGCTGCGTGTTTTCACCGGCAAGTATAATAGCCAATGTCTTTTAATTGTTGGTGAAAAACACCAACAATGGCGAGGCCATACTTCTTAACTAAAACTCTAAACAGCTTCAAAATATACATGTATACACACGGTAAAAGTATAGGCTTATAAGTCATACGTTGCGACTTACGGAATTTAACGCCGGCAGATCAACAAAACCTAAGTAAAAGAGTAAGTACTAGTATTGTAATTAATTGATTATTAATAAATTAAATGTGATTTGGTATGAAGGGGATGATTATGGATTTCAGAAAAATGCTGGCTTATAGCCTTATGCTGCTAAGTTGCCTGGCTTTTGCCTGCGACGACGATGACGATGATGACAATGTGTTGCAGTTCAATAATATACAGTTGAGAGGCGCTAATGAAGTGCCTGCAGTTACAACCAGCGGCTCAGGAACTTTTAATGGCACATACAACCGCGATACAAATATTTTAAACTACACAGTAACCTGGAACTTTGGCAACCCAAGCAGTAGCCTGACGGGGATGCACTTTCACGGGCCGGCTTTGGCAACAGCAAATGCGCCTGTTGTAATTGACATTACACCTCCGACTGCCAACCGTGGTTCGCAGGGCACAGTTTCGGGCACTACCAGGGCTTTAACGGAAGCAGAGGAAAGCGAATTGCTTAGCGGCAGGTGGTACATTAATGTGCACAGCACAACAAACCCAAGCGGCGAGCTGAGAGGCCAGCTGTAGCGGTTTTTTCAGGTATGGCTGAATAATGCCTGCATAACACAAAAGTGGTGCAGGCATTTTTTGTATGAGTGTCATGCTTCATGTAATTTTGCGGCATCGCATTCATACACCATGGCACAGCACTACAACACTCCATCCGCTATACAGATCGTAGACTTTAACCTGTTTTACGCAAAGGCCTTCTACGACCTTAACCATGAGTGGATATCCAAATACTTTGTGATGGAGGATGCGGATAACAAATCGCTGTCTGATCCGCAGGGCTACATACTAAATAAGGGCGGCCACATACTTATAGCCTTGTTCAACGGGGAGCCGGTTGGCACCTGCGCCCTCATCAACGACGGCGACGGCGTATTTGAATTGGCTAAAATGGCCGTGGCTCCTAAAATGCAGGGCATGAAGATCGGTAAAATGCTGGGTGAGGCCGCCCTGGACAGGGCAAAGCGTGTAGGTGCCCACAAAGTATACCTGGTCAGCAACCGCAGACTAGAAACCGCGCTTAACCTTTACAAGCGCCTTGGTTTCGTAGAGGTGCCTATGCCGCCCAGTATCTATGAGCGTGCCAATATAAAAATGGAGCTTGACATTTAAGCCTTCTTTAAATCAGGCTGGTTTGTCTGCTCTGATCCATGCGTGCAATGCCTTCGGTCATCCAACAGCCTTTGTAACTGCCCTTGCGTTGCTTGGCAAGTATAAAAAGGTATGCCTCTTCTGTACCATCGCTGCCCTTAACCAGCACCAGCTGGTAAGCCTTGTCATCGGTTATAACGATCTGCCCCGTTTTGTAACTTTTAAAGTTTAATATTGTACGATAGGCAGGGTCCCGGACAATCAATCTAAAATGCTTTAAGGGGCCAAGGTGCATTCGGTTCTTAGGCGACGAGAAATTGAACACAGTGATAATGCCGCTGTCCTGGTGGTCATTCTCCTGGAGGGCGCGCATTTGTATGCGTACAACCTGGCGTGGCGTAAGTGCCTTATCTGGCCTCATATAAGTCCATTTAGAGGTTGAGGTGATAGCCTCGGTGGCGTAAGTATAGGAGGTGTATTGTTGTTGATCCGGGGAAGGCATGGCAGGAAACTGCCACCAGAATAAAATCAGCAAGGCGATTCCTGTTACAAGCATTATCTTATCAAACACATGATCTATCCCCTTCATACTATTTATGTACTTTATTTAGAGAGGTATAGTTGTGGTACAGGCTGATTTTAAGCGTATAACCGATGCATTTTAAAGCCAGTAGCGCTGCCAGGTAAACAAAGTGCCGAAGCGCCGTATAGGTGTTATAAATCAGGCTTTCAGATGAAAAACCTCTTATCCCATAAAGTAAGGAAGGCGAAGCGATGGCTCCTGGATCACAGGCTGGTGAAGGCGTTTCAGGCGAAATACCCTGGCACAGCCTCATTTATCGGGAAGCGATTTCATACTAAAAGCTTTGTTGGCTTGCCCCTTACGCTTGTAGTGGCAGTGGCTTTTGTAAACATTAGCCTGTTGTCGGAGCTCACCGAGAGTGTAATGGACGCTGACTGGATCGTGGTGGCTGACAAGGAGTTTACGGACTTACTTTACAACATCCGGTTGCCGTGGCTAAGCCAGGTATTGTATGTTATTACGCAGTTGGGCGAGCGTGAAGCGGTCTTTATTATCGGGGCAGTGGTAACAGGCATATTCTTGTACCGAAGGCGTTTTATAGCCATACTTGCTTTTTGGCTGGTAATGGGAGGCGTGGGACTCTCGGTGCGCTATGGTAAAACCTTTATCAGCCGTGCCCGACCTGCCGATGTGGCCTACTACGAGGTGGTGCATTATTCCTTTCCGAGCGGGCACGCCACCACGGCTTTTGCGCTTTATGGTCTGCTGGCCTATTTCCTTTACAGGCATTTAAACAAGAGCAAGTACCAGAAGCTTTGCCTTTGGGGTGCGGTTATACTTATCGTGCTGGTCGGTTTTAGCCGGATCTACCTGGGCGTGCACTACCTCTCCGATGTTTTGGCGGGTTTTTTACTGGGTCTGCTCTGGACCCTGGTTGGTGTAAGCCTGGTGGAGGTAATGATGTACCGTAAAAGTAAACTTCCGTTCAACAATCATACGTAAAACATACTTTTTGATCTGTAATGCGTATTCCTTATGTTATGAAACCTGAAAAATGGCTCTTTAGCCTAACCCTTATACTTTTAGCCCTGGTGCTAACACCTTTTAGTTCGTTTGCCTACAGTGTGCTTACCCACCAGGCCATAGTTGATGCCGCCTGGGAGAAAAACCTGAAACCGGTACTGTTAAAGCATTACCCCGACGCCACAGAAGAGCAACTCCGTAAGGCGCACGCGCATGCCTACGGCGGCTCCATTATTCAGGACATGGGCTATTTCCCGTTTGGCAATCCTTTCTTCACAGACCTGGTACATTATGTACGGACCGGCGATTTTGTGGAGAACCTGATCACCTCTTCTAAAACGCTGGATGAACTGGCCTTTTCTCTGGGGGCACTGGCGCACTACAACGCCGATATCTATGGGCACCCTATCGGTACAAACCGTGCCGTGCCAATTGTGTACCCAAAAGTTAAAGCAAAGTATGGCAACACCGTAACCTACGCCGACGACCCAGTTTCACATATCAAGACGGAGTTTGGGTTTGATGTACTACAGGTGGCCCGCGGCAACTATGCACCGGAAAACTACAGAGATTTTATCGGGTTTGAAGTGGCCCCGGAAGTTTTAGAGAGGGCTTTTCTGGAAACTTATGGTATAGAACTGAAAGATGTTTTTGTGAGTCTGCCGTTAGCCATCGGAACATACAGGTATACCATCCGGGGCCTGATACCGGAGTTAACCAAGGCAGCCTGGCATGCCAAGAAAGATGAGATAATGGCAGCTAACCCGGATGCCACACATCGCAAATTTGTTTACCGCATGCGTATGGCCCGCTACCACGAGCAGTGGGGCAACTGCTACGACAGGCCCAACCTTTTTACACGCTTCACGGCAAGTATAATCAGGGTATTGCCTAAGATAGGGCCTTTAAAACCGTTAGCTTTGGTGCCGCCACCGCCAGAGGCAGAAAAATACTTTATGGAAAGCTTTAATAAAACGGTTGATGCCTACAGCGTAAAACTGAAGCAACTGGAGAGCAACCCAAAGCCAAACCTGCGCAACCTGCAACTCGATACCGGCAAGCCCATTGCAATAGGCGACTACAAACTGGCCGATGAAACATACGAAAAGCTTTTGCTCAAGAATTCGGACAAGGATTTTAAGCACATGAGCACGGACCTAAGGGAAAATGTAATGGCTTTTTATAAAAATGAGGCCAAGGCAAGGGAAAAAGCAGAGGACCCAAAACAGTGGGAGAAGATATCGGAGGCGCTTGTTAAGCTAAAAGCCCTGCAACTCTGATTGCCTCAATATTGCACTAAATAAAGTGGCAGCAGTGCGCTTTAAATCATATAAGTTAGGTTGGTTATACTTTAACCTACTAAACAATTATGTTGCTGTGTGTCTTTTTTAAGCATTGAAAACGTAACCTTCCGATAAAATTTCGCGATAGAATATATCTAGAGCCTTTTAAGCTTTTACCGCTGGAAAGGCTTTTTATTGGATAAAATAAAGATTTAACTTTAATTATTTATAGGTCATGGAAAACAAACAGAATAACCCTAGCAATAAAACATCAACTTCGTCTCAGAGCAGCATGCAGAGCTCATCAAGCAGCAACCCATCTGCAAGCGCCTCACAAAATAAAGAATCAGGTAATTTTGGTAGCTCAAGCAGTTCCTCTATATCAGGTTCTTCTCAGTCTTCGCAGTTTAACCAGTCAAACAAAAGCACTGGAAATACTGGTTCGGCACAGGGCCGCAGCAGCCAGCAGGCTACAACCGGACAGGGTGGAATGAAGGATATTCAGGACAAGCTTCAGCAATTTGGCAACACAGCCATGCAGAAGGTAAATAGCCTGTCAACTACTCAGAAAGTTATTGGCGGTTCTTTGTTGGCACTAGGAGCAGGCTGGCTGGCAATGGGATCCAAAAATAAGGCACAGCTTAAAAACAAAGTGAGCTCACTAGCCTCTAAAAACAAGACCAAGAAAAATAAAGGCGGTTCGCCAAATATCAGCCCAAGATAGAACCGTAACAGCATATAGAGCGCAGGCGCCAGGCAATAATGTCTGGCGCCTGTTTTTTTGTAAAGTATAGTAGCAGCGTTTATGCCTAAAGCAGCTATACTGCACGCAGATATCCACGTAATAGTATACTTCAGTAAAATGATCAGGCATGGCAAAAAAAGTTATACTTCATTTTAACCCTGAGCTTAGTGTTTTACACGACAAGCACGTGCGCGACGGGCTATCGGCTGCCCTGCGCACCGAAGGCGACCTGTGGTTGTGCTGCGATGAGAGAACCACCATTGAGCGGTTAACCTTGCAGAAAGACGGCTCTTTTGCCAACCATACTTCTTTTGAACTAGCCAAATACCTGGACCTGCCTGCCAAAGACAAAAGCGAAATAGACATTGAAGGCATTGGTACTGCCAACGGCTACCTCTGGATCATTGGCTCTCACAGCCTGAAACGAAAGAAGCCGAAGCGCCATCAAAGTATAAAAAAGCAGATGCAGCGCCTGGCAAAAGTAGCCACTGACCCGAACCGGTATGTGCTGGCACGTATCCCGATCATCAAAAACGAGGAAACAGGGCACTACGAGTTGCACAAAGAGGCAGAGGACCCTGAACAGCCGGGGCACAAACTCAGGGCCGCGCAACTACACGGCGATACAACAAGCAGCTTGTTAACGGAAGCGCTGCAGGAAGATGAGCACATAGGACCTTTCCTGAGTATACCTGGCAAAGACAATGGCTTTGATATTGAGGGCTTGGCCACGTATGGTAAGCGTATTTACCTGGGTTTGCGTGGACCTGTGCTTCGGGGCTGGGCCATAGTGCTGGAACTCGAACTTGAAGAGGACAAGGAAGGCCGACTTCATCTGAAAAAACTGGCTGGCGAGCACCGGTATAAAAAGCATTTCCTGAACCTGCGCGGCAAAGGCATCCGGGAGCTGCGTGTTTTCGGGGATGATCTCTACATTCTGGCCGGCCCCACCATGGACCTGGACGGGGTAATCGTTATCTACAGGTGGCCAGGGGCATTGGTAGGCAGATCGGAGCACATGGTGCACCACAACGAGCTGGAGCGCTTACACGAAGTGCCCTACGGCACCGGCGAGAATTCCGGTAAAGACAAAGCCGAGGGCCTGGCCGTTTTTGATGAAAAACATGTGCTGGTGGTATATGACAGCCCCTCTGATGAAAGAAAGATAGGCAAAGACAGCGTGGAGGCACTCATCATGAAGGTGGTAGATTAAGCAGGATGGCATGAAGTATAACCTTTGCATGGTGCATCAGTTAAAGTATAAGCCGATTTTAAACCATAAAGTATAAGCTATGAACAACGTATTAAAAGCCATGGCAGGTGGCCTTGCAGGCGCTGTGGCGCTTACCCTGGTGCACGAAACCATGCGCAGATTTGTGCCCAATGCCCCCCGGATGGATGTGCTGGGGATGCGCTCCATTGAAAAACTAATGACAAAAGCCGATGCAGAGCCCCCGCAGGATAAAGATGAGCTGCATACCTGGGCACTGGCCGGTGATATGGTGTCCAACTCGCTTTATTATAGCCTGGCGGGTACTGGTAGCAATGCCTGGTGGCGTGGCGCCGCACTGGGAGCTGCGGCCGGGTTGGGTGCGGTATACTTGCCCGGGCCGTTAGGTTTGGGAGAGGCACCAAGTAACAGAACCACACAAACGCAGCTGATGACGGTGGGCTATTACCTTTTAGGAGGTCTGGTGGCCGCAGCTTTGGGCTACGCCCTCAGCGAGGACGAAGAAGGTTAACTAACTCAAGTTGCAGTATATGATAAACCAGGCAGGTGTAAACAAACCCCTGCACCCCTCTCAAGAGGGGAATTACATGCACGAACAAAATTCCCCTCCTCTGGACTAGCCAAAACGAACATTTTAAGCTAACGAACGCAGCTCTTTAGGGCTGGGTTAATCGCAACTTGAGTTAACCGAAAAAAAGCGGGGCCGGCTAAAACTTAGCCGGCCCCGCTTTTTTTTTATAGCTGCATTACATGGTTGGCACTGTCGTTTCCTGCGTTGCAGCAGTGTCTAGTGGGCTGATATTCTCATTGGTCGTGTCGCCCTCCGATTCTTCGTTCATGCGGCCATCCACTTCATTTTCTGTAGTTTCCACGTCTACGCCTGTGGTGGTGTCGGTATCGCAGCCAGTTAGTGTTGTGGCAGCCAGCAGAGTGCCGGCAAGTATAAATGCATATGTTCTTTTCATTGTTTCGAATATTGGTCTGCTTATTTTACGAAGCACAGGGTTAAATAGATAAACTGCTTTCAGGAGGCTGGCTCCTGGCGTTGCTGCAGGTAGTCTTGCCTTGCCTGTTCGAGCTCTGTTAGTATGGCGGTGCGCTGTGCCCGCAAGTTATCTACCACGTGCTGGCGCTTGAAGAACAGGCGAAGCAGCAGCCAGTGCTCTTGCGTGCGCACCAGCTTGTTCCAGTAGGCCAGCGTAAAAAAGCCGCTCAAGGGCAGGCTGAAAGCATACAACATCAGCCATGGCAAACCAACATCGAACCAGTATGCTACCAGCCATATCTCCAAGGCATAGAAAACAGGGAAACTAAAGATGCCGGTGGTCAGCATGATAGGGGCATACCACTCTTCTTCCTTTGTTACAGCCCGGGCAACTTTAGAAGGTATAATGTAGGGCAGGTAGTTGTGCACCAACCCGTATACGTACACCGGAAATCCCACCACCATAAACAATAGCCCCATCATGCTCCTCCGGACGATATCCTGGTGCCCCATACCCAATATGGCATCGCGAAGCTGTAGTCTTTTCAGCTGCAGCATGTAGTTGCTGATGTTGTGCTTTAAGGTGGCTACGCGTGCAGGCGCTGTCTGGCTAAAGTAGTTTATACTTTTTACAATGGCACGACTAAGTATAAAGCTGTGCTCATGTGGCGGCGCGTTGCTGGGTGCCGCTGCCGCAATTTTTTCTTTATAAAGTAACTCTACCTGCCGTGCCAGTTCATCCTCTTCGTCGGTTGGGGTATGGATGATGAGTTTCTCCAGGCTGTGCCTGATATCTTCGGTTAAAGCCAGCACGGTGCCCTGCGGGTCTTGCTCAAATGCCTGGCTATACTTGTCAACTGAGATCGGCTCACCAAAATTTACGAAAACCTCGCTGCGGAATCGGGTAGGAGCTGAGTAGTTTAGTCCCACGGGCAGAATTTTAAGGCCAAGCAGGCTCTGGTTCTCTGCCTCTACGCCCAACGCTATGCGTGCAGTGCCGGTTTTTATCTTACGCAGGCGGCGCTGGTTAAAACTGTTGCCTTCCGGAAATATAAGTATGGTTTTCCCTTGCCTTAGTGCCTTGAAGCTGGCTGCAAAAGCTTCCTCGTTGCTTACTGGCTGCTCTGGACTGTCTTCGCGGCGATTTATCGGGATAAGGTGCATCTGGCGCAACATCCAATTCTGGAACTTGCCCCCAAACACAGTGCTTTTGGCAATAAAGTATACCGGCTGCTTCAGCAACGAGGCCGCCACAATGGGGTCCATGAAGGTATTAGGGTGATTGGATACGACCAGCAACGGCCCTTTGTCCGGGATCAGGTGGCGGTTGCGGGCCTCAAGTTTCCTGAAGAATACCCACAGGCCAGCCTGGTAAATAAGTTTAAGTATAGTGTAAAGCATTTAAGTCAGGACCTGAAGGAAAGTATGGTTTTATAAACTCCGTTTACCACGTCAGCCATCCGCGCAAAATCCAGGGTATGAACTGTGTCGGTGGGCTGATGGTAGTTTTTGTTTCTGTAGAAAGAGGTATCGGTGATCATCAGGGCACTGAACCCGAAATGCCAGTAATTAAGGTGATCAGAGAAATCTACGCCGGGTATAGCGGCAGGCGCCTTAAGCGATTTTACCGGCAGGTTGGCAGCGCGGTTAAAATCACGCAGGAAACTGCGGCCGAACCTGCCGTTGCCAAAGCGTTGCACTACGGCAATGTAATTTCCTTTGGTGCCGTAAAAAGCTTTCATAGGGGCTATTGGGTATTGCTGCGTACCTTTTTCATCTTTAAAGTAACCGATCATCTCCAGCGACACCATGCCTATTACCTCCGCTTTTTGTTTGGCCAGACTTTCGGCATGTACATAGCTGCCCATGTGTGTGGTGCGGAAGTATGGCGGCTCTTCTAAAGTATAAGCTACAAACTCTATCAGGAAGGGCAAAGTATGGTTTTGCAGGAGCCTTGCCAGTTCCAGCAATCCTGCCACGCCGCTGGCATTGTCGTCGGCGCCTGGCTGGTTGCCACATACATCGTAGTGGGCACCTATCACAAGCCGTGGTGCATTTGCGGGGCCGGCTGTAAAAATAATATTGCGGAATGTGTCCCCGTCCACAACGTATGCCTGTTCGCGGGTATGGCCGTTTAACCTGGAAAACTCAGCCTTAATGTAGTCGGCGGCCTGGTTTAGTTCTGTTAAATTCTGGTGGTTTCTGGCTTTTGCCGTACCGGTAAGCCGCGTTACGTGCTGCTGCAACAGCAGGGTATCGGAAGGGCTTGCCCAAAGCAAGTGCAAGGGCAATAGCAGGCAGGCAACCAACATGTAAGGTTTTATCATGTACAACGTGTTCAAACAGTACCCTAATATACCGTTTTCGTTGCAATTGTACTTGTATTCGGTGAGAACTTACCCGGAAGTAAGAAGTAAGAGTAGGAAATCAGGTAATAGAACTGAAAAGACGTTTGCCAGAAACTGGTTCGCCGATGATCTGAACTTAGGCCTCTACAGAAACCAGCCAGTCGTAGGCAGAGGTCAGGTCTTCAAACTCCTGTATCTCGAAGGGAACAGGGAAACGCTTGCTATGAGCCAGGCGGGTGAAGTCTATGACAGCATCTTCATCAAAGGAATTAAGTATGGCAAAGCGTTTTAATGGTAACTGAGAGAATAACTCTAAAAACTCGTTTGTTGTCCAATCAACATCTTCGGGTGCCAAAGCAGGTAGCAACCGCCTGTCGGCAATGGCATAGCGCACATTATAAAGCCTTACGTAAGAGTTAAACCTTAACAAGGCTTCGCGGTACTGCTGGCTGGTGCATTTGCCATACCACTGCGAAACCAATACATTAGGTCCCTCATAAAGCTCAACGTGCAGATATTCTGAGTCGAAACATATCATCTGGAGCAGATTTATAGTTTGATTTTTACATATAGTAATGATACTAATTAATATCTTAAAATCAAATTTTTAACATAAAAAATCATAATAATAACATTGTTGTTTTAACGCATTTCTCCTGTGTTATGGAAATGTGTTGGTAGGGGAGTGATGCAATTTAGGGGGGTGTTAAAAAAAGCCTTTCACGGCCTGTACTGAGCGTGAAAGGCTTTTAACCAGAGTATGCTACTTTGTACGCAGATTATTTGCGTTGCTGCCGTCCAACTTTCGTGTGTCTTCTTCGTTTTTCGCAGCAACATTTCCGGCTTCTTCTTTGCCTTCGTACTCGTCGTCCATTATGTCCACGGACTTAATTTCTGTCTCGTCTTTCTTGACACCTTCCAATGGCTCAGGGTTCTCGTCTGGCAGGCGCTTGCTTTCATCAGCGTTTGTGATGATATCGTCTTCTTTCGGATCTTTCATTTTTTTATCTAATAGGTCTGTAAGTATAGTTTACGTACGGTGTAGTAATTGTTTGTGCCCGGATGCTGCAATAAAGCACTCTGTAGAACCGTGATCGGGTAATAGCCTAAGTATAAAGTGCGCACCCTGCTATGTTCTGAGGGGTTTTAAGAATAAACAAGCATCTGTTAGCAGGTCAGGTATAGCCATACAGGAGGGGGCAAAACAGATAAAGCACATTTTTCTTTTGTACCCCCCAACATTTTACACTAACTTTGGGCAATTTATACATACCACACCATGCCTAAAGACACCTCCATTAAATCTGTACTGATCATTGGCTCCGGGCCTATCATTATTGGTCAGGCTTGTGAATTCGATTACTCCGGCTCCCAGGCTGCCCGTTCGCTCCGCGAAGAGGGGATAGAGGTTATACTTATCAACTCCAACCCGGCTACTATCATGACCGACCCGGTTACGGCAGACCATGTTTACCTGAAGCCACTGGAGAAAAAGTATATAATAGAGATCTTAGAAAAGCATAAGATAGATGCCGTGCTGCCTACTATGGGTGGGCAAACCGCTCTTAACCTGGCAATTGACTGCGATAAAGCGGGCATTTGGCAAAAGTATGGCGTAAAAATCATCGGGGTGGATATCAAAGCCATCGAGACTACCGAAGACCGTGAGGAGTTCCGACTGAAAATGCTGGAGCTTGGCGTTAACGTTTGTAAAGGCGAGACGGCCACTTCGTTTCTGGAAGGTAAAGAAATTGCGCAGGAGATCGGTTTCCCGCTGGTAATCCGCCCTTCGTTTACGCTGGGCGGCTACGGCGGCGGCTTCGTAAACACACCTGAGGAGTTCGACGCTGCCCTTACCCGTGGCCTGCACGCAAGCCCGGTACACGAGGTGCTTATCGAGCAAAGTATACTTGGCTGGAAAGAGTATGAGCTGGAGCTGCTGCGCGACAACATCGGCAACGTGATCATCATCTGTTCTATCGAGAACTTCGATCCAATGGGCGTGCATACCGGCGACTCTATCACAGTGGCCCCGGCCATGACATTGCCAGACACGGTGTACCAGCAGATGCGCGACCTGGCCATCAAGATGATGAACGGCATCGGGCAGTTTGCGGGCGGCTGTAACGTGCAGTTCTCTGTAAACCCTGATGATGACACCATCATTGCCATCGAAATTAACCCACGCGTGTCGCGTTCATCGGCCCTGGCTTCTAAAGCCACGGGTTACCCAATCGCGAAAATTGCGGCCAAACTGGCCATTGGCTATAACCTGGATGAGCTGAAAAACGCCATCACCAAAACAACCTCGGCATACTTTGAGCCAGCCCTGGACTACGTGATCGTGAAGATCCCTCGCTGGAACTTCGACAAATTCCCGGGTGTGAACCGCACGCTGGGCCTGCAGATGAAGTCGGTGGGTGAGGTGATGGGCATTGGCCGTACCTTCCAGGAGGCGTTGCAGAAGGCTTGCCAGAGCTTAGAGATAAAGCGCAACGGCCTGGGTGCTGACGGAAAAGAGAAAACCGACTACAACTACCTGATCGACAGTCTGAAAAATCCAAGCTGGAACAGGCTGTTCAGTATAAAAGATGCCATGCGCATCGGTATCCCTACCAGCACCATCCAAAACCTGACCAAGATCGACCCATGGTTCCTGGCGCAGATCGAGGAACTGGATATGCTGGAGAAGGAAATTGAAAAGTATAACCTTTCTACGCTGCCTGCAGAGTTGCTCAAAGAGGCGAAAGTTAAAGGCTACGCCGACAGGCAAATTGCCCATTTGCTGCGTTGCAAAGAGAGTGAAGTATTTAACGTGCGCCAGGAGCTGGGCCTCAGACGTGTCTACAAAATGGTGGATACCTGTGCTGCCGAGTTCGAGGCCAAAACGCCATACTTCTACAGCACATTTGAGGGCGAGAACGAAAGCGTTGTTACGGATAAGAAAAAAGTAGTGGTGCTTGGTTCTGGTCCGAACCGAATCGGTCAGGGCATTGAGTTCGACTACAGCTGCGTGCATGGTGTGCTGGCTGCCAAAGAGTGCGGCTACGAAACCATCATGATCAACTGTAACCCTGAAACGGTAAGTACAGACTTCGATATTTCGGACAAGCTATACTTTGAGCCGGTGTTCTGGGAGCATATCTACGAGATCATTTTGCATGAGAAGCCAGAAGGCGTAATTGTGCAGCTGGGCGGACAAACTGCCCTGAAGCTGGCCGAGAAACTGGATCGCTACGGTATTAAAGTAATGGGTACCAGCTACCAGGCCCTTGACCTTGCTGAGGATCGTGGTTCTTTCTCTTCGCTGCTGCGTGATCTGGGTATACCTTACCCGCCATTTGCGGTTATCGAGACTGCTGAGGAAGCAATTGAGCTTAGCAAAGAACTGAAGTTCCCGCTGTTGGTGCGTCCTAGCTACGTACTGGGTGGCCAGAACATGAAGATCGTGATCAACGACAAGGAACTGGAGGCCCACGTAATTGACCTGCTGAAAGATCATCCGGGTAACAAAGTGCTGCTTGACCACTTCCTTGACAATGCCATTGAAGCAGAGGCCGATGCGATCTGCGACGGTGAGGATGTGTACATCTGCGGTATCATGGAGCACATCGAGCCGGCAGGTATTCATTCCGGCGACTCATACGCAGTACTTCCTCCGTTTGACCTGAGCGAAAACGTGATGAAGCAGATCGAGGAGCACACCAAAAAGATTGCCGTTGCCCTGAACACTGTTGGTGTAATAAACATACAGTTTGCGATCAAAGATGAGGTAGTATACATTATCGAGGCTAACCCACGTGCATCGCGTACGTTCCCGTTCATTGCCAAGGCATACCGTGAGCCATATATCAATTATGCTACCAAAATCATGCTGGGGCACGCTAAGGTGAAAGACTTCAAGTTTAACCCGCACAGAGAGGGATACGCCATAAAAGTGCCGGTATTCTCATACAACAAGTTCCCGGAAGTGAACAAGGAGCTCGGTCCGGAGATGAAGTCAACAGGCGAGGCGATATACTTTATCGATGACTTGTACGATGACTATTTTACCAAAGTATACTCCGAGCGGAATTTATACCTGAGTAAGTAACCCTTTCCTACCCCCGCCTAAAAACAGCAGAGGGTAAATATAAAGTATAGTTAAGTCCTCCCTTAAAACAGGGGAGGGCTTTTCTTTTTTTGAATTTGACCGTAATGTTGATTCGGAGCCAAACATGGCCGGATAATTGATGTGCAAACAGCGCCGGGAAGGCAAGTAAACCGTAGAGAAAGTTTTTGTTAAGTTTTTAGTTATGAAAGGAAGTATACTTTGGAAGGGCAAGTCAGTATGTGCTTTTTTGCTTCTGATAGTTCTGGCGGCTGGCTGTACTGCCCCGCGTGCAGTAATTAACTCTGGTAAGGTAACGGCCCCGGGCAAGTTTAAAGCAGGTATCAACTTTGGCGGCAACATTGCCACCGAGCCGATCGGGCAACTGGACGATATTGCAAAGGCCACTGTGGACGCCATTGCCAAGAAAGACTCCGTGTTCTACGATAAAGAGATTGAAACTGCAACTAAGGCGCTGCTGGCTTACGCGCTTGATCCCGTAGGCCCCACATTTGACTTTTACCTGCGTTACGGCCTGGCTCCCCGTGTAGATGTTGGCTATAAGTATGCATCCGGGGTGCATGTGTTCGATACGCAGTACCAGTTTTTAGGCCCTGTGGGCACTCCTGAGAACCCGGGAGTTGGCGAGTGGTATGGTAGCATTGGCTTGCAGTATGCCGGGCAAAGTTCAGAGTGGGTAGACAAACTGTTCCTGGATAAACTACAGCCTGTATTAATGTTTACTGCCAAGCGTAAAGACATATCCGTGCCATTGATCTTTAGCAAGTCTTTTGGTCCTGAGGAAGAAAAGGGAAGTATAGCTTTTGGCGCAGTGTACAACCACACTTTTATCAAGTATGGCTTTGAACCGGGCAAGCTCTTTAAAAAAGTGGGAGGCGAAGTGGATAGGGTAAATCCACTGATGGAGACTAACAGCTTCGGCTCTTACGGCCTGTTTGCCAATGCCAGAATAGGCTTTAAGTATGTTTACCTGGTGCCTGCCATCACTATCTATTACCAGGACTATGGTACTTACAATCTGCTGAACAATATCAGCCACAGCTTCTCCGGGCTAACCTTCATCCCATCGCTTGGCTTGCAGGCCAGCTTCGGCAAGGGAAGGTAATACCTCACCCCGGCCCTAATAACACGGGATTTGCTACTCTGTCTGGCGCCAGCATCCAGCTGGTGCCGCTTGGTGGGTGCGAGTCTCCAGACTGGTTTTGTGGGTTTTCTGCATACGATTGACACACCCCTGCGCCCCTCTCAAGAGGGGAATTACCTCCCCTAGCCCCTCCTAAAAACAGGAGGGGGAGTTTCTGCAGACGATTACACACCCCTGCCCCCTCTCGAGAGGGGAATTTCCACAATGCCGGGTCAAACCACCCCTTAATCCCCTCCTTGTCCAAGGCGGGGAACTTCTGCCATTACTAATTTATACTTGCTAGCCAGTCGCGACAGGCGCCTACGAAGAAGTGTCCATCCCAGTCCTTGGACTGAGCGCCTCGAGAGGTTCCGGTGACGAGCTTCAGCGAGGCATTGCGACGTCAGGAGCTAAGGAAGCGAAAGCAGCGCGATGGCCAAGGGCGAGGCCACGCGGCCTTGAGCGCACCAAAGCAAACTATAAAACAATAAGTTAATAAGACCGAGAAATACAGCCAGATAGATAGAAAAGCAAGAATTCAGATTTTGAATTACTATTTAAAGCTGGAAGTATAATCCTACTCCACAAACAACTCCGGAACTAACCCACACTCCTAAGCATTAAACAACTATACTTCTTATCTTTGCAATACTACGCCAAAACGTCATACACAAAACGTTGGCAAGAGAATTGTATAATGGAATAAGTACTGTTTCGGCAGTAAATCCTTTAAGCAAGCATTAGCATGATCAAATTCATATTCGTTACCCTACTTATTATCTTTTTCATCCGGATGGTGGCCCCTGTGTTGTTCAGGTTCCTGATCGGTATGTTCTTGAAGAAGAGCCTTCGCAACGGCACGTTCTTTTACTCCAACATGAAGCAGCAGCAACAGGCTTACCAGGATTTTCACAAAAACAACAGCCAGAACAACGGCAAAACCAAAGGAGGCGTTAAAATAGACTACATACCAGACCAGAAAGACCGCAAGGATTTCGATGGCGGTGAGTATGTGGATTATGAAGAAGTAAAATAAATCTAGTATCTTTCAACTCCTGTTTTTAGGATTTTGAAAGATATGACAACACCCTTCAACTTCAAGCGTGATGTGCTCCCACACATTATTGCTGTAGCAGTTTTTTTACTTCTGACGGCAGTTTACTTTGCGCCGGTTCTGTTCGAAGACAAAGGCCTTTCGCAACACGACATCCTGCAGTTTAAAGGCGGAGCCAAAGAGATACAGGACTACCGTGAACGAACCGGCGAAGAGGCCCTCTGGACAAACTCCATGTTCAGTGGCATGCCTTCTTACCTTATCAACACCCGCTATCCCGGCGACTGGTCTGGTGTAATCCATAGTATACTTACCTTCGACATGCCTGCGCTGGCGGGTAATATCTTCATTACGCTGCTTTGCGCTTATATCCTATTTGTAGCCATGGGCATGAGCTCGTGGTTGTCTATCATAGGGGCTGTCGCCTTTGCGTTTACCTCCTACAACATCATTATTCTGGAGGCGGGGCATAACACCAAATCGCTTACCATTGCTTACATACCGATGGTGCTGGCTGGCATTATTGTGGCGCTGCGCCGCAACCTGTGGCTGGGTGCCGCACTGTTTGCGCTAGGCCTTACGCTGAACCTGCATTTTAACCATTTGCAGATGACCTATTACATGCTGCTTTTGATCATCGTGTTTGGTGTTGTGGAGGTTGGGTTTACAGTAAAGAACGGCACCATAGCAGAGCTGCTTAAACGCGGTGCTGTGCTGGCCATTGCAGCCATACTTGCAGTGGGCGTAAACTTCGGCAGGCTTTATACTACCGCCGAATACAGCAAGCATAGCATCAGGGGCAAATCGGAGCTTACGCAGCCAAACAGCGGCGAGAATGTGGGCAGCGGTCTGGACCGTGAGTATGCATTTAACTGGAGCTACGGCGTTAGCGAAACCATTACGCTGCTGATACCTGACTTCTACGGAGGCAGCAGCAGCGCCTCTTTAGATACCGACTCCGAGACATACAACGCTTTACTTAAATTGGGTGCGCCGCCGGTGCAGGCCGAGCAGATCGTGAAGCAAGGCCTGCCAATGTACTGGGGCCCTCAGCCCATGACCAGCGGCCCGGTTTATGTGGGTGCCATTGTGGTATTTTTGTTTGTGCTGGGGCTTTTCATAGTGGATCGCCGTTGGACGAGCTGGCTGGTGGCAGGTACCATACTTTCCATTGTGCTGGCCTGGGGTAAAAACTTCGAGGCGTTCAACTACTTCATGTTCGACTACTTCCCGCTATACAACAAGTTCAGGGCGGTGTCGTCGGCGTTGGTTATTGCCCAGATCACGATACCGTTTTTGGCTATGCTGGCATTGTGGAGACTGTTCAAAGATTATGGTCAGATCAAAGACCTTGACAGAAAACTACTGATTTCAGGAGGTATAACCGGAGGCATTTGCTTACTGGTTTGGCTTTTTGCCGGCACGGCTAGCTTCACATCCCCAGTAGACCAGCAACTGATGCAGGCGCAGTTCCCGATCGATGCCATCCGTGCTGACCGCGAAGGGATGATGCGTTCTGATGCCCTGCGTTCTCTTGTATTTATACTTCTAGCGGCGGGCTTGCTATACTTTTTTGTAAAGAACAAAATATCGGCTACTGTAGCTATGGCTGGTGTGGGCTTGCTTATACTTGCTGACCTGTGGATGGTGGACAAGCGTTACCTGAACAACGATGATTTCCAAAGACAAGTGGTGGCAAACTACTTCCAGCCAACGCAGGCCGACCAGATGATTCTGCAGGACAAGGACCTGAGCTACCGTGTGATCTACTTGCCAAATCCGTTTAACGATGCCCGCACCTCATACTTCCATAAATCGATTGGCGGGTACCATGGAGCCAAGCTGCGTCGCTACCAGGATGTAATAGACCGCCATATCTCTCAGAATAACCTGGAAGTATACCGCATGCTGAATACCCGTTATGCTATTACCGGCGACCAACAACAACCTGTACAGCGAGTGCCGGGAGCCTTGGGTAATGCCTGGTTTGTGGAGAAGGTGAAGCCGGTGCAAACCCCTGATGCAGAACTGGAGGCCATTGGTGATTTTGATGCCTCTAAAACAGCGGTGGTTGACGTAACGAAATTCCCGGTACAAAAGCAGAACTATACTGCTGATAATGCCAATATTGAACTGGTAGAGTATAACCCGAACTACCTGAAGTATGAATACCAGGCAGCGCAGGAGGGTATGGTTGTTTTCTCAGAAGTATACTATGCAGATGGCTGGCAAGCTTTCCTGGATGACGAACCAGTGGACCACATCCGTGCCAACTACATTCTGCGTGCCATGCAGGTGCCGGCCGGTAAACATACTATCGAGTTTAAGTTTGCGCCTAAATCATACTTTATGGGCAATACCATCTCTATGGTTTCGTCTATTTTACTGATTCTGGTAGTGCTGGGTGCTATTGCCTACGGTGTTAAGAAAAAGCAGCGGGAGGAGATAGTTGATAAAGTTAAAAGTTAAGAGTTTGAAGTTTAAAGTATAAATGGAGGCCTCAGTTAACGCTGGGGCTTCTTTTTTGTACTCTAGGTACACTGTCATTTCGACCAACGGGAGAAATCTGAAACATAATGCAGGCCAGAACTCTACGATGTTTAGGACCACAACTCAGCATCAGGAATAAGTGCGTACCTTTACACTATGGAAGCCCCACTGCAAAAGCTAAAAGACCCGCTGCTGGAAGCACATGAAGTTACGCTCTGGATAAAGCGTGAGGACCTGCTGCATCCACACATCTCGGGTAATAAGTGGCGCAAGCTAAAGTATAACCTGCAGGCCGCTAGAGAGCAGCAGAAAAGCACACTTCTAACTTTTGGCGGTGCCTATTCTAATCACATAGCCGCCACGGCAGCGGCTGGCAAAGCGTATGGCTTCAAAACCATCGGCATCATCAGGGGAGAAGAGCACCTGCCCCTAAATCCAACCTTAAGCTTTGCAACATCCTGTGACATGGAGCTGCACTACATCTCCCGTGAAAAGTATAGGCACAAACAAGACAAAGTTTTTCTTGAGGAACTAGCAACACGATTCGACAACCCCTATATCATTCCGGAAGGTGGCACCAATAACCTGGCTGTAAAAGGCTGTACCGAGATTGTTCAGGAAATAAACATAAACTACGACTATATCTGCTGTGCTTCTGGTACAGGAGGAACCATAGCAGGCATCATTGCCGGACTGGCAGGAGAGAAGCAGGTGTTGGGCTTTCCGGCCCTAAAGGGAGGCGAGTTTCTGCAGCAGGAGATAGAAGAACTCGTGTACAATTACTCTGGGCAAAAGTATAGCAACTGGCAGCTTGTTACAGATTATCATTTCGGAGGCTATGCCAAAGTAAAGCCGGAGCTGGTGGCGTTTATTCAGCAATTCCAGGAGCAGCACCAGATTCCGCTGGAGCCCATCTACACTGGTAAAATGATGTATGGCCTGTACGATTTGATCAAGCGAGGTTACTTTGAAAAAGGCAGCACCATCGTAGCCGTGCACACTGGCGGACTACAGGGTAATGCGGGTTTCAGGGAGCGGCTGGGACTGCAGCTTTAGACGCAGTTTTATACTTTGCCCGCCATTTTTCCAGCTGCCAGCTAAGGCCAATGCTGCCGAACATGAACACAAAGGACACGACACTCATCAAAAAGCGCCCCATCCAGTCTTCGCTTGTTACGGTGGTAATAAAACACTGCTGCAGTAACAGGGAAGCCACAAACACAGTTAGCGGCACTGGCATTCTTTTGGTATCGGCCATGGCTTTTACAGTAAAGAAGTACAGTGGGTATAATACTCCGCCAATAACAAGATTGTGTAGGGTTGAGAAAAAAGGCTTTACATTTCCCCAGAAAAGAAAGAACCTCCAAGCCGACATGCGGAAGAAGTATGACGTGTTGTCACGCACAAAAAGAAACATCTTGGTAAGCGGCGATACCTCTGCCGGAGGCACAATAATTGGCTTATCTGGGTATACAAGTAAATCTCTGTACAAATAAATTACCTCTCCCTTTTCATAAGTCTCTACTATAGTAAAGCCGGTTAGCAAATACTGATCTACAACAACAACAGCTGCTACCGGAACCGCTACCACAAACATAAGCAAAGTTATTTTAGCTTTTTTGCTAGGTGCAGCTTGATAGGCTATTGCCATCTGGTAGCCCAGGTATGCCACAACAGCAATAAAGCCGTTTGGCCGGATTAAAGCTACCAGTATAACAAAAGGAAGAGCCCACACAGACTGCATTACATTCCTAGCTCTTACCAGCAAATAGAAAGAGATCAACATTAAGCTGATATAAAGCGACTCTGTAAGTATGAAAGCATGGAAAAACTGCAGGTCGTACCATACAATAAGTATAAAAGTAGCCACTATGGGAGCTATTGCATTGCCGGCTAGCTTTCGTGTAGCTTTATAGAAAAGTATGGTTGCAAAGCCTGACAAAAGCGTCTGAAAAAAGACGACTCCGCTGAGACCTAAGCCTAATTTGAACAGTAGAGCCAGGAAAACGGGGTACCCTGCATACTTCAAATAGTAGTTATCAGCAAGTGTGTTATTCTCAAGTATGTTGGCAGCATAGTTTAGAAAATGCTTCGTGTCATCAGTCGTCCTGACACCATGTATCCAATACATAACTAGGTGCAGCGTTACCCAAAGCACTATAAAGGCTATCTGGATTTTTTTTTCGCAGGAGGGGGTAATTGTTAGCCAGCGTGGGTTCAAGTGCAACTTATTGGTACTTAACAGAGTTGTAAAAGCGTAAAATTACAAGATTATCGCTCATAAAAAAGTATTAGATAAGCAGCTGCCATGCCCCTACTCCGACTCGTAATTAAACTTATACCCTGGATCATCGTCTTGGTAGCCGGGTTCCTATTCTGGCGTTTTGCTAAAGGCTTTTTTGGAGACGATGCCTCCGACAAAGAGCCTAAAGTGGTTGTTAATTATAACACAGTTTTAACCTCGGTAGAGGACCTGGGCAAGATGGAACTGGTGCGCTACAATTTTAAGGATGTGGTGGAGTATGAGAAGAACGTGTCCCGCTTTGTACCCAATTCTAAAGTGGTGCTTATAGTTAGCGGGGAGGCCGTGGGCTGCGTGGACTTTACCAAAATAACAGCCGCAGATATTGTGTTTGAAGGCGATTCGCTGGTGCAGATCGGGGTGCCCGAGCCAGAGATCTGCTATTACAAAGTAGACCACAGCAAGTCTAAAGTATTTAGTAAGGAAAACACCTATTTCCAGGATGCTGCATTGGTAGAGGAAAGCTACAAATATGCCGAGCAGAATGTAAAGAAAGCTGCCCTTAACTCTGGTATACTTCGCCAGACGCAGGAAAACGCCGAAAAAGTGCTAAAGCCGATGCTCGAAGAAATTACCGGCCGCCGCGTGGTTTTGGTGCAGCAACGCAGGATTGAGAATCCAAAACTGCCACCTAAGCGGTGATGTCGTTATTGGTTATTAGTTGTTGGTTATTCGTTATTAGGGTGTCCATGCCGCAAGTTTAGCGTAAGCGTAAATGTGGCTAAAAATGGTGGCAGTTTTCAACTGCTTTGCTTTGAAAAAGCAAGAATGCAAAGGCCGAGGCCATACTTTATACTTTGGCCATACAGAACCCATCCTTAGCCCCTCCGAGGAGGGGAATCCATAGAAGCTGACGTCATGCATCGCCACGAGTTGCTCGGATGCTAAGCGGCAGCAAAAAAAGATGCAAAGTATTGCGTCTCTACATTGAGAATCCTTTTTACCTCTCCAACTCCTAAACTCTCTAACTCTCCAGTCCCTTAATCGCCTCCTGCACCAGGTCGCCTTCATAGCCCTTGCTCATTAAAAAGTAGGTCAGCTTTTGGCGGCGCGCAAACGGGTTCTTTTCTTTTTCGGTGGCGTTCTTTTTCTCCAGCAGTTGCAGCAGGTTTTGCTCGTATGCTTCGGGGTCAATTTCTTTCATGCCCTGTTTAATGCAGTAGTCTGATATGCCTTTGCTTTTCAGGCCCTGCATAATTTTTCGGCGGCCCCATTTTTTCAGGCCATACTTGCCGCGCACATAGCTTTGGGCATAGCGTTCCTCGTCAATCAGTTTTTCCTGGCTCAGGCGCACAATCAGCTCTTCTACATCGTCGGGTTCCAGGCCATAAGTATAAAGCTTGTCGCGCACCTCTTGCTGGGTGCGGTCCTGGTAGGCACAGTAGGCTGCCGCCTTTACCAAAGCCTCTTTGGGAGTGTAAGTTTTCTGTTTTTTCTGGCGCTCCAAAATAGTATGATTGGTTACTCAAATATAAACAAGTTGCCGCAAAGCAGAGTTCTGAATCTATACTTTATACTTCTGCTAAAAAAGCTTCTTTAGCAACATATAAACCCAGACCTTTGTAGTGAAAACAATGTAGGGTATGTTATCAAAAGGAGTACAGCACATGCTGCTGTCTACGTTCTTCTTTTCGCTGATGAACGTGTGCGTGAAGGAGGTGTCGCATATACCGGCAGTGGAGATCATACTTTTCCGCTCCGGCATTTCGCTGGTGATGAGCTGGGCCATGCTGAAGCGCCAAAACGTGAGCGTGCTGGGCACCCACCACGGACTTTTGATAGCGCGTGGCGTGGCCGGGGCTGCGGCGCTTATACTTTTCTTCATCACGCTACAGCATATACCACTGGCCACTGCGGTTACCATACAATACCTGTCGCCTATCTTCACTACCATACTCGGCATTTTTATAGTAAAAGAGAAAGTGAAGCCGTGGCAGTGGCTGTTTTTCCTGATCTCGTTTTCCGGTATTCTGGTAATTGAGGGGGTGGATGTGCGCATTTCGCCTTTCTACCTGGGCCTGGGGGTGGCAAGTGCCCTGTTTGCCGGAATCGCCTATAACATGATCCGGAGGCTGAACACCAGGGAGCACCCGCTGGTGATCGTGTTCTATTTTCCGTTGGTGGCGCTGCCCATTACCGGTTTATACTCCGCTTTTAACTGGGTGCAACCTGAAGGCTGGGACTGGCCCATACTTATATTTGTGGGAGTGCTTACCCAGCTAGCGCAATATTACATGACCATGGCCTACCAGTCTGAGGAGCTTTCTAAAGTGGCTACCCTTAACTACATTGGTATCATCTACGCGCTGTTCCTGGGCTACATCTTCTTTGGCGAAACATTTAGCGTATGGTCGTATGCTGGTATGGCGCTGGTGTTGGTGGGAGTTATCCTGAATGTAGGCTACAAGAACAGGCTGGCCAAAAAACAGGCTCCGAAGGAGTCAAACTCAAGCCAACCATAAATTCACTGCCTTGGCTAATAAAATATAATCATAAGTAAGGGCGTTTAGCGTTAGAAGTATAAATTGCATTATCAGTACGAAAGGGTGTGGCTTTTTGAAGTTATACCAACAATCAGAAGGTTAATCTTTACGTCTTTTCGTATTGTAGTTCAGGGTGGTGGCGTTTCTGTTACAAGGCAGTTGCAGCAACCCTGAATAATCCGGATCCTAAAAGCTAAGTGCATGCGCCCTTATTACCTGTTGTTACTACCGCTTTTTACTTTACTGCCAGATGTAGCCTGGGCCGGCATCCTTAAAGGCCGCGTTACCGACGAAAACGGACAGGGCCTGCCTTTTGCCAGCATCTACATAAACGAAACCGCCAGCGGAACCGCCACCAACGACCAGGGTTTGTACCAATTGCAGCTGGAGCCCGGCACTTATACCATTGAATTTAAGTATGTAGGCTACCGCGCCCGCAATGAAAAGGTAATTATAACCGATGGCACTAAAGAGTTGAACGTGCAGCTGATGCCGGAAGTCCTGAACCTAAAGGAGGTAATTGTGCAAGCTACCGACGAAGACCCGGCTTATGCCATTATGCGCAATGCTATCCGGTTACGAAAGTATCACCAGAACGAGGTAAACGCATGGCAGGCACAGGTATACATGAAAGGCGTTTACCGCCTGGACAAAGTGCCGCCAAAAGTGCTGGGCATAAAGGTGGTGGATGTGGATACCGGTATAGTATACTTGTCGGAGTCGGTTTCCGTTCTCAACTTCAAAAAGCCGAACAAGATACACGAACGGATGATCTCGAGTAAAGTGAGTGGCCAGAAAAAAGGCTTCAGCTTTAACCAGGCATCCGAAATGAACATCAGTTTTTACGATAACCTGCTGAAGGTACAGGGTCTGAGTGAGCGTGGTTTTGTGTCGCCGATGGCCAACAATGCCTTGTTTTTCTACCGCTACGAATACCTGGGCACTTTTGAGGAGAACGGGCGCACTATCAACAAAATAAAGGTTATCCCACGCCGCAAAAACGACCCGGTATTTTCGGGCAACATTTACATCGTAGACGGCAGCTGGCGCATTCACAGCACCGACCTGCGGCTTACCAAAGATGCCGGGATTGAGTTTGTGGACTGGATTCGGGTGCGGCAGGTATATGCGCCTGTGGCGGCACATGTATGGCTTCCGGTATCGCAGCGCTTTAGCTTTGAGGCAGCTGGTTTGGGCTTTAAAGGTGGCGGCTATGCCATGGGGGTATACTCGAAGTATAAAGTGCAGCCAGCCTACAGCAAGCCGCCTGTGGTAGAGGAAATCGATCCGGAAACCGAAAAAGAGGCGTTGGCCCAGGCAAAATCTCCACGCAAGGCTAAGTTTAAAATAGTTAAACCGAAGGAGATAGAACCAGAGCAGCAGCAACCGGTTGTCGATGAAAAGCTGCTGTCTAAAAAAGAGGTGCTGGCCATTGATAAAGAGGCCAACAAACGCGACTCGGCCTACTGGGCCTCGGTAAGACCGGTACCCTTGACACAGGAAGAAGTGCGCGATTATACCAAAAAAGACAGCATGGAGGTGATCAAAAACTCGCAGGCATACAAAGACTCTATCGACCACATCCGCAACAAGCCCTCCATAGGCAACTTTTTTATGAGAGGCTATACTTATTACAACACCTATGAGCGCAAACGCTATAGTTTTGACCCGGTTCTGGGGCTTACAGGCGGCTCAAGTATACTGCAGTACAATACCGTGGAGGGTGTGGTGGCAGATGTGCGTATGGCCTACATTAAAAGCTTTGAAGACCGCCGTGCCTATGCCATAGAGCCAACCGTTAGGTATGGGTTTGCCAACGGAAAACTGAACGGTAAGCTACGCTTAAGCTACAGCTACGACCCTTTTAAAAACAGCAACATACAGGTAGAGGGCGGCCGCTATGTATACCAGATCAACAACCTGAACCCGATCTCGCCCTTCGTGAACACGATTTATACTTTGGTGCGGGAGAAAAATTACATGAAGCTTTACCAGCGTGATTTTGCGCAGGTTTCGTGGCGAACAGAGCTGTTGAACGGGCTTAACCTTAGCACAAATGTAAACTATGCCCAGCGTATACCTTTGCAAAACAGCACCGATTTCAGTTTCAGGGACAGCAACGGTGAAAATGGAAGCAGGTTTACCCCGAATGTGCCCGTGAACGATGAGTTGGCTGATGCTTCCTTCTCAACCCATGAGGCGCTTACGCTGAGTGCCGCCCTTAGTTTTAAACCGGGTATGAAGTATATCAGTCACCCCGACGACAAGATCAACATCGGCTCTAAGTACCCCCGGTTTACCCTGAGTTACCGTGGAAGTATAAAAGCCCTGGGAGGCGATGTAAAGTATAACCTGGCAAATCTTACCATCAGCGATAATGTGAGCTTTGGCTTGTTTGGTGCCAGTGAGTATAGTTTAACTACAGGCACTTTCTGGGGTAAGGAGGATATGCGCCTGATGGATTACAAGCATTTTAATGGCAACCGTACCATATTTGCCGGCGCATACAACGGCTTCCAGCTGCTGGACTACTACCGTTACAGCACCAACAACAAGTACCTGGAGGGCCACTTCGAGCATCACTTTAATGGCTTCCTGTTCAACAAAGTGCCGCTGTTTCGTAAGCTGAAGTGGCAGGAGGTGGTTAGCCTGAACTACCTCAACACCAAAGAGTCGAGAAACTACCTGGAGTTGGGCCTGGGCATAGAGCATATCTTTAAAATTGTGCGGGTAGATTTCGTTACTTCTTTTCAGGAGGGCAATAAAGCCAGAACCGGATTTCTGATAGGGATAGGCTTTTAGGGCAGGTGTCGCCGCAGAGCTTATAAGGGTTTAAAGTATAACTAATTAGTGTCGTGGCCGTTAAAAATAAGCAGATAAGCAATCAAAAACGGACATGAAAACAATACCGAATATATTTAAAACAGGGGTTGCCGTGGCATTTGCAGCGGTTGTTGGCTTTGGCTGTAACTACGACAGGCCAGCCTCAAACCCCACCGACGATACCAGTACTTCAGAGGCCATTGTAAAGAAAAGCAAAAGTGCCGCTAACCTGAACAACCCTCGTCCGGCACCTATCGGCGATACTTCTGTTACCGCAGAGCAGGCCAACCGCTTTGGTGAGATGCGTCCAAACCAGGACTCAGCGGCAAGGGCTATGCATAAGCTGGATGAGATGAAAAGAAAACAGAAACAGCAAAATCAGTAAAAACTAAAGTATAAAAAAAGCCCTGGCAGTTAGTCAATTGCCGGGGCTTTTTTATGTGCCAGTCTTGATGTGATTACTTGCCAACAGCCGTTGTGCCCACAGGTGGTATTACCAGGCCATCGCCGCTTTTCTTTCGGCCTTTCAGGTTGATATTATAGATAATTACCGAGATAAAAATGGTGATATAGGCCAGAACTTTTAGCGTGGTGGTTTCTTCGCCGAAGTATAAAAAGGCCATTATAAAGTTCAGGATTGGGTTGATGTACATCAGGATGCCAATGGTGCCTGAGGTAAGTTCCTTCAAGGCAAAAAGGTTCAGGAAAAGTGGCAGCACCGTAAAGACCGCGCTTAGCAAGGCTACATTAAAGTAGAAATCATAGCCTAACTCCATCGTGGCGCCCTCACTGAAGAAAGTATAAAACGGGCCTATAAAGGCAAACGAAAGCAGCAGCTGCAAGGTAAGCAGCACGATCTTGTCGTAATCTTTTAGAATGCGCTGCGTGATGAGGTAAAAAGCGTAGCTAAGGGCAATAAACAAACTAAACAGCAGGCTGGTGATTTCCCCGGAACCAACCAAAGCACAACTTACCGCACTCAGGGCAATGGCTACCCACTGGTTCAGTCGCAGTTCCTCCTTCAAAAGTATAAATCCGAGTACAGCCGTAATAATAGGGCAAAGCAGGTAAGAGAAAGAGCCTGTTTGTATGTTGATGTGGTTGATCACATAGATAAACGACAGCCAGTTGACCGTAAGCAAGGCCCCACCCAGAAAAGTATAAAGTATGAATTTGCGCTTTTCAGTGGGCAGGCTGCTTTTTACAAGTGCATAAGTGTTCTTTACCTGTTTCTGCCTGAACAAAGCGCATATCAGCAGCAGCAGCGCCACAGACAGCACCACCCTGAAGTATAAGATCTGTCCGGAGGGGTAGGCTGCCAGGGCTTTTAGCGGGAAAGGAATAAAGCCCCAGATGATAAATGCGCTCAGGCCGGCAGCGTAATATGGTTTTTTGTTAACGGTATCCAACGCAGTAAAAAAGTAAATTGCGCAAAGGTACAGATTGTTGATAGTTAAACAGCGACTGTTAACTTAAAATCCCGGCAGCCCCGGAGCCCTTTAACTTTCTAACTCTTTAACCTTATACCTTTTTAACTTCTAACGCAGCCTCCTATCTTTGGTAAAAGTATAAAACGGATATCATGCTTACATTCGACCAGCTTGCAACAGTAGTACAGGGCAAGGTTGTGCAGTTAGTACAGCCTACAGCGCTTGTGCACCTGCTCACCGATAGCAGAAAACTTTCTCAGCCGGCTGGTACGCTGTTT
The DNA here is from genome assembly GCF_058216375.1 of Pontibacter sp. GD7. NCBI lineage: Bacteria > Pseudomonadati > Bacteroidota > Cytophagia > Cytophagales > Hymenobacteraceae > Pontibacter > Pontibacter sp. GD7. The sequence goes on along the minus strand of NZ_JBYZMP010000010.1, from coordinate 136,841 downwards.
TTCGCCATCAAGGGCAAGTATAACGACGGACACCGCTACTTACAGCAGTTGTATGGGCAGGGTGTGCGCCAGTTTGTGGTAGAGCAGGGCGATGCTGATACATTAAAAACACAACTGCCAGAGGCAAATATTTTGCTGGTGCGCAACGGCTTGGAGGCTCTGCAAAAACTGGCAGCCTGGCACCGCGAGCAGTTCTCTATACCTTTGGTAGGCATAACCGGCAGCAATGGCAAAACCATTGTAAAAGAGTGGCTGGCGCAACTATTAAGTCCCGATGAACTGGTAGTGAAAAGCCCGAGAAGCTATAACTCGCAGCTGGGCGTGCCACTGAGTGTCTGGCAACTGGAGCCTAACCATACTTTTGGCATTTTTGAGGCAGGTATTTCCCAACCCGGTGAGATGCACAAGTTGCAGCAGATCATCAAACCTACCTTCGGAATTTTTACAAACATCGGCAGCGCGCATAACGAGGGTTTTGACTCGTTGCAGCAAAAGGTTGAGGAAAAAATAACGCTTTTCTCGGAAGTGGAGCTGTTGTTTTATTGCTCCGATTACCCGGAAATTGAGCAAGCGGTTCAGGCGCATGGCATCAGGGCTTTTACCTGGAGCCACAAGCATAAAAACGCTGATGTTTACATTAAAGCCACTACCACCGCCGGGCATAAAACCATTGTAGTTTATACTTATAAGGGGCAAAAGCAACGCCTGGCAATTCCGTTTACCGACGAGGCCTCTGTGGAGAACGCGTTGCACTGCCTGGCTTTTTTATTGTACCGCAACCTGCCACTGGCCGAGATACAGGACCGACTAGACAAGCTGCACCCGGTGGCCATGCGCCTGGAGATGAAGGAAGCCATAAACGGATGCTACCTCATAGACGATACTTATAACAACGACCTTGGCGGTCTGGCCATTGCCCTTGACCTGTTGGCAAGCCAGCCACAACGCGGAAAACGTACCGTTATACTTTCTGATTTGCTGGAGTCTGGGCTGGAGGAGGAGAAGCTGTATAGCAAAGTTGCGGAACTGGTGCAGGCACGCGGAGTGGGATGTCTGATTGCCATCGGTCCGGTTATCAGCAAGTATAAACACCTGTTTCAGCTGCCTGTCGAGTTTTATGCTTCTACCCCGGAGTTTCTGCAGCAGTTCTCGCCGGGCCGGTTCAAAAACGAGGTGATCCTGGTTAAAGGCGCACGCGTGTTCGAGTTTGAGAAGATCGTGCATGCGTTTCAGCAGAAAGTGCACGGCACCGTGCTGGAGGTTAACCTGGATGCCCTGGTGCATAACCTGAACTACTACCGCTCTAAACTTAAGCCCGAAACCAAGCTGATGGTAATGGTAAAAGCCTTTGCCTACGGCAGCGGCAGTTTTGAGGTAGCCAATCTGCTGCAGTTTCATAGGGTAGATTACCTGGCCGTGGCCTATGCCGATGAGGGCGTGATGCTGCGTGAAAATGGCATTACGTTGCCTGTTATGGTCATGAACCCATCGCCGGATAGTTTTGCAAAGATAAAACAGTATAACCTGGAGCCGGAAATATACTCTCTGGAGCTGCTCACTGCTTTTCTGGAATCAACAGAGAAAGAAGAAAGCTACAAGATACACCTGAAGCTGGATACGGGCATGCACCGTCTGGGCTTCGTGGAAGAAGATTTTGACGCGCTATTTGCCCAATTGCGCCATTACCCGAACGTGCAGGTGGTAAGTGCCTTCAGTCACCTGGCCGGAGCCGATGAGGCCTTGCATAACGATTTTTCGCAGCTACAGATCGCCACCTTCCGAAGTATGGCTGCTGAAGTAGAAGAGCGTCTAGGGTACACGATCATCAAACACATCCTGAACTCGGCAGGCATCGTGCGCTTTCCGGAGCACCAGTTGGATATGGTCAGGCTTGGCATTGGCTTGTATGGTGTGGAGGCCACAGGTTCGGAGCAGGAGGCGCTCAGGCCAGTAAGTATACTTAAAACCACCATTTCGCAGGTGAAGCATGTAAAGCAGGGCGACACCGTGGGCTATAGTCGCAAAGGCATTGCTTCCACCGATAAAACCACGGCTACCATCGCCATTGGCTACGCCGACGGCTACGACAGGGGCTTTAGCAACGGAGTGGGCGAGGTAATCATAAAAGGTACAAGATGTCCAATCATCGGCAATGTATGCATGGATATGTGTATGATAGACGTAACCGGCGTTGATGTGAAAGCCGGCGATGAGGTCATACTTTTTGGGCCGCAACTAACGCTGGTAGAGCTGGCGCAGCGCATCAACACTATTCCTTATGAGCTTCTGACGAATGTAAGCACTCGGGTAAAGCGGGTGTTTTTTGCGGAGTAGGTTTGAATTAGCGCTTCTGCATTAAGTATAAAGTTCTTTCGGAGTCTTTTAATTGATGTTTCTGAATAATATGAAAATGGTTTCCGAAGGTATCTGCAAAATCTTCCTCTGTATAAGCATTGAAAACATCCTCCCGGCCCTGCAGCATGCGTTGTACCTGCGAGTCTTCCTTAGGAACAAACTCTATAATTAAATGCTGACACTTAGAGGCCAGTAAACGGGCAACCATAGCAAACGGTATGTTATTGGCAATTGCCAGGTGGTGCACCACTGCTAAGGCCAGGATCGTGTCTGGCTGAATACGCTCTAGTAAGGAGGCTCTCTCTTGGTTACGCCATCCAATGGCAGGGCTTGGGTTTACAATATCCGATACAAGTGGAAGTATAGTTCTGTTACCCTTCGTTTTAAGGTATAGCAGTTCAATCGCCTCAAAGTCAAAATCTGTTGCTATAACCTGCGAGGCATACTTTGCTGCAATCTCACTGAACTTGCCTGTGTTGGCACCAATATCCCATACTTTTGAAGCGTTTATACTTGACAAAAACATCTCAACCAACTCCTCCTTGTGCTGCATGCTGCTGTCGGTGTAGTTGTTGCTCTCTGTGTAGTAGTTGGCCCAGTTAGTTTGCTTTGGTTTCCAAGCCAGCTTGCTTATAGTGACCCTAAGATTAGTTACCAGATGAAGCACATTTTGGCTGGAGCTGTTATTAACGGATGCTGTGCTGGCTTGCTTGTGACTTAACTTCTGTTGTGTTTTGGCGTGCAGATGCACATGTAGCAACAAGCCCACAGAAAAGTATGATTTTGCTGGTAGCAGCTTGCTGGCTAATGGCAACGGAACACCATCCAAGTGGTTTTGCAACAGCCTGATCAGTTCCGGAGATTGGTAAGCTGCCAAAGCAAGAGGCGCTAAAAAATGCTGACAGAACTGCCTGTAAGCTTTCCATGGCTGCCCTTCAGTATGCTTTTCAAAAGATAGGGTATCCATAAAAACAGGCCTTCCATTGTGATAAGTAACATTATACCCACTTGCATCCTTCAACGACATCCCATGCTTAAGCGCCTCCAGTTGTATGTCAAGTGTCAGTAAAGCGGCCTCTTTCAGCTGGCTAAAGCACCACTCAAACGGATAGGAGATTAATGGGATCTCAGCAGGGTATAAAGTATAAACTGGCTGTCCATTGGCTTCCGTTTCAATTTCCTGGTGAGAGACCAACCATCCCTTGTCTGCCAGTGATTTATACAAACCGCTGTCTATCAAAAGCCGGTATTGCTCGTTATAGCCTTGGCTCACGCTTCTGTAAAGGTGGCCATCTTCGCCACGGTATACATAACCGGCCGGATCCCGGAAAGAGCTGTTTGCCGGACTTATCATATATTACCTTTTGCGAAAGAGTTTGGCGAAGAACAGCTTAATGCGTGTCCAGAACAGCTTGATGCCATACAGTGCACCTAGCAAGCCGGCTATCAAAAGCTGGAAAAGCATACTACCGGAACCTGGGTCAATATAGAGTAAGATCATTTATGGGAGGTTATTTTATAGTATCGGTAACATCATAATAGTTAAACCGCTGTTCATAAGCAGAGTAAAACATCTTATCAGGTAACAGGGTGTAGTTGGCACCAAAATAATGATTAAAAACAAACCTGAAGGTGTTAACCGGAGAAATTTCCGGGTATAGACCACGGTGCGCCTCTGAATCCGGGAAATACATTGCGTTTAATATCGACATCCTCTGCGAGTAACCTGCCGCATCCATGTCATCATAGCTAGGCTTTGTCCAGGGACCATGGTCTCCCTGCAAAATAATAACTGATTGCCTGCCTTTGCGCTTTTGTATCGCATCTATCGTTTTAAGCAACTCCTTATTCCCGTAAATTACCTGGTTTGTATACCCTTTGGTAAAATAATCTGTATAGGCCTGTTTATCTGTAAACTTGTGGGTTAAAACCAAAGAAAACGGAGCATTTGGCGTGACTGGTGCACCGGAAGAGTCGAATACGAAAGGAGGGTGTGCAAGCAAAACATGTATAAAGGCCATGACCGGTTTTTTACTTTCAATCTGCAAAGTGCGCGGCTCAGTCAATCCCATCTTCACTTTCTCGCGGTGCTGTTCGTACATATACGATTGAATAAAACCCAGCTTGCCAGAAGTTATGGACTTAACTGTAAAATCATTGTTAAATAAATAAGGCACCACGGAGTTAGCGTAAACAGCGTTGTCCAGCTCTGTGAAGCTAAAGTCAGGCGATAGTGTCAAGTCTGTATTAACTATCCTGGTAAAGTCGTACCCTGAGTTATTATTGACAGTTTTGTATCCTAATCTTTTAAAGTTATTAACTACACTATTGTGTTTTAGTATAGAATGCAGCATACTAACTGTATGTTCTGAAGGCGGAGCCAACTCCTGAAGGTAATTCATACTGAGCGAGGAGGTAATAGAAAGCAGCGATTGGGAATAATTAGAATGACTCTTCTTCGCTACATAAAACCCCCGTTTCTCCAGCTCACTGATAAATGCAGAATTGTCGAAACCAAGCCGATCCCGGAGTATGTCTTCACGGCCGTAGCCATCAAGTATAAAATAGTAAACATCAGGTGGTGCCACAGCGCTTATATCAGTGGCTTGCTTATACTTTTCAATAAAATTCGCTTGGTCAGGGTGTGTGCTGTTTTCAGACTGTTGATAAGAAGCCAGAAGCGTTATGGTCGGCATTAAAAACAAAAGTAGCGAGCCAACTCCTGCCATTTTGCCAAACTTTGCTGCCGAGCTGCGGGAGACACTTTTAAGAACCCAACTCACTAGAATGAAGGTGAGTATACAGGCAGCCATAATGTAGCGGTGCTTGTGCAATTCGTATTCGAATAGCAATACCTGGTCTGTAGCCGCGTATAGCTGGCCATAGGTAAGCGCCATCAGCATCAGGATTGCTGCCAGAATGCCAGATTTGTGTTTGTCTTTAAATATCTTGTAAAATAATGCCCAGGTAACTGAAGTTAGTATAAACACTATCAAAAGAGGGAGCCACACAGTAGCCACATTGGTAAGCCCAATGTTTTGGCTAAAAACGTACAGAACCGGAAACATGGCCACCAGGTAGGGATACACAGGAAGACGGGTTAACTGTGCAAGCTTTTTGACCATATTGACGCTTTATCTGGATTTACAATAGAAAAGGATTTTACAAAGATAAGCAATAGTGTAATCTGTGATGTAGTCGTTGTGGCAATACCATCTAAATTAGATTAACACGCAATCTCTAATCTCCAAAACTCCAATCTGCCTGATTTTCTCATCTCCCCATCTTTAAATTTCCTAATCTACACATTTCCAAAGCCTCAAATTACCAAAACTTTTGCTTTAATCTTGAACACCTTGTAACTTGCGATTGTTTATACACAGTCTAAATAAAAACTGCTAGCGTGGTGCGAAATAAGGTAGAAGAGATGGAGGGACGTAAAAGTGTGCGAGACCTCAATATAGGTGAGAGCGGGGTGATCTGTTGCCTCCAGGATCCTGAGATGGGATTAAAGCTGCTTGAGATGGGGTGTATACCTGGCACTACAGTAAAATTGAACAGCCGCGCTCCCTTCGGTGATCCCGTTACCATTATTGTAAACGACTACACGCTGTCGCTGAGATTAGACGAAGCCGAGACTATTTTGCTTAAGCAGTAATCTAAGTACATGACTGTTATCACTCAGCCTGAAATTGTTAAAACCGAAAAAACTGCCTTAAGCCATGCCAAGGTAAGGGTTGCACTGGTTGGAAATCCTAACTCTGGTAAAACATCCTTGTTTAATCAGCTAACCGGATTGAACCAGAAAGTGGGCAATTTTCCGGGTGTTACAGTTGATAAAAAGACAGGTTACAGCCAGCTTACGCCAAGCCTGCGCGCTGAGATCATCGACTTGCCGGGCACTTACAGCCTGTACCCCAAGTCGCTGGATGAGCGTGTTATAATCGACCTGCTCTACGACCCAGCTTCCAAGCATTACCCTGATCTTGTTATTGTTACCGCAGACGCTTCTAACCTGAAGCGCAACCTGCTGCTATTCACGCAACTGGCCGACCTTAAAATACCGGCAGTATTGGCGTTGAACATGGTGGATGTGGCAGAGCAGGAAGGGGTAAAGATAGATATTGACGCATTGCAGCGTGAGCTCGGTGTTCCGGTTATACCCATGAATGCCCGCAAAGGCGTTGGTGTGGCGGCCCTTAAAATTGTAATGACCCAGCAGCTGGAGGCTACCAGGGTGTCATTTTTCGATATCCCGGAGGAGCTTAAGCCGCTGCTTGAAAGTATAAAGGCAAGGTTCTCCCTGTCTAACGATTACCTGGCGCTCCATTACGCACATCAATATAAGAACCTCCGTTTCCTTTCTGAGGCTGACGTGGCCTGGCTTGAGAAAACGCTGGCCGAATCCGGATTTAACTCTGTAGCATTACAGGCCAGTGAAACCATAGAGCGTTATACACGCATAAATGAGCTTTTGCTTGATGTTGTGCGGGTAGAGAAGGCCACCAAAGACGAGAAGTTCAGCAACCGACTTGACCAGGTTTTAACGCATAAGGTATTTGGTTACCTGATCTTCTTAGTTATCCTGTTTATGATATTCCAGGCGATTTTTGCCTGGGCAAGCTACCCCATGGACCTGATAGATGAAGGCATTGCCGGGCTAAACGGGTTAATACAAAGTAATTTCGATGGGCCATTGATTGACCTGCTAACGGAAGGTGTGATTGCGGGATTGGGAGGCGTGCTGGTCTTTGTGCCACAGATCGCTATCCTGTTTGCTTTTATTGCCATACTGGAGGAAACCGGCTACATGGCCCGCGTTACCTTTATGATGGACAAGATCATGCGCAAGTTTGGTCTTAATGGCAAAAGTGTGGTGCCGCTTATTTCCGGGGTTGCCTGCGCCGTGCCGGCAGTTATGTCGGCCAGAACGATCGAAAACTGGAAAGACCGCATGATAACCATCTTTGTAACGCCATTGATGAGTTGTTCTGCGCGTATTCCGGTGTACACAGTGCTTATTGCGTTGGTTGTACCCGAAACATATTACCTGGGCTTCCTGAACCTGCAAGGCCTTGTGCTGATGGGTTTATACTTGCTGGGCTTTCTGGCTGCCATTTTCTCGGCCTTGTTGCTAAAGGTTATACTTAAAGCCAGAGAGCGTAGCTACTTTATCATGGAGTTTCCGGTGTATAAAATGCCCCGCTGGAAAAACGTTGGCCTTACTATTGTAGAAAAGTCGAAGACGTTTGTGCTGGAAGCCGGTAAAGTAATTGTGGCTATCTCGATCATACTTTGGGTGCTTGCTTCTTACGGGCCGGGTAACAACTTTGAGGTGGCAGAGCAGAAAGCGAGGGCAGAAGCAATACAGGCTAACCTGAACGATACGCAAACCGAAAATCTTGTAGCTTCGCACCAACTGGAGTCATCTTATGCCGGCATTATTGGCCGCACCATGGAGCCTGTTATCAGCCCGCTAGGGTATGACTGGAAGATCGGGATAGCTTTGCTTACATCCTTTGCGGCGCGTGAGGTTTTTGTGGGCACTATGTCTACGATCTATAGTATAGGCGAAGAAGAAAACGTGTCTACTATAAAGGATAAGCTCAAAGCCGAGAAAGACAGTAACGGGGATCCGTTCTTCACACCTGCCCGGGCATTCTCGCTTATGGTGTTCTACCTTTTTGCCATGCAGTGTGTAAGTACGCTGGCCATTGTACGCCGCGAAACCAAAAGCTGGATGTGGCCATTGGCACAGCTGCTTTACATGAGTGGTTTAGCCTATGTTATGGCCTTTATTGTTTATACTATCTTCAGCTAGACTGTTTTTTCCCGATTCATCTTTTTGGCATCCAATCAGATAAGCATCAAGAATGCTTTAAGCCACATATTATAATCTGTGCCAGGCTAAATGTATAGTTATGCACAGTAATGTTTTGCTTTATAATTATAAACAATATTTAAATATTTATAATTAATCTAAATATAAGTGTAACCGCCTGAGCGGCTGATAATTATGATTTGGTTGGCTTTGGTCAATAAATAAGTCATAGGCATATTGATGGCAAAAAAATGCCCGAAATTTGTAAACCAAATAAAAAATGCCTAAACTTGATGTATATCTCACTTTAAACATACATCAACATGGAAAGACTTGCTTTGTCTCTCAATTCGAATCAGCTTTGTAGTACAAGCTCCTCTTTATCTTCTTTTTTTCCTTAAATCTTTAATCTCAGGCACAGAAACAAACGCAATATGGTTTGGGCCATACTTTAGTCGTTTTGTCTTTAGCCTGCCTTTTAGCTGTGGAAGTGCTTCAGGTTTTGAGGCATAGGGGCTGTTTTGTGTTATCCTTCAGCGCTGGCCTTACCTAAGTGTTTTAAAAATACAATTCTACAGTTTTAAAAGGATTTGCACCACACTGATAATACTGCCAATTATTCGCAGTGTTTACATCAGTCAACCTCAAGGTGCAAATGATCTAATGATTGCCGCTTCTGTTTGTGGGTAAGTATAGATTTTATCCAGGTCTAAAGTTTTAATGCCGATACATGTTTGAACAATGATGTTTAACTGTTTACTTTGCGCCTGGGTTTGAAAGAAGTACAGGCAATTCCAGATGAAATAGTTGATTTTAAATAAAGCTTAATAATAAACGATAAAGGCACTGTATGAAGAACAACTACTAAAAGCTAACCAAAAACACGCCCCCTTCCGCTAACGCTGGTGATCTCACGGCCAGCAGGAAGATACACACTACCTGACCACATTGAAAACAAAGATTGGTTTGCCGCTTGGTTAAACCAACTTAAAAAGAACTGCCTTGTACCCTTGCCTGAGCAAGTTATGTGGCAGTTAGAGCGCCCCCGGTGTTAAGCACCCGCAAGGTGATTTAACATTTTGCTTCTGGTAACAATGCAGGTTTTTAACCTGGCCGGAAGAGAGAATTACTTTTTAATCAATTAACCTTAAACCAAACAGAATAATGAAAAAGATAGTACTTCTATGTCTATTCTTGCTTTCTGCTCTAGTGCCTGAAACAATGGCTCAGAGTAGGGCTATCACCGGTAAGGTGACAGATGCTACCTCAGGCCAGGCCTTGCCTGGGGTTACGGTATTAGTAAAAGGTACAACAGTAGGTACTGCCACATCAGCAGATGGTACTTACTCGCTAAATGCGCCAGAAGGTAGTAATACGCTGGTATTCAGCTTTATTGGTTACCAAACCATTGAGCGCGCTATCGGCTCTAATAATACAATAAACGTAAGCCTGCCGCTAAACACACAGCAACTAAGCGAAGTTGTGGTAACGGCTCTTGGTATCCAGCGTGAAGAGAAATCTATCGGTTATGCTGCTCAGAAAGTTGGCGGCGACGAGCTAAGCCAGGTACGTGAAACCAACGTGGTTAACTCACTTTCTGGTAGAGTTGCCGGTGTGCAGGTTGGTACAAACTCTGGCGCTATGGGTGGTTCTGCAAAAGTTACCATGCGTGGTGTTAGCTCTATCAACGGCGATAACAACGCCCTTTTCGTAGTGGACGGTGTTCCGATCTCAAACTCAAACACTAACTCTGTTGATCAGCAGCGTGGTGGCGGTGGTTACGACTACGGTAGCCCGATCCAGGATATCAACCCGAACGATGTTGCTGAAGTAACTGTACTGAAAGGTGCGGCTGCTACTGCGCTTTATGGTTCGCGTGGTGCCAATGGTGTGATCATGATCACTACTAAAAAAGGCTCTAAGAAAGATGGTATCGGTGTAAATTATACTTTAGGTTACACTATGGATAAAGTATATAAGCTGCCTAACTACCAGAATACATATGGTGGTGGTTTCGGCTTTACTAAACTTTACAAGAATGAGAACCCAGAAGCCTTCCCTGAAGGAAGAGACGGTGCCTACAACGACAACGACGGCAAAGGCAGCTATGACCTTGTTCCGGACTACAACGTGGACGAATCTTGGGGACCTAAGTATGAAGGACAACTGTACCGCCCTTACTGGAGCTGGGACAAAGACAGCGGCAACCCTAACTTCGGTGCGTTAGCCAAGTGGGAAGCGCAGCCAGACAACATTAGAAACTTCTTCGAGACTGGTAAAACACTTACAAACACGATCGCTTTTGATGGTGCAAACGAAAAAGGATCTTTCCGTTTGTCATACTCAAACCTTGATCAGAACTTCATTCTGCCAAACTCTAAGCTTAACCGTCATAACTTAGGCTTTAACGGTGCTTTAAACCTGAATGAGAAACTTACAGTTTCTGCAAGCGCAAACTATGTAACACACGAGGCGGTTGGTCGTCCGGGTACTGGTTACGACGGAAACAACCTGATGCTGCAGTTTACGCAGTGGGGGCAGCGCCAGCTGGACATCGACCGTGCTAAAAACTACATGCTACCTGATGGTACGCAGCTTACATGGAACCGTACTGCCTGGGATAACCCTAAGCCAAAGTATACGGACAATCCATACTGGATCCGTTACATGAGCTACCAGAACGACGGTAGAAACAGAATCTTCGGTAACGTTTCTGCTAACTACAAGCTTACTGACAACATCACAATCGATGTAAGAAGCTCTACGGATACTTACTCTGAGACGCAGGAAGAGCGCATCGCGATCGGTTCGCAGTCTATCCCGTCTTACAGCCTGTACAAGATCAACTTTATGGAGAACAACTTGCAAGGTGTAGTTAACTATAACAAAGACCTTAGCGAGACTTTCTCTTTGAACGCCTATGTAGGTGCCAATAGAATGAAGCAGAACCGTGCGACTATGTTTGGTACAACTGTAGATGGTCTTAGCTCTGCAGTATACAACCTGAGCGCGTCAGTTGGTAACCCACGCGTTTCTGAAGGTAAATCTGAAAAGCAGATCAACTCAGTGTTTGGTAGTGCGTCATTGGGTTACAAGGATGTTCTTTTCTTAGACATTGCTGCCCGTAACGACTGGTCTTCTACACTTCCTGCTGGTGAGAACTCATACTTCTACCCATCTGTGTCTGCCTCTTATGTATTCACAGACCTGATCGGTGCTTCTTGGCTGAACATGGCTAAAGTACGTGCTGCGGTAGCGAAAGTAGGTAACGATACAGATCCTTACAACACATTGCTTTCTTACAGCCTGAACCAGCCATTTGGTAACTACTCTAGAGTATCAGTGCCAAACACACTGCCAAACAACGAGCTTAAGCCAGAGATCACTACAGAGTACGAAGTAGGTGCCGAGTTCAGATTGTTTGATGACAGATTAGGTACAAACTTCTCTTATTACAACAGACAGACTGAGAACCAGATCCTTGCTATCAGCCGTTCTGCTGCCACTGGTCATACTTTCAAGTATGTGAACGCTGGTCTTGTAGAGAACAAAGGTGTTGAATTGAACGTGTATGGCACGCCAATCAGAACAAACGACTTCTCTTGGGATGTGAACGTGAACTGGGCTAAGAACGACAACAAGATCGTGAAGCTGACAGATGAGCAGAAGACAATCGTACTTGTAAACGCTCCTTTTGCAGTACGTCTTGAAGCACGTGAAGGTGAGTCATTTGGTTCTATCGTAGGTTATGACTATGTATATGACGACAAAGGCAATAAAGTTGTTGGTTCTAACGGTTACTACCTGAGATCAAGTGAGCAGAAAGTAATTGGTTCTGTATTGCCTGACTTCACTGGTGGTGTTACGAACACATTCCGTTACAAAGGCGTTACGCTTTCTGCCCTTGTAGACTTCCAGAAAGGTGGCGACTTCTTCTCTACTACACAGATGTGGGGTAAATACTCAGGTATCCTTGCAGAGACTGCAGAAGGCGACATCAGAGAGAACGGTATGGTTACACCAGGTGTATTGGCTGATGGCAGCGAGAACAAGAAAGTTGTTTCTGCTGGTAACTACTTCTTCTACAACGCTGGTTACAGAATCGCTGCTGCTGATATCGTAGATGCAAGCTATATCTACCTGCGTGAGATGTCTCTTGGTTACTCTCTGCCAAGCACTTTAGTAAGCAAGACACCTTTCAGCAATGTGAAGCTTTCGTTTGTGGGTAGAAACCTTTGGTTGATCAGCTCTAACTCTGAGCACATCGACCCATCAAACATCACAAACTCTATCACTAACATTCAAGGTTTAGAGGGTGGTGCACTTCCATCAGTTCGTTCTTATGGTTTCACGCTATCACTAGGTCTATAATCTTACTTGTTTAATAAGAATTATCAATATGAAATTATATAAGAAAATATTGCTAGGTGCAGCATTTGTTTCACTCACGGCTTCTTGTACAGAAGGTTTTGAGGAGATGAACGTTAACCCGAACCAGCCGGGAACGGCTACTTCGGCACAACTACTGACAACTGCACAATATAACTTTGCCGGAAATATCGGTGACGCCTGGAATAACGGCCGTATGGGCATGTACTATTCTCAGTACTGGGCATCTACATACTATGCAGACGAAAGCCGTTACCAGATCCGTGAGGGTTCTAACAACACGATGTGGAATGAGTTCTACGCAAATGTGTTGAGAGAACTGGTAGAGGCACAGAAAATCGAGATGGAGGCGCAGGTAGTTGGTTTCGAGAATAGAATTGCTATTGCCGAGATCATGAAGGTATTAACTTACCATTACCTGTCTGATATCTACGGTGGCCCGATCCCTTATGAGCAGGCTATCAATGATGAGATCGCAACTCCTGTTTACAACACAGGCCCTGAAGTATACAAAGGCCTGTTGAGCACGCTGGAGGCGCAGATCGCCAAGCTTGATCCATCTAAGCCAGGCTTTGCCAAAGGCGATGTGATCTATGGCGGCAATGTGATGATGTGGAAGAAGTTTGCGAACTCACTTCGTATGAGAATCGCGCTTCGCATGATCGATGTAAACCAGGCGGATGCAGTGACTGCTATCAAGAAGTCACTTGATCCTGCAAATGGTGGCATCATTTCCAGCAACGCTGAAAGCGCGATGTTCCGTTGGTTGTCTAGCCCTCCGAACAACAACCCGCTTAACGAAGCTTACAAGACACGTGTTGACTTTGCAGTTTCTGAGCCATTTGTTGATTACCTGAAGAAGTATAACGACCCAAGACTGGCAGTTTATGCTGACCCATTGAACAACAAAGGCGTGGCTATACTTGATGCTGCAGGTAACAAGCAGTATGTAGGTGAGGTTTACGGCCTTGATGGTAGCAGCGGTACATCTAACGGTGATACTAAGATCGTAAGCTTACCAAGCAGCTATATGATCGGTGCTACGGCTCCAACTATAATCCTGGATTACTCAGAAGTTGAGTTCATGCTGGCTGAGATCGCTGCCAGAAACCTTTCTGTAGGTTTGTCAGGTACAGCAGCTGAGCACTATGCAAAAGGTATCAAGGCGTCATTTGACTTTACTGGCCTGAGCAATGATCAGTATACAGCTTACCTTGCGCGTGTGCCTTATGTAGCTACAAACCTTGAGACTGCGCTAGACGCGATCGGTTCTCAGAAGTGGATCGCTATGTATGGCCAGGGTATCCAGGGCTGGTTAGAAAGACTGAGACTGGATTTCGAAGACCCTTATACAGATGAGGAGATCTTTGCACTTCCTGCAGACGGCTCACTTGACCCAGAGGTAGAAACAGTACCTTTCAGAATGTCTTACCCAGTTATCGAGGGTTCTCTGAACACTGAGAACTACAAGAAAGCGGTTGCCGTGTTCGGCAAGAACAGCAAAGGCGTAAAAGCCTGGTGGGATGTTAAATAGTAACTTAAGTTGCTATTGATAAAAAAGTAATAAAGTAGATAGATAGATAAGAATACTAGGTAGTAGTCTTCTTCATTGAGCAAAAGCCATCGGATTCCGATGGCTTTTCTTTTTTATAGGTGGTTTGAAATTTTCAGGGAATGGATGATTGGAAGGCCTACTAAGTTTAAACACAAAATGCCCTATTCTGAAAGATTAAAACAACATTAAACTCAGATTAAAAAAAGATTAAAAATAGCTTGTGATTGTGCCTTATTTTTCCAATATTCGTTCTGTCTCAACTTAAACAAGCTAATACTATGAATTACATCTCTACAAAAGCGACCAGCACCTGACAAAGGTGATACAAGCCTGATCCAGACAGGCTATTTTTTTGCGTTTAGCTGCTCCATACTCTTTCCTTCCTAATCTACTTCCCTGTTACAGGTTTCTTCTAGACAGCCAGGTAACACACATTATCAGTTAATTTTTCTGCTTTCCGGTGACCCGCATACCATCAAAAGTATCGTGGTTCTAAAACTGGTTACTATTTATCAGGTTTGTGCGTGTTTATATGTAAAACGCGCATTAGATTGTGTGCCTTGTGTTGCGATATGCCGACAACCTGGTTGTTTTTGGTAGTTTCCAGTTTTTTTATTGTGTAATAGTTATAAAAGTGCAGTATAGTATGGTTCAGGCACATGCAAGACCATGCATATTGTACTTATAAGTGCATTACTAAACCTTAAAACAATAAACACAATGAAGAAAACCTTACTCTTATGCTTCATCCTGGTATCTGCCTTGCTGCAACAAGCAATGGCCCAGGTGAGGACAGTTACTGGTAAAGTAACTGATGCAACAACAGATCAGCCATTGCCTGGTGTGGCTGTTCTGGTTAAAGGTACATCTGCAGGTACCGCCACCGGAGCCGACGGCAGTTATTCCTTAAATGTGCCCGAAGGTGGCAGCACACTCGTATTCAAGTTTATCGGTTATCAAACGTTAGAGCGATCGATCGGGAACGCCTCTAATATAAACATAGCGCTACCGCTGGATACAAGACAACTGGATGAAGTTGTAGTAACTGCGCTTGGCTATCAGCGTGAGAAGGAAACACTGCCCTATGCGGTTGGTGCCGTTAACAGCGAAAATCTTACCTATGCCAAATCCAACGACGTAAGTACTGCGCTTGTTGGTAAGGTAGCCGGTATACAGGTACAAGGTTCGCCAAGCTCCAACTTCGATAACGGCAGCATCGTGATCAGGGGTGCAAATAGCCTAAACACAAGTCAGCCTCCGATCTATGTTGTAGATGGTACCATTACCGATCAGAACTCGGTGATTATGGATAACGTGGAGAGCATTTCTGTGCTGAAGGGTGCGGCAGCAACTGCCCTTTACGGCCAGCGCGCAACCAACGGTGTGGTTATGATCACAAGTAAAAAAGGCACGCGCGGCACACCAACAGTGGAGTTAAACCTTTCCGCTGCTTTTGAAAACCCATCGGTAATGATGCCTTATCAAAATGAGTATGCGGGTGGTTATTCCTCTAATGCCAGAACTCCTGGCTCTACTTACGACAGTGAAGGCTACTACATTTTCAAGTATAAACCAGGGGTACACCCGGAAAGCTGGGCCTCGTTCAATGGCCAGCGCATACTGGATTATGGTGCGGATGAGAGCTGGGGACCAAAAATTAACGGGCAGCTTTACAGACCTTACTGGTCGTGGTACCCTGGAGCTGATTTTGGAAAACTGGTGCCGCTTACAGCACAGCCAGACAACGTGAAAAGCTTCTACCAAACAGGGGCAAACTATAACAACAGCATTGCGTTCAGCGGTGGCGCCGACAACTTTATGTACCGCCTCACTTATGCCAACCAGAACCGTACGCTTATTATCCCGAATGCGGAGCGTAACCAGCATCAGGTTGGCCTGAACACTTCACTGGACATCACTAAAAAGCTAACAGCCTCCGCCGACCTGTCTTTTACCTCTAACAGGCAGGATGGCCGCCCACAGGAGGGCTACCGCCTGGATGGTCTGAACGTGACGCAGAACTTTAACCAGTGGTTCCAGCGCCAGCTTGACTTCGAAAGACTGAAGAGCTATAGAAACCCGGACGGCACATTGCAGTCATGGAACATCGGCGACCCGAATGGTACCGGTAACCCTGATCTGTACCTGGCCCCTCAGTACTGGGATTCTCCATACTTTGTGGTGAATGAGAACTATGGTACCTCAAACTCAAACCGAATTGTTGGTAACCTGGGCCTGAACTATAAGATCAACGAGCACTTTAGCTGGCAGTCTTATGCCCGTATGAGCCAGAGAAACTCTGAGGGTGATTTCAGGATCGCTTCAGGTGGTTTGAATACAGATGGTTACTCCATTTATCAGTTAAGTGACCGTGAGATGAACTATGAGACGAACGTACTGTACAAGCGCTCGTTCGGTGACATCACGGTTGATGCCATGGTTGGTGGCAACCTTCGCAAGAACTACTACAATGAGCTGGAAGAGGAAACACAGGGTGGTCTGAGCTTCCCTAACACATTCGATATCAAGTATTCCATTGCGCGTCCGCTTGTAACGCGTGGCTATAGCAAAAAAGAGGTTCGCAGTGTATATGGCAGGGCTTCCTTCGGTTATAAAAGCTTCCTGTTCCTGGATTTAACCAGCAGAAACGACTGGTCTTCTGTACTGCCGGTTAAGAACAACAGGTTCTTGTACCCATCTATTGGTGGTAGCTTTGTGTTTACAGAGGTTATCAACAACGAGGCCTTCAAAAACATACTTACCAGCGGTAAACTTAGAGCATCCTGGGCACAGGTTGGTGCAGACTTGAACCCATACTCTGTGTTTACAGCTATCGACAGCGAGCCTCCTTACGGTACTACACCGTCAGCACAGATCGGTGACGAATTCAGATCTGGTAATATTATGCCTGCCCTAACCACCTCGAAAGAGATTGGTACCGACCTGCGCTTCTTCAACGCTATTGGCATAGAATTTACTTACTATCAGGACGACAACAAAGACCAGATCCTGAGCCTTAACATTGACCCATCCACAGGCTTTAGCCAGTACCAGATAAACGCCGGTAAAATTCAGCGTAGAGGTATTGAGGCAAGTATAAACGCTACGCCATTCAGAGGTGACTTTACCTGGGATGTTACCCTGAACTTTGGCAGAAACCGCTCTAAGATCGTTGAACTGGCGGACGGACTCACAAACTACCTGGCATCTACACAGCGTAACGATACCCGTTTGGAGCACCGTGTAGGTAAAGAGTGGGGTATGCTGGTAGGCCGTATGTGGCAGCGCGACGAGCAGGGCCGTGTAATCGTTGGCTCTAATGGTATCCCGCTTTACGATATCAATAAAGAGAGAGGTACTATCCAGCCAGACTTCACAGGAGGTTTATTCAACAATTTCAGCTACAAAGGCATTAGCCTTGCTTTCTCCATCGACTTCCAGCAAGGCGGTCTGTTCCACTCGCTTACTAAAATGTATGGCTACGGAGCTGGCTTGCATAAAAACACAGTTGGCGTAAACGACCAGGGCCACGATTGGAGAGACTTCCCGTCTAATGGCGGTGGTATCCTGATACCTGGCGTATATGCGGCGGGCACTAAGATCAACGGTGAGGACGTAGGCGGCAAGCCAAACGCAACCTACATTCCGGCCAGAACATACTTCTATACTTCGTTGCAGCGCGACAATATAAACTCTAACGTGATCGATGCTTCTTACCTGAAGCTGCGTGAGGTTCGCTTAGGATATGAGCTTCCGAAATCTGTGCTGGGCAGCATGATCAAGAGTGCGAACCTTGGCCTGATGGTTAGCAATGCATGGCTGATCAGTGCACCGGGCAAAGAGTTCGGTATCGACCCATCTGAGCTTGAGAACACCTGGTACGAGGGCGGCCAGCTGCCATCAACCAGAACTATGGGGGTAAACCTTAGAGTAAGACTGTAACCATCAAAAAGATTTAATCCCATGAAAAATAAATTCTTATTCTTCTTTGCGCTGGTTTTTGCCTTAGTGGCATGCGACCCTAGCGACTTTGACGACACCAACGTGGACCCTAGAAGGGTAACGGAGGCACCAACGCGCACCTTGCTTACCTTTGCGCTGCAGCAATTGCCCTTTACCACCTGGAACACTCCCATACGCAACGTAGGCGGTTACTCCACGGTGCACATGAATTTCTATGCACAGTATCTGTCTGAGGGGCCATACCCGGCTGCATCGCTTTACAATACCAGAAACCTGTCCTGGACAGTATGGTACACAGGTCCGCTTTACAACCTGCAAACCATCGTCAACCTGAACAATGAAGACAGTAAACTGGCCGACATTGGCAACGGTTCTAAAAACAACCAGATTGCAGTGGCCCGTATCCTGAAGGCATATTATTTCTGGTTCCTGACGGATATTTATGGTGATATCCCATACTCTGAGGCCCTGAAAGGCAATGAGGTGCTTCAGCCAAAGTTTGATAAGCAGCAGGACATTTATACTGATCTGTTTAAAGAGCTGACCGAGGCACAGGCCATGATCAATATGGGGGAGCCTGGTGTAACCGGAGATATTCTGTTAGGTGGCGACATGGCTGCTTGGAAGCGTTTTGCCAACACAACCCGCCTGATGATGTCGTTGCGCCTGATGAAGGTAAACCCGGCTAAAGCACAGACGGAGATGACCGCAGCTATCAATGCTGGTGTTGTGGAGAGCAACGCACAGAACATTACCTACAAGTTTATCGGAAGCGACCCGAACAACTGGAACCCGTGGTACGAGAACTATTCCAACGACAACCGTAACGACTATGCCATAAGCGACAAATTGGGTAACTACATGAATACCACGAATGACCCGAGAGTAAAAATTTATGGCGAAGTGCTGAATGGTGAGGTAAAACCACTGCCATACGGTAGTTCTGCGGCTAAAAACATACCGGGCATTTACAGCCGTATAGGTGCCGCACTTCAGGCGGCTGATGCCGTTGCGCCGATCTATACTTATGCGCAGGTATTATTTGCTAAAGCCGAGGCGGTGAACAGAGGCTTTACCGTGCCGGGTGCCACAACTGCGGCAGACCTGTACTATGAAGGTATAAAGGCGTCGTGGCAATTCTGGAATGTGTACGATGCAAATAAATACGCAACATTTATTGCCCAGCCAGAGATTGCCTATACCCCTGCCACCGGACTGGAGAAGATCATCACGCAGAAATGGGTGCACCTATACCAGAATGGCTTTGAGGCCTGGACGGATTGGAGGAGAACAGGTTTCCCTGCGCTTACGCCTGCCCCGGACGCCGTAGACTCAAGAGGCATTCCACGCAGAATGGGCTATCCATCAAATGCCAGAGCGCTTAATCAAACAAACTATGACGAGGTGATCAAGCGCCAGGGTGCAGACCACAACTATACCCGTGTTTGGTGGGATGTACAGTAATAGTTATAAAATGTGAATGATAAGGTAGATAATAAGAATACTAGGTAGTAGTCTTCTTCAATGGGCAAGAACCACCGGTCTCCGGTGGTTTTTTCTTTTTTTATAGATACCAGGTAGTTTTATGTAAGTAGCTGTATATGAGTTTGATTGTGCTGGATATGTATGGTGTGGTTTTGTCTTGGGTTGAAGTTTAGACATTAAATCAATATATTCAGTTTTATATATAAAGTATAACCGCATGCTACAAAAAGTATTCACCGGCATACTTCTGTTGTTATTACTAATTCAGAGTGTGGCGGCGCAACAAGCAGAAAACAAACAGTTTAAGCTAACCGGTATCATAATGGATGCCGCAGGGGAGCGCCTTAGTGATGCCTATGTTTTTATCTCGCCAGGAGAGCAGGGGGTGGTTACCAACAAGCAGGGCAGGTTTAGTATAAAACTAGAGAAGGGTACCTATGAACTGGTGTGTCAGTACATCGGCATGGCACCGCTGAAAGAGACAATTATACTTGACGGGAATAAGGAGGTTGTATTAATACTCGGGCAGCAGAATGTAAGCCTGAAGCAGGTCGAGATCACCACCAATTCCATCGTGGACCTGAACTCGGTGCGCATGGGCAGCAGCCACATGGACCAGAAACTACTAACACGCATGCCGAAGTTAATGGGGGAACCGGATGTGATGAAGGCGGTGTCGGCATTGCCCGGTGTGGTAAATGCGGGTGAGGGCACAAGCGGCTTTTTTGTGCGTGGCGGCAGCGCCGACCAGAACCTGGTACTGATGGACGGTGCACCGTTGTTTAATGCGAGTCACTTATTCGGGTTTTTCTCAGTGTATAACCCGGATGTGCTTAAAAGCTTTGAGCTGCACCGCAGCGGTGTGTCGGCAACTTACGGAGGGCGAATCTCGGCTATACTTGATGTAAAGATGCGGGATGGCAACTCCGAAAAAATGAAGTATGAGGCGGGCATCACACCGATTACAGCCAAGCTGAGCATGGACGGCCCTTTGTCTGAGAAGGCCACTGTGCTGCTGGCTTTCAGGGGGGCTTACCCGGATTACCTGCTCAAAATGTTTCCGGGGAATAACGTCAAAAACAGTTCGGGTTTCTTTTACGATGGCAACCTGAAGCTAAAGTATAAACTGAACGAAAAAAACAATGTCAGCTTTTCGGCCTACCACAGTGCCGACGGGTTTAAGTTTCCGTATGACACCACTTACCACTGGAATAATACATTAGGCTCCCTGCGCTGGAACCACTTGTTTTCCGATACATTTACCGGCTCGGCCACGCTCGTGAAAAGCGTTTACACGAATACCGTGGCGGGACTTGCCACCGGCGAAGAGTTTGAGTTGAATTCCGGAATTGACCTGTCGCAACTAAAAGTGCATTTCGGGTACTTTGGCAAAAAGAATCACCTGATAGATTTTGGCGGGGAGGTATCTTACTACGCCATCCAGCCCGGCGACCTGGTGCCTTCCGGTACCTCTAACCTAAACAGGCGCACCTTACCAGATGACAACGGCTTTGAAAGCGCTGTTTACCTGAACGATGAGATAAAGCTGAATGACAGGATATCCTTTGCTCTGGGGGTGCGCTATGCCCGTTTCGCTAAGATCGGCCCATCGGATGTTTACCTCTACGCTGAAGGCAGGCCAAGGGACGATAGAAGTATAGTGGACACACTACATGTTGGAGCAGGTGAGGTTGTGCAGACATACCAGGGGCTGGAGCCCCGTGCCTCCTTTAAACTCTCTTTAAGCAAGAATGCCTCCGTAAAAGCAGGTTTCAGCAGGACCAGGCAGTTTATCCAGCTCATCTCCAACACGGCTGCCATTACACCGGTGGATGTCTGGAAACTGTCGAATAGATATATTAAACCGCAGGTGGCAGACCAGGTATCGGTGGGTTACTTTTACCTGCAGCCAGACAACAGGTATGAGTTTAGCTGGGAAGTATACTACAAAGAACTCTACAACCAGATCGATTATAAGGATGGCGCCGTGCTGTTGCTGAACCCTGCCCTGGATGCTGATCTTTTGTTTGGTGATGGCTATGCCTATGGCTCAGAATGGATGTTTAAAAAGAACCAGGGCAGGCTTACCGGCTGGGTAAGTGCAACCTATTCCCGCTCGATGAGAATGATAAAAGGAGAGACCAGGGAAGAGACGATAAACGACGGCGATCCATACCCGACCAATTATGACAAGCCGGTAAACCTGAACATCTTCGCCAATTACCAGGCCTGGCCAAAATGGACGGTGTCGGCAAACTTTACCTATACCACAGGCAGGCCCATCACTGCGGCAGACTCCTGGTACAGGTATAACGACCAGATATTTGCAAACTACGTGGGCCGCAACCAGCAGCGCATGCCCGACTACCACAGGCTTGATGTATCGCTAAACCGTGAGCCGATCATTAAAGAGAAAGCAGTGTATGAGTGGGGCTTCTCTGTGTACAACCTTTATAGCCGGAAAAATGCCTACTCAGCTTTATTCCAGCACTACTATGGGGCGCCTCCCGGGGCATTTAAGCTTTCCATTATCGGGGTGCCGGTGCCATCTGTAAACTTCAACGTTAAATTTTAGCCAGCCATGCTGAAACAAACTTTTTTAGTGGTGTTGATACTCCTGCTAACAGGATGCATAGACCCTATTGATATCAAAAACAGCCAGCAGGAAAGCCACCTGGTGGTAGAGGCCGCATTCACCAACGACCCGGAACACAACTATGTGCGGCTTACATACTCCCGGCCTTATGCAGAGCCATACATGAAGTATGAAAAGGACGCTACAGTTTCGGTGCACAGTAACAACGGCGAAGTATACGGCTTTGCCTACGATGCGACTACGAACACTTATTACCCAACTGCCGGTGCCGCCGCGTTCGGCACCCCTGGGCAGGCTTATATGTTAAAGATTACGCTGGGGCCAAGGGTATATCAGTCGGAGTGGGTAACCATGAGAAACCCTGTCCCGATAGACACGGTGCATTTCGAGATCGATGAGCAGCAGTTTGCCTTTAAAGGCGACCGTAAAAAAGAGTTGTACCCTGGCTACCGCGTGCTGGTAAACTACCAGGACCCGGCAGAAGAAAAGAATTTTCTCAGGTGGTCTTTCTTCACTGAGTTTGAGGTAGCCACTCAGCCCTGGGACTATGTAAATGAAGACGGGATTGCAATACCTAAAAACTGCTGTGCCAAGTGCCTGCTGACCGAGAAACTGGACAGGTTTAAGGTAATAGATGACCGCCTTTCAAACGGGAAACATGTAATTAACCAGGAAGTGCTGTTCGTGCCCTTTTACCGTTACTTAGGTGTTAAGAATAAGCTAAAAGTATTTCAGTACTCCGTAACCGAAGAGGCTTATGAATTTTACCGGCTCATGGAACAGCAAAAAGAGGCTACCGGTACCGTTTTTGACCCGCCTCCGGCAAGGATAGTTGGCAACATGAGAAACGTGAACAGCGAAGATGAGCAGGTGATCGGCTTTTTTGATGTGGCCTCGGTGGTGACAAAGCAGGTAACCATTCTGCGCGACGATATCAACCACAATTTCCTGCCCTATAAATTCCCCGACGACTGCCGTGTACTGCCCAACGCTACAAGCAAAATTCCAGCAGACTGGTAAAGTATGGCTACCGGTAGATCAGGAAAACCGCAGGCTGCTTGTGTATGTCGGGTAGCTTGCCTTTCCATTGCTGTATGGTTTTGGTCTGGATGAACTCGTGCTCCGGAGAGGTGATATTGGCGGCAATGCAGAGTTTTGTTTCTGGGTGTAGCGTAGATAAAAGATCCTCAAGGAGTTTGTTATTGCGGTAAGGCGTTTCCATGAATATCTGCGTCTGGTTGCGCTGTTGCATCTCTTTCTCCAGTTGGCGCAGCGCCTGCAGCCTGTCGCGCTTTTCTATGGGCAGGTACCCATGGAAGGCAAACTGCTGCCCGTTAAAACCACTGGCCATCAGGCTTAGAAGTATAGCCGATGGTCCGGCAAAAGGCACTACTTTTATACTTTTCTGGTGCGCGTACTTTACCACCTCCGCACCGGGGTCAGCTATGCCGGGGCAGCCAGCCTCCGAAATGATACCAGCATCAATCCCTTTTTCCTGCAGTGGCTTAAGCGAGGCCTGCACCTGTGCCGGCGTAGCATCCTTATCTACCTGCACAAACGTTAGCTGCTCAATTACCAGATCCGGGCAAATGCTTTTTACATAGCGGCGGGCCGTGCGCAGGTTCTCCACGATAAAGTATGTCAGGTGCTGCACCGTTTCCTTTACCTGCGGCGATATTACCTGGTCTTGTGTGTTTTCTGCCAGTATAGTCGGTATCAAGTATAAAGTGCCGGTCTTTTTCATAAAGCAAAGGTAGGGGTTTAATTGTTGACCACAGATTAAGGGGATTCAATTGATTAGTGGGATTACCTTATTGTATAGGATTTATGTAGAGACGCAATATTTTGCGTCTTTTTTGAATCAGGATGAACAGATTATAGTATCCGTTATCTCAGTAAAAGCATAGTTTTCAGCCAAGACAAAATCCTATAAATCAATAAAATCTCCTTAATCACCGGTCCTAGTCGATTTGCAAAAACCTTGTAACAAGGTCGTATACTTCGTCGGGGGCTTCGGCGTGTACCCAGTGGCCGGCTTGTGGTATTGTTTCTACCTCAACCATGGTAAACAGATGCTCTATGCAGCCATAAATATCCTCTTGCTTAATGTAACCTGACTTACCGCCTTTTATAAACAGGGCATGTTTCTTAAAAGGAATATCCGCTGAGATGCCTTCGGCAATGTGGTCGTAATTGTTCCGGATGGCCTCCAGGTTCATGCGCCAGCCAAAGGTGTTGTCCTCCTTGCGGTACAGGTTCTTCATCAGGAACAGGCGCACATCACTCTCAGGTATACTTTTAGCCAGTTGCTCGTCAATCTCGCCACGGCTGGTTGCCTTACTCAGGTCTACTGATTCCAGCGCCTCAATTATATCATCGTGATGTGGCGGGTATGCTTTTGGGGCAATATCTACTACAATAAGCTTGGTAAGGCGAGTAGGGTATTTAAGTGCATACTTCATGGCAACCTTCCCACCCATCGAGTGGCCCATTATGGCAGGTGTGGATATGCCCAGTTCATCTACTAAGCGCAGCACATCGTCGGCCATTACATCATAATTGTGCTCCTCGTCGTGCGGCGAGCGGCCGTGGTTGCGCAGGTCTACCAGAAAAACGTTGTAATGCTCTGCCAGTCGTTTGGCCAGCGTTGCCCAGTTATCCAATGTGCCGAACAAGCCGTGCAAAATCAGCAGCGGCTGGCCGTGGCCCATTTCCTTAAAGTGTAGTTTCATTTATGTCGGTTAACAATTAGCAATAAACAGTTATCAGTCTACGGAAGTCTAAACCACTCGGATTAATTTGCTTTGTGGCTCGGTTAATACTCCAAGCGGCTCCAGCTGCAAGCCATAGTTTTCAAACAGCTGCAAAACTTCCTCACGACCAGCCGGATCAACTGCCACCAATAAACCGCCGCTGGTTTGCGGGTCGCAGAGCAGGTGCTTTTGGTCCGGGGTAAGGTCGGCGAGTTTGTGGCCGTAGCTGTCGAAGTTGCGGTGTGTGCCGCCAGGTATGGCTTTTTGCGCCAGGTACTCCAGGGCCTCTGGTATCACGGGCACTTTATCGAAGTATACTTCCGCACTCAGGTTACTGCCCTCGCACATTTCCGAAAGGTGGCCCATCAATCCGAAACCAGTTACATCGGTCATTGCCTTTACCTGTGATAGTTGACCCAGCTCTGCGCCAACTTTATTCAGCTGCATCATCTGGTTAGGTGCCAGGTGCACGTGTTCTGGTTTTAGTAAGCCTTTTTTCTGAGCCGTGGTAAGGATGCCTACCCCAAGCGGCTTGGTTAAGTATAGCTCACAGCCGGCGGTGGCGGTATCGTTACGTTTCAGGTTCGGGATGTCGAGCATGCCGGTTACTGCCAAACCAAAAATAGGCTCAGGACTGTCGATGCTGTGGCCTCCGGCCAGCGGTATGCCTGCTTCGTGGCAAATGCTGCGGCTGCCCTCAATCACCAGTTTGGCAACTTCGGGTGCCAGCTTATCAACAGGCCAGCCCAATACGGCAATTGCCATCATAGGAGTGCCGCCCATAGCATAGATGTCTGAGATGGCATTAGCCGATGCGATGCGTCCAAAGTCGTAAGCATCATCCACAATCGGCATAAAAAAATCAGTGGTGCTGATCACGGCGCGGTTGTTCCCGATATCGTACACAGCGGCATCGTCGCGGGAGCTGTTGCCTACCAGCAGCCGTTTCTCTTCGGGGTAATGCACATCGGAGTGCAGAATGGCATCGAGCACTTTAGGCGATATTTTGCAACCGCAGCCAGCGCCGTGGCTGTACTGGGTAAGTTTTATACTTTGAGTGGATGTCTCTTCCATGGTGTTTAGATCAGTTGATGTTGTTTAGCGAATGCCAGCACTTTGGCAGCGTTTTCTTCTGGGTTTATAACTGTGAGCTCCAACTGCAGTACGCGCTGTTTTTTTGCGAGGTCAAAAGTATAGGCTTTGTCGTAATAGGAGAGGGCAATGCTTACCATCTTTTCCATATCATCGTTTTCGATCGCAGCCAATGCCTCTTTTGTGGCCAGGCCTCCGAGGCGTTTCTTTATCTTAAGTATGGCAGCGGCAAGTATACTTTTATCGGTGCGGCAATACTCTTCGGTTAGCTTTTGCACGCGCAGTTGTTGCGGCACTTGCAGTACTATAGTAGGAGCTAGCTGCATCTGGTCGAAAAACGGTTTAGGCAACTGCGCTCTGCCAATGCTTATACTTTCGTCTTCCAGCCACACAGGTTTGCTTTGGTCAAGCTTAAGCAGCTCCGTGCCGAGCAGGTTCTCGAAGTGCTCAGTGGTGGGCTGCGGGGCCATGCCTATACTTCCGAAGGCAGAGCCTTTGTGGCTGGCAAGCTTCTCCAGGTCAATCACCTGCTGGTTTTGCTCCTGTAAGTAAGGTAGGAGGTCGGTTTTGCCGCTGCCGGTAAAGCCGCTAAGTATAAGTAGCTTTTGCTCTTTCTCGAACTGGTGATGTAAGTGTTGCCGGTATGCCTTGTAACCGCCTTGCAGCAGGTTTACCTTAAACCCTGAGAAGCTTAGCAGCCAGGCCATAGCCCCACTGCGCATGCCACCACGCCAGCAATGCAACAGCACTTCCTTCTCAGGAGCCAGTTCTGTTGCCTGCTTCACAAACCCCGACATCTTAGGCCCAAACAAATCCAGACCAATCAATACAGCCGGATCGTGACCCTGGTGCTTGTATGCGGTACCTACCGTGGCACGTTCTTCATCCGAAAAAATAGGAAAACTCTGTGCTACTGGGATGTGCCCTACCTCATACTCTTTGGGTGCACGGGCATCCAGCACAGGCAACCGCTCTGCCAGCTTCAGAAACTCTTCTATGGTAATTGAATTGATCAAAGGAGGTTATTTGTTTCTGAGAATATACTTGTCATTCAAAGTGTAACCCACCCCTGCGCCCCTCCCAAGAGGGGAATATTCGCGTAATTGTAATTCCCCTCCTCGGAGGGGTAGGGGTGGGTATTGCAAAGTATAAGAGCTACCTTAGCTGGTCCAGATAAAGTTGTATAGTTTTCTCCAAGCCAAAGTATAAGGCATCGCAAACCAAAGCGTGACCAATGCTTACTTCCAGCAGCCCCGGCAGTGTGTCATGCAGGTACTTCAGATTATCCAGGTCAAGGTCGTGGCCCGCGTTGAGGCCAATGCCAAGTTCCTGCGCTTTTCTGGCTGTGGCTAAGTATGGGGCTATGGCCTGCTCGCGGTTGCTGTGGTAGTTGGTGGCGTAGGCCTCTGTGTAAAGCTCCACTCTGTCGGTGCCTACCAGCTTGGCTCCCTCTATCATACTCTCCATTGGGTCAACGAAGATGGAGGTGCGGATACCCAACTCTTTCAACTCACCGATCACATCTGTTAAAAAATCTTTGTGCCTAATCGTATCCCAGCCGGCGTTTGAGGTAATGGCATCGGGTGCATCGGGTACCAGGGTTGCCTGCTCCGGGCGTATCTCTTTTACCAGCTTCAGGAAATCCGGGGTAGGGTTGCCTTCTATGTTAAATTCTGTGGTTACTACCTCTTTCAGGTCATACACATCGCGGTAACGGATATGGCGTTCGTCGGGGCGGGGGTGCACGGTAATGCCCTGCGCACCGAAGCGCTCACAGTCCTTTGCGGCCTGCACCACGTTTGGCCTGTCGCCGCCACGTGCATTACGCAGGGTGGCAATTTTGTTTATATTTACGCTCAGTTTGGTCATGTTGCTTATTTTGTAGCCTTATGCAGGCTTTTTTCGTCATACAAGTATAGAAGCTAAAATTAATGGAAATTTGGTTAAGATGTTAACCTATACACATCCCCGGATTACCGTATAAGCAACACACAATTATTTTTATAGCAGATTCTCAATAGTATAAGTATAAACTCATAAAAACTATGTCATTAAAAGAACGGGTTGATGCCGACATTAAACAAGCTATGCTGGCTAAAGATAAAGCACGCCTGCAGGCCCTTAGAAGTATAAAATCCCTGATTTTGCTTGCCGAAACAGAAAAAGGAGGAACAGAAGGCATAAGCCAGGATGCTGAAATGAAACTGCTGACCAAAGCGGCCAAGCAGCGCCGCGAGTCGGCTGAGCTATATGCCAAGCAGGGCCGCACTGACCTGGAAGACATCGAAGTAGCAGAGCTGCGTGTAATCGAAGAATACCTGCCAAAGCAACTCGATGAAGGCGACCTGCGTGTGCGCCTGGTAGAGATCATCCAGCGTGTGGGTGCCACCGGACCATCGGATATTGGTAAAGTGATGGGGGTAGCCTCTAAAGAACTAGCTGGCCAAGCCGACGGTCGCGCTATTTCCACGGCTGTGGGTGAGCTGCTGAACAACACTGATTTTTAAGCGGTTTACGGGTGGGCTGTGCCGGAGCCAGATGCTTTAAAGTAAAATTATTTTACAGCTTTTGCGCTTAATTAGCTAAATTAGATGCCGCAGTGTTGCAACACAGATTGTAGCGCTGCGGCATTTATACTTTATAGTTTTTCACCCTTGAGCACGTTTGATTTTTTTCTGGCGCTGCCCATACTTTGGGGCGCGTTCCAGGGTTTCCGGAAAGGTTTACTGTTAGAGTTGGTGTCGCTGGTGGCACTGGTGCTGGCCATACTTGGCGGCCTGAAACTGCTGGATGCGGCCTTGCCTGTAATGGAAGGCTTTATCGGTGATGTGCATGGCTTGTTACCTTACGTTACCTTCCTGGTGGTGTTCGTGGGTATTATCCTGCTCATCCATTTAGGGGGCATCATCCTAAAAAAAGTCATCGACTTCACGCCTTTCGGCCTGTTCGATAATGTACTGGGCAGTATTCTTGGCGCATTAAAATGGTGCGTAGCCCTCAGCCTGTTACTTTACGTTTCCGATATGGCTGGCATCAGCATCTCAAAGGACACTGCTGACGCTTCGATGGTGTACCCTGTCGTGCTAAAAACCACCCCCTACGCACTGGACATCCTAAGCTATGTGTTACCATTCGTAAAAGCACTGATCACTTCGCTTAAACAACACTTTTAGGATTTGAAAATGTGGAGATTTGGAAATTTGAAGATGAGGGAATATCTGACATAAAAAGCTTTAAAAATTATTGAAAGTTGGTCGTAAAGTATACCTAACAAGCATTTTCAAATTCTCGAATTTTTACATCTCCAAATTTTCTCATCTTCAAATTTCCAAATCAAAAATGCTCCTCCTCCTAGATAATTTTGACTCGTTTACCTACAACTTGGTAGATTACTTTGGGCAGGCTGGGGTGGAGGCGAAGGTGGTTCGGAATGATGTGCCGCTGGAGGAAATAAAACAGTTGCCGGTTACGGCTGTTGTGCTTTCGCCGGGGCCGGGCACGCCTGGGCAGGCAGGTAGTTTGATGGATGTGATCCATTATTACCACGAAAAGGTGCCAATGCTGGGAATCTGTTTGGGCCACCAGGCGCTTGGCGAATTTTTAGGAGCAAAGCTGGAGAAAGGTATCCGGCCCATGCATGGCAAGGTGTCGGAGATAATCTGTGAGCCGGATCCGATCTTTAAAGGTATACCCACTAAAACAGAGGTGGTTAGGTATCACTCGCTGGTGCTGCGCCACACCCCGGAAAGTATACTTCCGCTGGCGCATACTTCCGAAGGCGAACTGATGGCTTTCAGGCACAGAACGCTACCACTTTACGCGCTGCAGTTCCACCCGGAGGCCGCTCTGACGGCTTATGGTTTGCAGATGCTCAAAAATTGGGTTACTATTGCTAATATTGCAGATTAATTAACCGTATTGACGATAAAATACGTTTCTGTTACAAAGTATAGTTTACATGAATTTACAAATTAGAGAAGAGGCTGGATTTAAATATATAGACGAAGGCAATGGAGAGGTGATGGTGTTGCTGCACGGTTTGTTTGGTGCGCTTAGCAACTGGCATGGCGTGGTAGACCATTTCTCGAAGCATTACCGCGTGGTTATTCCGCTGATGCCGATCTATGAGATGTCGTTGCACAAGGCGGGTGTACCCGGGCTGGTGTCGTTTGTAGAGGATTTTGTAGACCATATGAACCTGACCGACATGACCCTGCTGGGCAACTCGCTGGGTGGCCACGTGGCACTGGTTTATACTTTGAAGAACGCCGACAAGGTAAAGCGCCTGGTATTAACTGGTAGCTCCGGCCTGTTCGAAGACTCGATGGGTGGCTCGTTTCCAAAGCGCGGCAACTACGACTACGTGAAAGAGCGCGTGGAGTATACTTTCTATAGCCCCGAGACAGCGACAAAAGAACTGGTGGACGAGGTGTTTGACATTACTAACAGCAATGCAAAGTGCCTGCGCATTATCGCTATTGCCAAATCGGCGCAGCGCCATAATATGGCCAAGGATATCACAAACATCAAGGTGCCTACGTTGTTAATATGGGGGTTGAACGACACAATTACCCCTCCGATGGTAGCTCATGAGTTTAACAGGCTGATCCCGAATTCAGAGTTATACTTTATCGATAAGTGCGGACATGCCCCTATGATGGAACATCCGGAGAAGTTTAACAGTATCTTAGATAAATTCTTAGCCAAAACACCCTTAACAGCCACCACTCCATGATCGCAGAAGAACTCATCAACCAAATGATCCCGCCGTTAAAGCCCTATGACTCGGTAGAGAAGGCTTTGCGCTGGATGGATGAGTTCCGTGTGAATGAATTGCCTGTGGTGAGCAACCGCAAGTATAAAGGGCTTGCCACTGAGCTGAAGTTAATAGAACTGCCTAACCGCACCCAGCAGCTAAAAGAACTGGAGCTTGAGTTCCCGGATGTGTTCGTGATGCACAACCAGCACTTTTACGATGTAATGGAGGCGGCCATTAAAAACAAGATCCAGGTGGTGCCCGTGCTGGACGAGGAGCACGACTACATGGGCATTATCACCATAAACGATACGCTTGCGGCTTTCGGGCAGATGTCGGCTTTGCAGGGGCAGGGAAGTATACTGGTGCTTTCGATGCCGGAGCGCGATTACTCGCTAAGCCAGATCAGCAGGCTGATTGAGGAGGAAAACAGCAAGATACTGAGTGCCTATGTGTCGCCGGATGAACTGGATCCTTACAAAATAAAGCTGACACTTAAGCTGAATACAACAGACCTTACCCGTATCATAGCCACCCTGGAGCGTTTCGAGTACCGCATTACAGCCCAGTTCAACGACACCTCAGACAGCGACATCGGCCGTGACCGCCTGGACATGCTGTTTAAATACCTGGATATTTAAAACTGCGCGTACATGATGCTGCGTGCACTCCTTATTGTCTTACTCTTAAGCTTACCCGGCATGGTGGCAGCGCAATCTGTACCCTGCGATACTCCCTTTGTAATAGTAGAAAGTATAAACCTGGTTGGCAACGAAACCACCAAAGACCAGGTCATGCTGATCGAGCTGACGTTCTCTCCAGGCGACACGCTGGTAACCGAAGATCTCCCTAAATTGCTGGAGGAGAACCGAAGGCGGCTTTTTAACCTGCGCCTGTTCAATAGCGTGGCTGTCGATTATACTTGTGGGGGTGGCTCGGTGCAGGTCAGTTATCGGGTGCAGGAACGTTTCTACCTTTACCCTATTCCCATACTTGACTTTGCCGATCGTAACTTTAACGCCTGGCTGGAGAAAAGAGACTGGAGCCGTATAGACTATGGCCTGAGCCTGGTGCGGCGCAACTTCAGGGGGCGCAACGAGGATGTGCGGGTTCGGGTGCAGCAGGGCTTTAACAAGCGCCTGGAACTGTCTTACCGGGTGCCATACATTATCCGGAAGTATAACCTTGGGGCCGACTTTGCAATATCAGACTACAGAAGCCGCGTCACGAGCTATACTAACTTTAATAACAAACAGCGTTTTGTTGAGCAGCAGGATGTATTGCCTATAAAGAGAAGCTCATTCGCAATGGGTATTGTACACAGGCAAAGCGTGCAAAGACAACAGGGGGTAAGGGTATCGTACCACAACGAGCAGATCTCCGATTCGGTGTCGCGCCTTAACCCGGACTTTTACCGCGATGCGCAGCAGGAGCGTCAATATATGCGCCTGGAACTCTATAAAGTCGTAAACCTGCGAAACAACTTTGTGTATCCTACCTCGGGTAGCTACTTTGAGGCTGGGGTGGCACAGACTTTCTTTATGAACGATACCGGCACACCGTTTACCACTGTCAGGGCAAAGTATGCGCATTACAGTAAATTGTCGGATAAGTATTTTTACATGGCAGGCGGCGAAGGGCAGTTACGGTTAGCAGGGGAGCATGCCTTTGCTGACAATATTGCTCTTGGCTACAGGTCTTATGTAAGGGGGTATGAACTGTACATTGTCGGCGGGCAGCATTATGGCCTTTTTAAGCAGAGCCTCACACGACAGCTTATTGACATTAAAAGTATAAAGCTTAAATTTATAGATAACCCAAAGTTTAATAATATACCTTTGTCGGTATACCTGAATGCCTTTACAGATGCAGGCTATGTGGTGGACAATGCGTTTGAGGAGGGAAACCCGCTAACCAATCGGTTTCTTGCGGGCGGTGGAGTGGGCTTACATGTTGTTACCTTTTACGACATGGTGCTGCGGGCAGAGTATACTATAAACCGCGAAGGAGACAGGGGTATTTACATCAGTACCCGAATACCTTTTTAAGTTCGACCCTATGAGAATAGCAATACTGGGAAAACCATTCAGCGACAATATTTCGCCTTTCATTCAAATGCTTTTCGATGAGCTGACCCGGCGTAAGGCAGAGTTATACCTGGTAGAGCATTTTTACCTGTATCTTAAAAACACCCTTAACCTGCCCACTGGCATACAGACCTTTACCCGCGGCGATAAACTGGAGGGCGTGGATGTGGTGCTGAGCATTGGCGGCGATGGCACGCTGCTGGATTCGGTGACGTATGTAGGTGCCCAGGAAATTCCTATACTAGGAATCAATACAGGTCGTTTAGGGTTTTTGGCCACCATCCCTTACGATAGTATAAACATTGCCCTGGACGCTTTGTACAAAGGACATTATACTTTAGATGACCGTGCATTGATACGGGTAGATTCCGATCAGGAGGTTTTTGACGGCATTAACTTCGGATTAAATGAGTTTAGCGTATTAAAGCGTGATACGTCGGCTATGATAGTGGTGCATACGTATATAGATGGTGAATATCTGAATTCGTACTGGGCTGACGGTCTTGTGGTCGCCACCCCTACAGGATCAACCGGCTACTCGTTAAGTTGTGGCGGGCCATTAGTGCTTCCGCAGACTAACAATTTTGTGATATCGCCCGTATGTCCCCATAACCTTAACGTGCGCCCAATGATCGTGTCTGATCGCAGCGTTATTTCCTTTGAGGTAGAGGGAAGGAGCAGTGGTTATCTGGCCTCTTTGGATTCCAGGTCTACGCCGGTAGACATGTCGGTACAACTGGCAGTGAGGAGAGAGAATTTCGTGGCAAGGCTGGTAAAGCTTAACCACGTTAACTTTCTGTCCACGCTTCGCAGCAAATTGAACTGGGGACTTGATAAAAGAAATATACTCTTAAAGTAATTATATTAAATATATCAAATATGATTTCTTTAATAGGCTTAAATAACTATTTTTGTCTTTGCTAGAGTGAAATTGGGGTAAGTGTTTGTTTCAGCGAATCTCCATCCATAAGAAATACTTAGATATGAGAAAATTTTGTACCCTGGTACTGCTGCTTATTTTCACGATCACCTTGGTAGCTACCGAGGCAGATGCACAGCGATTTACACAAAGAAAAAGGTATGGGTCTGTAGGTTTGAGCCTGGGTGCCATGAACTACTTTGGCGATATTGTACCAGAGCCAGACTTTACCAGCTTACGATTTAAGTCAACGCGTCCGAATGTAGGCATCAGCTATACTTATAGGTATTTTCCGAGAATCTCTGTGAGAGGCGCGCTGCACTGGGGGCGTATTATGGGTGATGACATGCTGAGCGCTTCACAGAATGAGGCGGAGAACATTGGCCGTTTTAAGCGTAACCTTTCTTTCCGAAACGATATCAAAGAACTTAGCGGGGTAGTTATTGTAGACTTGTTCGAAAACCGCCAGACGTATCGCCGCCGTCCTGACTTCGTGCCTTATGGCTTTGTAGGTATCGCTGTTTTCCACCACAACCCGAAGGCTTATTATGAAAGAGGTACATACTTTGCCGAAGGACAGGGTACATTAAACCCGGCCAATGATATCCCTACTGGATGGTATGAGTTGCAACCGCTTGGCACCGCCGGTCAGTATGCGGATGGAGATTATCCTGATCCCTATAAGCGCGTAGGCATTGCTATACCTTTTGGATTAGGCGTGCGTTATAAGCTGGACAGAAACTGGGACCTAAACCTGGAACTGGGCTGGAGAAAAACCTTCACGGATTATCTGGATGACTCTAGCGGTGGCTATGCTAACAAAGATGATATTTTAGCCGGTGGTGGCAGTAACCCTAAAGCTGCGGCCCTGCTATCCGATAGAAGCGCGGGCAGTGGTTTTAACACTGTGCCGGACCCTAACGGCACACCTTATGCAATTGTGCCGGGCTATGGTAACATCCGCAACCAGCGCAGAGGCAACGATGCTGACGACGATTGGTATATCACCAGCAATCTAACTATCAGCTACATCCTTTCTCCAAGAATTAGAAGTCCGAAGTTTAGATAATAGAAAGAGCAGTTGATCGTTCTTTACTAAACTCCGTAATAGATTTTCATGGCTTTAAGAATATCAAGACAAGTACTCCTTATTTGTGCCTTACTGCAAATAGGGAGTCTTTTTTTTACTCCATCGGCAAGTGGGCAGTCACAGGTTACTACCAGTGAGATAGGGATTGGCATAGGTGGTGCAAACTACAAAGGAGAACTGTCGCCGAATTACCGTTTTCTGAACAACCAACCAGCCATAACCGCTTTTTACCGCAGGGATATCTCAAGCCCGATAACAGCGAGAGGCGGTATTATGCTGAGTCACCGCATTATTGACAGCAACACCTTTAGTGATGCAGCCTACGATCTGCCGCTTCATAACTGGCGACAGACCGAAGCCCGTATAAGCCTGGCAGAACTGTCTGTTGTTGGGGAGTATAACTTCCTGGACTATTATGACCTGAGCCAGAAGATCCGCATTTCGCCATACTTTTTTGCCGGTGTGGCAGGCTTGGTTTACAACATTAAGGTTAATACAGATAACCCTGACCTGGAACCCATACTTGATAAACCATACGAAACGAATGTGGCTGTGTCGATACCTTTTGGGGTAGGGGTGAAGTATGCGCTAAGTAAACACTGGAACCTGGGGCTTGAGTTTGGTGCCCGAAAACTGATCATGGACCGCCTCGACAATGTATTTGAGATAGACGGCAAGCGCCTGGCCAACCCTTACGATAACGACTGGTATTATTACAATGGTGTAAGCCTTTCGTACACCATTTACCGGGTTAATTGCCCACCTCCTTACAAAAACAAACCGGGAATATTAGATTAGAAAGTTAATGTTTCACAAATTTGCCCTGCATTTTGTATCTTGCAAGGAAAATTTGCTTTAATGAATCTTAAAGAGAAAGTTGACTTGAACAATTTACCCAGCCACATTGCCGTTATTATGGACGGAAATGGGCGCTGGGCTAAAAAGCGGGGAGGTTTGCGTATATTTGGTCATCAGAGTGCCATTACAGCAGTGCGTGAAACTGTGGAGGCCGCGGCCGAGTTAGGCGTGAAATACTTGACACTCTATGCTTTCTCAACCGAGAATTGGAATAGGCCGGCCACAGAGGTCAGTGCTTTAATGCAGCTGCTGGTGTCTACTATCCGAAAAGAGACCGCTACCCTTAACAAAAACAATATCCGCTTACAAACAATAGGGAACACTGCCAGCTTGCCGGCATCTTGTCAGAAGGAACTGATGGAGGCAATGGAGCTGACAAAGCAAAACACCCGCATGACGCTGGTGCTTGCTTTAAGCTACAGCGGCCGCTGGGATATAACGCAAGCGGTGCAACGTTTGTCTGTTGAGGTGGGTCGTGGTAGTATAAAGCCTGAGGAAATTACGGAAGCCACAGTAGCGGATTTTCTGTCTACGGCCGGCATGCCGGACCCGGAGTTGCTTATACGTACAAGCGGCGAGCAGCGCATCAGCAATTTTTTGCTGTGGCAAATGGCTTACACAGAACTATATATTACAGAGTTGCTTTGGCCTGATTTCAGGAAAGAGCACCTTTATGAAGCAATTATTTCTTATCAGCGCCGTGAGCGCAGGTTCGGAAAAACTAGTGAACAACTAACCAAGTGAGAATATTAATGGTAAGATGCATCTGGGTGCTTGTGTTACTGCTGACGGCAGGCACAACTTCAGCCCAAATCCTGAACAACCCTTCGCAAACAACCCCTATTGATTACGCGCAGCCACGGCAGTATACTATTGCAGATATATCTGTAACAGGAGCAAACTTTCTGGTGCCTTCTGCCCTTGTGTCCATCACGGGCCTGAAGGTAGGAGACGAGATCACGGTTCCAGGTGAGGATATTAGCCGTGCCATCCAGAAACTATGGGAGCAGGGTATACTTGGCGACGTAGAGGTATTTGTTACTAAAATTGAAGGCAACCGTATCTGGTTAAACTTCAGCCTGACGGAGCGCCCAAGGCTTGCTGATTTTACATTTTCAGGTATCAGCAAATCGCAGGCAGATGCCTTAAAGGGCAAAGTACCGTTGCAAAAGGGTAAGATCGTAACAGACGCAGTACTGAACAGTACCCGCAACGTTATCCGAAAGTATTATAATGAGAAAAGCTTCCTTAACGCGAAGGTAAATATCGTACAGCGTCCGTCGGCTTCATTGCCAAATAGCGTGGTGCTGGATATAGCCATTGACAAAGGCGATAAGGTAAAGATCGGTGAGATTGACATTGTGGGTAACGAGGCATTCTCTGATGCCAAGTTGCAGCGCCAGTTAAAGAAAACAAAAGAGAAAAAGTTCTATAAGATCTTCACGTCCTCTAAGTATCAGAAGTCTGAGTATGAAAACGACAAAGACCTTCTGATCAACTTCTATAACAAAGAGGGCTACCGCGATGCTACCATCGTTTCTGATTCTGTATACAGGATAAGCGATGACAGACTGGGTATCCGGATCGTGGTGGATGAGGGCACACGTTACTACTTCCGAAACATTACCTGGAAGGGTAACTACCTGTACGACGATTCTTACCTGACACAGGTGCTGGGCATCGAAAAAGGAGATGTATACAACCAGGAGGAATTAGAGAAACGACTGAACTATAACCCAACCAGGGGCATAGATGTGTCAGGGCTTTATCAGAACGATGGCTACCTGTTCTCCAGCATAGAGCCTGTTGAAGTGGCAATCATCGGCGACTCTATTGACCTGGAGATGCGTGTGTTTGAAGGTCCGCAGGCTACAATTAACAAGATCACGGTTACCGGTAATGATAAAACGAGTGACCATGTTATACTTCGTGAACTACGCACCCTGCCTGGCCAGAAGTATAGCCGTGACGCCTTGATCCGTTCTCGCAATGAATTGGCTGCCCTCGGATACTTTGACCCGGAGCAGATTGGCATGGTACCGGTGCCTAACCAGGCAGATGGTACAGTAGACATTAACTATAGTGTGGTTGAGAGACCAAACGACCAGATAAGCCTTTCAGGTGGTTGGGGTGGCCCGATCGGTGCCGTGGGTACCGTTGGACTTACGCTTAACAACTTCTCTACCCGTAAGCTATTCGACTTATCGGAGTGGAGGCCAATACCGAGCGGAGACGGACAGCGTTTATCGCTTAACGTGCAGGCAAATGGTAAATATTATCAGTCTTATTCGTTATCCTTTACAGAGCCATGGTTGGGTGGGCGTAAGCGTAACTCATTTACAACTAGCTTATTTAAAACAGTTAGAAGGTTCCCTGGTGATGCTGACCAGCGCTTGAACGTAGATGGTGGATCTATCAGCTTAGGCCGACGCCTGAACTGGCCGGATGACTTCTTCTACATGAACCACTCGCTGTCTTATAACCGCTATAACCTGAACAATTACCCATTATTCCAGGGTTTTGATAATGGTACATCAAACAGTATCTCATTTGTAAATACCATAGGCCGTAGCAGTGTAGATAACCCAACGTTCCCACGCAGTGGTTCATCCATCTCGTTAAGTGTAAACCTGACCCCGCCATACTCACTGTTCTCTGACAGAAAAGATCAGTTTGAGTTTATCGAGTTTAACAAGTTCATGTTCGATGCCTCATACTTTATAAATCTGGCAGGGAATTTGGTACTGAATACAAGAGCACACTTTGGATTCCTGGGTACATATAGCCCCGAAGAATCGATCGGTCCGTTTGAGCGCTTTAAGCTAGGCGGCTCTGGTTTAGGTGGCGGTAACATTTTCGTGGGTACCGAGTACATCGGTCTGCGTGGATATGATGAGGATAGAGGTGGTGTTATTAATAACGATGAACCATTGCTTCGTTCTGCCGGTGGTGTTGCTTTTGATAAATTTGTGCTGGAGGCACGTTATCTGATTTCTCCTAACCCGGCTGCCACGATCTATGGTCTGGCGTTTTTGGAGGCTGGTAACAACTTTGGCTCTTACGAAAGATTTAATCCGTTTAAGCTGTACCGCTCTACGGGTGTGGGTGCCAGAATATTCATGGCTGCCTTTGGTATGCTGGGCTTCGACTATGGTTGGAGACTGGATACACTGCCAGGTGGCGAGAACGATAAGCGTGGTATGTTCCACTTTATCATCGGGCAGCAGATACGCTAAAATTGAATTAGTATGAAAAAGTTTTTGTTCATCTTTTTAACTGGCTTTTTGCTGGCGCATGTTTCGCAAGCTCAGAAGTTTGGTTATATTGACTCAAATTTTATTCTGAGTAAGATGCCGGCCTATAACAAGGTGCAGCAGGAGATGGACAAATATGCTGAGGCCTGGCAGAAGGAAATAGAAGGTTTGCAACAGCAGGTTGACAAGCTGAAACAAGATTACAAGGCTGAAGAGGTGCTCCTGACAGAGGAGATGAAAAAGAAACGCCAGGCTGAAATAGCCAAAAAAGAAAACGAGCTGCGCGATTACCAGCGCAAGGTTTTTGGTTATGAGGGCATGATGTTTAAGCGCAGGCAGGAGCTGATGCGCCCTATTCAGGATGAGGTTTTCACAGCTGTAGAGAAAGTATCCAAAGCGAAAGGCCTTCAGATTATGTTTGATAAGTCCGGTGACCTTGTGATGATCTATACTAACCCTGTGCATGACTACACAGAGTATGTTTTAGAGGAACTCGGGTTAGCTTCTGAAAGGCAAAACACGCCGGGTAAACGCCCTGCTGTAAACAATGCTGATAAACCGGATGATCTGCCGGAAACAAATGAGCAGGAAAGCCAGCCACAGAATACTAATAACACAAAGCCGGCTCCTAAAAAGAAGTCAAAAAACTAGAAACTGAATATTATTTTAATTAACCAACCAATGATGAACAAAATCAAAACCCTAGTAGTAGCGTTCTTACTGATCAGCTTTGCGTCTTTTGCACAAAGCAACGACCAGCCACTTAAGATTGGTTATACTAATGTAGAATACATCCTTTTACAGTTGCCTGAGAGCAAGCAAATAGAGTCTGAGCTAAAGACTCACAGCACACAGTTGGAAAATCAGCTGAAAGGCAAATACAATGAGTATGAAGCAAAGCTTCAGGCATATGAGAAAGGTGCAGCTACAATGGACAAAACAATCCGTGAGGACAAGGAAAAAGAGTTGATGAACCTTAACAACTCAATCCAGGAGTTCCAGCGTAATGCACAGATGTCTTTACAGCAGAAAGAGAAGTCTTTGGTTGATCCTGTAATTACTAAGATTGACAAGGCGATCAAAGATGTAGCGAAAGAGAATGGCTATACTTATGTTTTCAGCAACCAGGCATTGCTTGCTGGTCCGGAAGACGGCGATATCTCTCCGCTTGTGTTAAAGAAGCTAGGCGTTGACCCTGCAAAAGCACAGCAGAAACCAGAGCCGGCTGCTGCTAAGCCTGCTGCAACTACTACTCCTGCTAAATCTGCTACAAAGTCACCAGTTAAGAAGAAAAACTAGTAACAAGTAGTTAACTCATATTTTCTATAGTTCAGAAAGCCGAAGTGTACACCTCGGCTTTCTTTTTTATTGTACCCAAAGTATAAATTACCCGTGGTTGATTATCTAGATCAGGAAGAGACGGCAGAAGACTCTGATGAGTTGTATGAGCATCATCGGATTGTTGTAGACAAGAAGCAGACCTTGTTGCGAATTGATAAATTCTTGATGGACAGGTTGCCGAATGTAACCCGTAATAAGCTTCAGGGCGCCATCAAGTCTGAAGCGGTGCAGGTAAACCAGAAGCCAGTTAAAGTAAGCTATAAGGTAAAGCCAAACGACGTTATTACCATTACCCTAGCAGAGCCACCCCGCGATACCGACATCGTACCGGAGAATATCCCACTGAACATACTTTACGAGGATAACGAACTGCTGCTTGTAAACAAGCCTGCCGGCATGGTAGTGCACCCGGCCTATAACAACTGGAATGGTACGTTGGTTAATGCCCTGGTCTATCATCTTCAAAACCTTCCTACCACCCAAAATGGAGAGGGGAGACCTGGGCTTGTGCATAGAATTGACAAGGATACGTCAGGGCTTCTGGTTATTGCCAAAACCGACTATAGTATGGCATACCTTGCCAAGCAGTTTTACGACCACTCTATAGAGCGAACTTACTATGCCTTGGTATGGGGTAACCTAAAGGAGGATGCCGGTACCATTACGGGCCACGTAGGCCGCAGCGCGAAGGACAGAAAGGTGATGACAGTTTATCCGGAAGGAGAGTATGGAAAGCATGCTGTAACGCATTACAAAGTGCTACGCAGGTATAAGTATGTTACTTTGGTACAGTGTAATTTAGAAACCGGTAGAACGCACCAGATTCGGGCACACATGAAGTACATAGGCCACCCGCTTTTCTCGGATGCAACCTATGGTGGCGATAAGATTTTAGTGGGTACACCTAATGGCTCCTATAAAGCCTTTGTAGAGAATGCCTTTAAGATTATGCCAAGGCAGGCTTTGCACGCAAAATCATTGGGTTTTGTGCACCCTGTTACGAAGGAATTTTTGCAGTTCAATTCAGAGCTGCCTGATGATTTCAAGCAGGTTCTTGAGAAATGGGAACTCCACGCTGAGTAGTATACATATCACTTCTAGTTCTAAAAGTCTTAACAAAGTATAAAACAAAAGCGCCCGCTCAATTGAGCGGGCGCTTTTGTTTATGTTATTGCTGCTAATTACTTTTTCTTCTTAGCAGTCTTATTAATCTCTGTCAGGGCAGCCTCAGCCTGAGCATTGGCAGGGTCTAACTGCTTCACGATAGTGTAATGCTTAACGGCATTCTCACGGTCACCTTTCAGGTAGTAGTAGTAGCCAAGGTAAGTGTTTGCCTCAACCAGCTCTTTCTTATACTTCTCGGTTTCGTTACCAGCCTGCTTAACAAACTCCTCATACATTGGCTTTGCTAAACCTTGCTCTGTTTCAGGGTCCTGGCTATAAAGCGCGCGTGCTCTCCACAGGTAAGCATAAGGGTAAGTCGGGTTGCTCTCAGTGATCTTAGCATAAGTCTCCT
The DNA here is from genome assembly GCF_058216375.1 of Pontibacter sp. GD7. Taxonomy (NCBI): domain Bacteria; kingdom Pseudomonadati; phylum Bacteroidota; class Cytophagia; order Cytophagales; family Hymenobacteraceae; genus Pontibacter; species Pontibacter sp. GD7. Next base: position 95,011 of record NZ_JBYZMP010000010.1, on the reverse strand, counting down.
CAGCTTTCTTGAAGTCCTCAGCCATCATGTAGATATTACCCATGTGGTAATAATCTGTGTTAGAAACGCCGTGCTTATCCTGCTTCTGCTTGTAAACAGCAACTGCCTTGTCAAACTGCTTTTCTTTAGCGTAAAGGTTCGCCAGGTCAGTGTAAAGCTCAACCTTCGAAGAGTCCATAGAGATCGCCTTGTTCAGGTTCTCAATAGCTTTCTGGTTCTGGTTGTTTCTGCTCAGGATCTTGCCATAGTACTCGTAGTCACTGGCAATAAGTTTATTTTTATCAACCTTTGTAAGGTACGTGTTGATAGCCTCCAGTGCTTTCTCAGGCTTACCAAGCTCCAGGTATGAATATGCTCTTAAGCGGTTCATAACCGTGTTAGCCGGGTCTTTCTGTAGCACTTGCTCTACTTCTTTCAGTGTCTGATCGTAATTTTTAGTCAGGAACAGGAACGAAGCATACTTTGCACGGGTCTCTGGCGTTTTCTCAGCCATGTCTACATACTTCTGGAAAGTAGACAAGGCTTTGTCATACTGTCCTGCAAAGTAGTAAAGTTCGCCAAGGTCACGGTAAGCTGGAGCATAGTTCGGATCCAGTTCGATCGCTTTCTTGAACGCTTCCTCAGCCTCGTTGTAGTTACGTGAGCTAGTATAAAGCTGACCTCTTCTCAGGTATGCCTTCGGGTTTTTCTCATCCATCAGAACAGCTCTGTCATAAGCTGTCATGGCCTCACCACCTTTTTTCAGGGCCAGGTAAGCATCACCCATGATAATGCTTGCTTCCGCATTGTTCTTATCACGGTCAATTGCCTGCTTCAGGTACTCAATACCTTTATTTATTTCAGCTTCAGTAGCATTAGGTGCTTTAACATACGCCTCACCGATCTCAGTCAACACATAAGAGTCTTTTTTGCCTTTTTTCATGGCTGCTTTAAAGTGCTCTTCTGCTTTTGCCTTATTGCCGTTTTCCAGGGCAATTTTACCAAGGCCAACGTGCGCGATTGATGATTTTGAGTTTTTAGCTAATGCCTGATTAAAATAAAATGCAGCTGAATCTGCCTTTTCTGTCTTTAGGTAAATATCACCGATTGCATAATAAGCCTTGTCAGCATCTTTAGAGCCTAATTGAGACTTATAAATCGATTTTGCTTCTTCATAGCGCTCTAGGTCAACAGCTTTTTGTCCTGCACCACCTGATTGTGCGAACGCTGCAGTTGCAGGAAAGGCTGCCGCCATAAGGGCGATATACTTCCAATTTTTCGTCATTGTAATTTAGGTTTAGTTGTTTCTGTATTTGTTTGTAATAGGGCTATTAATTTCTTAAGCCAACCACTCGTACCGGCATTGTAGCGGGCACCAGCCCCGACTTAAGCATGATCCTTTGGCCTTTGTCTCCCGCAACATAGGATGCAAATCCTGTGCCAAGACCTGTACGGCCCTCAGTGCTAATGATATACAGGTAGCGGCGCAGCGGATATTCACCTTGAGCGATATATGCCTGGTATGGTTTATAATAACTGTCTTTTGTGAATGGGGCAGGATCGCGGCTTACGCCTACTACATTTACCTTATCCATAAAACCAATAACCGCAGAATCGTCGAAGTCGCTTATCCAGTTTACTCCAATCACACCAATTGCATTCTCATTCTGATTCACATAGTCTATTAAGGCTTCGTGAGAGTTTGAGGCAAACGTGTTTGGGGGTAGTGGCTGTCCTGCTATCAGGGAGTCGCGTACATAACGTGCTGTGCTGGAGTTATTGTTGTCGAATACTATTGTGATGTCACCGAGTTTTGAGTTTTCACTAATCTGTTTCCAGGTTTTGGTTTTACCTGAAAAGATATTTTTTAATTCATCAACAGTTAACAACGTGTCTTTATTGTTCTTATTAACAATTAATGCAACAGCATCTATGGCTATTTTTGTTTCGCGTGGCACTAATTTCCTTTTTTCAAAGATTGCTTTCTCTTCCGCATTAAGTATGCGCGACAATACCACAACCCTTACACTATCATTGATGAGGTCATTTACAACCTGCCCCTCTGGCTTATAAGCAGCTGTGATGTCAGCATACTTATAAATACCCTCAAATGTGTCTATCTGAGATGCCATGATAGGCTGGAAGGACTCATCCACACTAATTTTTATACTTCCTGTGGTTGGTGTGTCCAACTCTTTTTTCGGGTCATTGCCTCCGCATGAAAAGAACAATGGCGTGAATAATACTCCTAAAAGTATTTTGGTGATGCTACTCTTCATCCCTGTCTCTCTTTGATTTTTTGTTTAACTGGTAAACACGTACAAATCGTGCTGCCCCATATAAAATCAATATACCTCCCAATACCATTCTAACCTCATTCGAAATATCCAGGTTCAGTTGATCTTTGTCTATGGCGATCAAGAAGATGCCCAGTCCGACGTAGAGCAGTGTCATTAGCAGGCTGAATATGCGCACGAATCGCTGTGCCATATTAGCAGGTTTGTTTTGGCGAGGTCTTAGCATTATTTTTTTGCTAAAGTTTTTGTTTAACCCTTAAAATTAACGTTTGTGTATTAAAAAAGAAAGCAGAAGCCTGCATTATAGATATAGACTTCTGCTTTACTTTTTTGTTTCAACAGTTTATTCTCATCTCATACTAAATCTGATAGGGAGTGTGTATCTAACCGGCACCGGTTTTCCGTTTTGTTTGCCGGGTTTCCATTTCGGCATGCTGCTTACCACTCTTACAGCTTCTTCATCCATGCCATACCCTAGTCCTTTTACTACTTGCGCGTCTTTTATCTCACCGTTTGGGGCAACCACAAAAGTAACGACAACCAGGCCCTGAATGTTTTCTCTTTGGGCTGCTGCAGGGTATTTGATCTTTTTACCAATGTACTGCAGCATAGCTTTTTCGCCGCCGTCAAATTCAGGCATTTCCTCTGCAAAATTAAATATTGCAGGTGTCGCTTCCTCTTTGGTCCCTGTTCCTTCGTCAACCCCTTCTATACCTTCCAGATCGGGAGTGAGCTGAGCTATGCCTTCTATTCTCTCCTTGCCAAAAGCTGCATTTTTGAGGTCTTCCTGGTTTGCTAATGTCTTCTCTGGTACTTCTGCATTATCTGAAACAACTTTAGGTTCAGCGTATACTTCCGTTTTAACCTTTGACTCAGCTTTTGCAGCCGGCTGTTCCATTATCTGAGGTTGCTCTATTACCGGGATGATCTGGTCTATAACTATTATGCCACCGTTATCTTTTAAGGTTGTCTGGTTTGATTTTCTATCCGGAAAATATTTTTCTTTGATAAGGGGGCTAAGTATAGAGCTTGCAAAAAGTATTATAGCACATGCAGCTGCAACTTTTATATTGCGTTCGTATTGGGTTCTTAATTCATAGGCTCCATAACCTTTGTTTCTGTCTTTGAAGATTACCTCATTGAAGGTGTTGCTCAGATAATAACTCTTTTCCATGGCGTTGATCCTTTAAGTGTTTTACTTGATATGGTTAAATCGCAGGTTTAAAATCTCTGCCGTTTTTTTACCAAGTTTACGCCTTCAATCTTCGCCTTTCTGCTCAGATTAGGATTTGAGGACACTCATTACCGGATTTGAGAGTTATTTTTGTTTTTTTGAACAGTTAGTTTAACGCTTCGACCTACCTACCCCTGAAGCGCTGCGTTCGGCAACTCAAAACGCTTGTTTTTGAGTATTCCAGAGGAGTGTAATCGGGAACAATTGTAATATCCCTACCCCCTTCAAAGGCAGGGTTGTTTCATTATATTTTTGCTGGCGCGGATCTGTGATCCGTGACTTGTTATACCGTTGGATTTGCAATCCAACTGGGCCAGAGGCCCAGCTATAGCAGGTCACGAGCGAGGACGCTCGCGCCATAATCATGTAATCTGCTAGAATGAAACGGACCTGTCTTCAAAGCGGGATACTTGATTAGGAATTATTTCCTACTGTTTTGGGGGACAGAGGTCTGGGGTGAGGTAAAACTCCCCTCCTTGGCCAAGGAGGGGCAGGGGTGGTTTGACCCGGAAGTGTGAAAATTCCCCTCTGGGGGTAGGGGACCTCTTTAATGAGAGGGGTGCAGGGGTAAGTTTACTCCTGCCAGGTTTATCATATATCGCAACTTTAGTTACTTAATCTAAAGTTATTTGAAGTATAAGTCCTTATAAACAAGAAGGCCAGCCGAATTTCGGCTGGCCTTCTTGTTTATAAGGACTTGTAAGTGCTTATTTAATCGTGAATCGTACTGGTAGCGTGTAACGTACTGGTACTGCTCTACCGTTCTGCTTACCTGGAGTCCACTTAGGCATTGTTTTCACAACGCGCATCGCTTCTTCGTCGGTACCAGCACCCAGGTTTTTCACAACCTGAATCTCTGAGATCTCACCGGTTTTGCTAACTACGAAAGATAGAACTACCAGACCTTCAACGCCTGCACGCTGTGCAGCAGCCGGGTAGCGGATGTTCTTAGCCAGGTACTTTAGCATTTCAGTTTCACCACCTGGGAAAGATGGCATCTGCTCTACGTAAGTATAAGGCTTTTCCTCTACTACTTCAGCAACTACGTCGCTGGTTCCGTCGATATTACCAAGATCAAGTGGTGCACCTTTTACACCTTCTACTGTCTTCGTTCCGATATCAACATCCTTCAGCTGCTCTACGTCAGGAATCTCTTCTTCTTGCCTCACCTCTTCGTCACGCTTTACTACAGGTGGAGTAAATTTCACCTGAGCACGTACTGGCGGTGGCGGCGGTGGAAGATCTGGCGGTGGCGGCGGTGGCGGTGCCTGCTCTTCCAATGGTGGTGGCGGTGCCAAGTCTACTTCCGTAATAATTCGCTCTACCACTTCTTCCTCATCATCTGATGCTAACATTCTGTTTATAAGCGGGATGCTGATGAACAGAAAGAATAAAATTGTAGCAATGATCGAGGCTCTTGTGATATGCTTATTATACAGTCTGCGAAGTAAGTATGCACCATACGCCTTATTACGTCCTTCAAAGACGATATCATCAAGCGATGCTTTTGCGAACTGACTTGCGTCCATATCTATTGTCCTGTTTTTTGCTGTACCAGTTGTTTGTCCGTGTCTGTAATGTCAACAAGGGCAAATTTCCTGGTATCTGTGATTTTCAACTCATCTAAAATATCCACCATATTCTTATAGCGGGAAGTCTCCATTGCTTTTACCAGCACAGTCATTTTCTCATTAGACTTAACGCGTGGCGATAAAAGCACTTTACGGATACCATTTGCAGAGTAATCTGACTCCAGTACTTCCGGGTTCTCAGCTGGGTCGCCAAGTCCGAAGTAGTAGTACAGGTTATCATCTTCTCCCAAAATGATAGTTAAAGCGTTACTAGCTTTAATAGGTATCTGATCTTCCGGAGTCTCCTCTTTCACAGGCATGTTAATTTCCATGGTCTGTGGCTTACTGAACGTAGTCGTAAGCATGAAGAACGTTAGTAGAAGAAAGGCAAGGTCTACCATTGGTGTCATGTCCAGGTGGACAGACATTTTCTTGGATCTTTTCTTCCCGCCTTTACCGGAGTCGGCTTTTTCTTGTATTTCTGCCATTTCTTATCTCCTTCTATTAAAGGTTAGTAGGTTTATTTTCCATGTCAGTGATCAGGTTAAATCTGTTGATCTTCCTGTCCTGCAATGTGTTAATCACCTTCTGAACCGTTTTATAGTTTACGTCCTGGTCACCTTTGATGGCGATAACCACCTTAGGATTTGTCAGTCGTGTCTGGTGTACCCAATCAGCTAACTCGTTGTTTGTAGAGTCAACCGGGATACCAGGCGCAGTCTTGTCAAACTTCTTACGGGCATCGGTTTCCATGGCTAAGTATGACTTAAGCCTGTTCATCGGTACACCGAAGTTTGTTAAGAGTGAGAAGGTTTCTGTTTCTGTTGGACTGAAACTAACACCGTATTTGCCCGCCATCTTGTTTAGCAGAGCTTCCTTTGTTTTTTTGCTGTCAACACCGAAGAACACACGGTCGTTTTTGTCAACCGTAATGATGATAACATCTGACTCCGGCAGTTTGATCTCAGAAACGGACGATGGAGTATCCACGATTACCGCCTCTTCAGGAGCAAACTGAGTTGTAAGCATAAAGAAAGTAACTAGCAAGAAGGCAAGGTCCACCATTGGTGTCATGTCCAACGTTGGTTTGGTCCTTTTTACTTTTACTTTAGGCATTTTCTTGTGTTAAGAGTCAATTAAACAGTTTGTGGTCTTACTGGAGTACCAGTTGTTTCGTGCTGAGCAGCGAAAGTAGAGATAATGCTGAAGCCAGCCTCATCAATGCTATAAGTTAACTCGTCGATTTTGCTAGTGAAATAGTTGTAAGCAACGATTGCAAGAGCAGAACCTGTAATACCAAGAGCCGTGTTGATCAAGGCCTCAGAGATACCATTTGAAAGGGCAGTAGCGTCTGGAGTACCTGCAGCAGCAAGAGCCGAGAACGCTTTAATCATACCAAGTACCGTACCGATAAGACCCACAAGCGTAGAGATCGAAGCGATAGTTGAGATAACAACCAGGTTTTTCTCAAGCATTGGTAACTCAAGAGCAGTAGACTCTTCAATTTCTTTCTGGATAGCAGCAACTTTCTCAGCTTTCAGAAGCTCAGGCTCGTTCTGCATTTCCTTATACTTAAGAAGACCAGCTTTTACTACGTTAGCAACAGAACCTTTCTGAGCGTCGCAGGCAGCGATAGCGCCGTTGATGTCACGCTGGTTAAGTTTTGCAGAGATGTTACGTACGAAAGCAGTAACGCTCTTAGTACCTTTTGCTTTGCTGATAGTCAACATACGCTCGATAGCGAAGATGAATACCATCAGTACAAGCGACATTAGGATAGGTACAACCCATCCACCTTTGTAAACGATGCCCAGGTAGTTTCCTGGAAGTGGGTGGTTCTCATTGCTTCCGCCTTCAAAGTTTGCCGGGTTACCCAAAACGAACATATAGATCAGAACGCAAACGAAAATTGCCAAAGGAATAACGATAGAAGCAAATAAAGAGCCACCAGTGCTGGCCTTAGTTTCTACATTAGCATTTTTGCTTACTACTGCAGTCTTTTTTTCCATTTTTTTAAAGTTTAAAGTTTAGCTGTTTGTGTTGTAATAAATTGTTTGTGTAAATATTAAATGTAATTGTTTCGCTTTTAGTTCTTTATTCAAATTGCAATTTCTGCTTTTTCTACAATTATCAAATACATAGAGGTATAAAAATTTTCAAAGTATAATATTTTGATGCCCCGGGCCTTCCTACAAATCTAAACATTTTATCTGCCTAAGCAAAGCCTGTGCAAGCTGGCATTTTTGCTCTTGGGCCAACATTAATTACTCTGGTATAGTCTTGTAAATGTAATGGACACTTAACTAAAAAGGAGGAAGTATGTCGGCTTTGATACTAAAACCTGAACTGTATATAACGTTCAGGAGATGCCTGTGCAAAGTGATAAAAATGTATGTTCTGTATCAGCAGTTCTTTATTAGTTTAAGAAAAAGTGCTTTAAATATAGATAAAGTCTCTACACGTTGTATGCTTTCCTACAGTTTTTTTGCCTTATTCCAATAATAATCCATTTCTTCCAAGGTCATGTCCTGTAACTTTTTCCCGTCCCTGGCAGCCTCCGTCTCCATGTACTGGAAACGGCTGATAAATTTCAGGTTAGTTCTTTCCAGCGCCTCCTCCGGATTTATCTCTATGAACCGGGCAAAGTTTATCAGAGAAAACAGCAGGTCTCCAAACTCGGCTGTGGCATGTGTTCTGTCTGTCTGGCTAAAGTCTTCAACATTAAACTCTGATTCAAACTCATTTAGTTCCTCTTTAACCTTTTCCCAGACCTGTGTCTTGTCGTCCCAGTCGAAGCCGGCACCCCTGGCTTTTTCCTGTATGCGCATGGCCTTTACTAGTGCAGGCAGCGAGGCTGGCACACCGCCAAGCACCGATTTGTTGCCCTCTTTCAGCTTTAGTCTTTCCCAGTTCTGTTTTACCTGCTCTTCGGTTTCAGCTTTTGTATCGCCATAGATGTGCGGGTGTCGGAAAATGAGTTTGTCGCACTGTGCATTAAGCACGTCGGCAATATCAAAGGCATTTCTCTCAGAGGCAATTTTGGAGTAGAAAACCATGTGCAGCATAATGTCGCCGATCTCCTTTTTTATTTCCGGGAGGTCGTTTTTAAGGATGGCGTCAGACAACTCGTAAGTTTCTTCTATGGTCAGGTGTCTCAGGCTTTCCAACGTTTGTTTCCGGTCCCAGGGGCACTTTTCACGCAAGTCTTCCATTACATCCAGCAGGCGGTTAAAAGCCTGAAGTTGCCTGCCTCGGGGGCTGTCATCAAAGTTTATGGGAGTAGTCATACCTGCAAATATAATAAAATATGTAGGTACAGCGAATCAGGCGGGGCATGTTAGTGCCTGCAAATGTGATCAAAGTGAGTGAGATAGCACATATTTATTTGTCTTGTGCTGTTTGATGACTATTTAGGTTGGGTATAGATCTGCGCCTGTTTGCTACCCTTGTGTATACTAATACCAACTAATTGTGCTAAGGCGCGGCTTTTCACTAAGTACCAGGCGTTATTCTTCCGAAAGTATGCTAAAATTTGCTACTTTTGCGGACTAATAAATTTACAACAAGTGGCTTTAATAAAATCAATTTCCGGTATTCGCGGTACTATTGGAGGAAAGGCTGGCGAAGGCCTTACCCCTGTGGATGTGGTGAAGTTCGCGGCTGCTTTCGGTACCTGGGTGCTGAAGACAACTGGCAACAACACACTAGTGGTAGGTCGTGACGCGCGCATCTCCGGCGAGATGGTAAACAAGCTGGTTTGCGCAACATTGCAAGGACTAGGTATAAATATTATTGATGTTGGGCTATCTACTACTCCAACTGTTGAGATGGCAGTGCCCGACATGAAAGCGGGTGGCGGCATTATACTTACAGCCAGCCATAACCCAAAGCAATGGAACGCTTTAAAACTGTTGAACCAGAAAGGCGAGTTCATATCAGACGAGGAAGGCAAGCTTGTGCTGGAGATAGCTGAAAAAGAGGCTTTCGAGTTTGCGCAGGTAACTGAGCTGGGGTCTTATAAAACAGACGATACCACGCTGCAGAAGCATATCCAGGCTATACTTGACCTGCCGTTGGTTGATGTAAAAGCCATCCAAGAAAAGAAATTCAATGTCGCCATCGACTGCGTTAACTCTACAGGAGGTATAGCGGTACCTATGCTGCTGGAGGCGCTGGGCGTGAAGACAGTGGAGAAGCTGTATTGCGAACCAGACGGTAACTTCCCGCACAACCCGGAACCGCTTCCGGAAAACCTGCGTGAGATATCAAAGGTGATAGAAAAGGGCAAGTTTGACCTGGGCATAGTAGTTGACCCGGACGTGGACAGGCTGGCCCTTATTAATGAAGACGGCAGCATGTTTGGCGAAGAGTATACTTTGGTGGCTGTTGCAGACTACATTTTAAAGAACCAGACAGGCAACACGGTTTCTAACCTGTCATCTACAAGAGCCCTGCGCGACGTTACGGAGAAGGCCGGTGGCGAGTATTTTGCCGCTGCAGTAGGCGAGGTGAACGTGGTGAACATGATGAAGGCGCAAAATGCCATTATAGGCGGAGAAGGTAATGGCGGTATTATTTACCCGGAGCTGCACTATGGCCGCGATGCCCTGGTTGGTATTGCCCTTTTCCTGACACACCTGGCTAAGTCGGGCATGAGCATGACCCGCCTGCGTGCTTCTTACCCAAGCTACTTTATCTCTAAAAATAAGATCGAGCTAACGCCAGATGTAAGCGTGGACGAGGTGCTGACGCAAATGCAGGAGCGTTACGCAAAGCAGCCAATCAATACCATCGATGGTGTAAAGATAGAGTTTGGTAAAGAGTGGGTGCACCTGCGCAAGTCCAACACAGAGCCTATCATCCGGATCTATGCCGAGTCTGACAGCAATGCTACTGCAGAGCACCTGGCCAATAAAATTATCGCTGACATTAAAGAAATCATTTCTGTTAAAGCATAATGTGGTTTTGCTGTAGCATAGTATAACCAGCAATCAGGGGTTGCGCCAAAGGAGAAACAAGGTCTTTTTTCTCACTTGGCGCAACTTTTTTTTATACTTTAGTGGTTCGTTAAATTGAATTCATCCCGAAATAACATGCGTGTTTACCTAGATAATGCTGCTACCACTCCTCTTGATAAGGAGGTTTTTGATGCGATGGCGCCTTTCATGCTGGAGCATTTTGGAAATCCTTCGTCCATACACTCGCATGGGCGTGAGGTTAGATCCGCAATTGAAAAAGCCCGCAGAACAGTAGCTACCTTATTGAATACTTCGCCTGCGGAGATATTTTTTACTTCGGGGGGCACGGAGGCCGACAATGCCGCTATCCGCTGCACTTGCCGCGCCTATGGTATAAAGCACGCAATCACTACCAAACTGGAGCACCACGCGGTATTGCATACTATGGAGTTGCTGGAGAAAGAGGAGGGTGTGCAGGTAGCTTACCTTAAGCATGATGAGCGGGGCAACCTGGACCTTGCGCATCTGGAGGAGCTACTGGCAAGCCAGCCACGCACAATGGTGTCTGTTATGCACGCCAACAACGAGATCGGCACTTTAAATGACATTGAGGCGATCGGGGAGATATGCAAGAAGTATGACGCCATCTTCCATTCTGACACAGTACAGACGATGGGCCATTATAAGCATGATATACAAACGCTGGGGGCAAACTTTATAGTTGGCTCAGCACACAAGTTCCATGGGCCTAAAGGCGTGGGCTTTTTGTACTGTGACGCCAACGTTAAAATAAACCCGTTGATACAGGGTGGTGCCCAGGAGCGTAATATGCGCGGTGGTACCGAGAACGTGTATGGTATCATTGGCCTGGCTAAAGCACTGGAGATCGCTTACCGTGACATGGAGGAGCATGCCAAGTATATTCAGGGCCTTAAGGACAGGATGATCTTTAAACTGCGCGAGCAGATGGAGGACATAAGCTTTAACGGCATGTCGGAGTTTGGTGATAAGAGCTTGTATACGGTTCTGAACGTGAGCCTGCCAGCCTCTGATATTAACGAAATGCTGTTGTTTAGTCTGGATATAAATAAAATCTCTGCTTCGGGTGGAAGTGCCTGTAGCAGCGGCGCCAATGCCGGCTCGCATGTTTTACGCGCCTTAAACGCAGACCCGACCCGTGGCTCCGTGCGTTTCTCCTTCAGCAAGTATAACACAAAAGCAGAAATTGACTATGTAGCCGAAACCTTGGCTAAAATGTATAAAAAAGAACTGGCTTAAGTATAACAGCTTGTTCTGTAAAGTATAAAAGGGCTTCAGCTGCAACGTTGGAGCCTTTGTTTTTTAAAAGAGTCCATTAAAAGTATAAGATGAAAAGTATAGGTGTTTTTTGCGGGGCTAACCACGGATCAAATCCAGTTTACCAGGAGGCGGCAGCTAAACTGGGTAAATTAATGGTGCAGCAGAATATCCTGCTTGTGTATGGTGCCGGCAATGTAGGTTTAATGGGGACCATCGCCGATGCTGTGCTGGCCGATGCTGGCAAGGCAGTTGGCGTTATTCCGCAAAGCCTGGTTGACCGGGAGGTGGCGCATACAGGTTTAGCGGAGCTGCACGTGGTACAGACCATGCATGAGCGTAAAGCACTGATGGCGGCCCGGTCGGATGCTTTCATTGCCATGCCGGGCGGTTTCGGCACCTTTGACGAGATCTGCGAGATTATCACCTGGAACCAGCTGGGTATTATTAAAAAGCCGGTGGCATTCTTTAACGTGAACGGTTACTGGGATAAATTCCTGGAGATGGTTGACCATACCGTGGCTGAGGGCTTTGTAAAGTATGACCAGCGCGAAAACCTGATCGTTGAAAGTGACCCGGAAGTACTGCTTCAAAAGCTCAGAACTTACGCCGATGCCACTTCGGATTACTGGGTAGACTTTAAGAGGATCTAATTACAGATTTGAAGATGTGGAGATTGGGAGATTTGAAGATGTCTCTAAAGTATAAACCAGAAGCGCTGATGCATAAGTTTGCATCGGCGCTTCTGGTTTATACTTTAAAATTTTATGATTTTTTACTGGAGTTGAATTAATAAGGAATTCTTAACTCTGAAAATCATCTTCAAATCTACTTAATTTTCTAGTATCATGTTTTTTACTGCCTCTACCCAGGTGTCGTTAGAGTTCAGGCTTTCTACCAGTTGCCATTTCTCGCCGCCGGCGTGCTCAAACATTTCTTTAAACTCTTCGCCTACCTCAATGGTAGTTTCCAGGCAGTCGGCTACGAAGGCAGGGCTATAGGCCAGTACTTTCTTGATGCCTTTGGCCGGAAGCGTCTTCAATACCTCATCTGTGTAAGGCTGTAGCCACGGGTCTTTCAGAAGCCTAGACTGGAAGGTAACCGTATACTGGTCTTCGCGCAGTCCCAGCTTCTCGGCCAGTAACCTGGAGGTGGCGAAGCAGGCTGCCCGGTAGCAGTATTTGTTGCGCTTATTGTAGGTATTGCAGCAGGCTCCTAACTGGCAGTAGCCCTTGTCGCTGCCTTTCAGCACTTGTCGTTCTGGCAAACCGTGATAACTGAAGATGACATGGTCATAATTATCCTGTTCCATATGCTGCTTGCCCAGTTCTGCAAAGGCGTTGATAAAGCCAGGGTCGTCGCAGAAAGAGGAGATAAAGTTAATGCTAGGTATAACCCACCATTCACGCACAATTTCCATTACTTTATCTTGTACCGAGCCAGTAGAGGCAGCGGCATACTGCGGGAAAAGCGGGAGCACAATAATGCGGTCTACACTTTTATCGCGCAGCTCTTCCAGTGCACTTTTTATACTTGGGCTTTGGTAACGCATGCCAAAGGCAACATAATAGTCATCGCCTAAAGCAACTTGAAGCTTTGCCTTCAGATCAAGGCCATGGTACAGCAGCGGGGAGCCACGTTCGGTCCAGAGTTGCTTGTATACTTTAGCCGACTTTGGAGCCCTGAATGGAGCGATAATGCCATTAACTAACGCATAGCGTCCAACAGGATTCATATCTATCACACGAGGGTCCAGGAGGAACTCGCGCAGGTATTTTCTTACGTCAGGAGTGTTGGGACTATCCGGAGTGCCGAGATTTACCAGTAACACGCCAATCTTGCCAGCTTTTTTCTTGCTCATTTATACTTTAAAATACTTTTGCCCTACAAAGATACGAAGTATAACTCGTTTGTTATTGATTGATAGTTTCTATGTATTGATAGAGACTGTTGGGTAAAGCAGAAAGTATGGTGAATTGTTTATTTTGTATAGACCTCGCAGCACTTGGCATATACCACCCATGCACCTTAATATCCAGAGATCGTGTAATCATTAGTCTCATACCTTCTATTTGTAAGAAATTTATTTGCTTCTAGCTGGCTTTTCGCCTCGCCGGCTGGGCCTTACTTTTCTCCTTGATGAGAAAAGTAAGCAAAAGAATCAAGACAATTTTGTTTGTCGAGGGCCCCTACCCCCACTCGCTGAACGCTCAAACAAAAAATCGTCGTAAGTGCACATGGCAAGTTTTGTTGATTTGTAGGAGAGGTGTAAAATATGCCTTGCCCATCCCTGGCCAACGAGGGGAGTTTACCAAAGACGATTAACACACCCCTACCCCTCTCAAGAGGGGAATCTCTACACTACCAATTTATACTTTTAAGCCAGTTGCAACAGCCGTCAACAAAGAAGTATCAATCCCAGCCTTTGGGTGGGGGAAGGGGCCCTCGATAAAGAGCGCCTTGTAGCTGTTGCGGAGCAGAGCGAAGGCAGCTTCAGATACACAGTGCGATGCCAAAAGGCGAGGCCACGCTTAAAGAGGGCCCCTTCCTCCGCCTTGAGCGCACCAAAGCCGGATGTGAAACAATACAACTGGTAAGACTGAGGAAGAATGGCAGCTAAATAGAAAGACAGGAACACTAATACCTAAACCTCAAACACTTCCTCTTCATTTACAAATAATTATACATCCCGCATTAGTCTCGTAAAAAAGAAGTAATTTTGCATCCTTAAATTTTAGAGTATGGCCGAAACACCGCATAAAGCCGGATTTGTAAGTATAGTGGGCAAGCCAAACGTGGGTAAATCTACGCTGATGAACGCGCTGGTAGGAGAAAAACTTTCTATCATCACGTCAAAAGCGCAGACCACCAGGCACCGCATCATGGGTATCCTGAACGGAGATGATTTCCAGATCGTGTATTCTGACACGCCGGGAATTATCAAGCCGCAGTATGCCCTGCACGAATCGATGATGGGCTTTGTGCGCACCTCGCTGGAGGATGCCGACGTTATACTTTTCGTGACGGACATTTACGAGAAGCACGACGAGGACGATGTGATCAAAAGACTGCAGCACGCCGAAGTGCCTATACTTCTGCTGATCAACAAAATTGACCAGGCCACGGAGGATGAGGTGAAGGAGAAGGTGGCTTACTGGCAGGAGGTTATGAACCCAACCGAGATCATGGCCATCTCAGCATTGCATAAGGTTGGACTGGAGCATCTGTTTGAGCGCCTGCTGCATCATTTGCCGCAACATCCGCCATATTACCCTAAAGATGAACTGACTGACAAGCCTGAGCGTTTCTTTGTGTCAGAGATCATCCGGGAGAAGATCCTGATGAACTACAAGAAGGAGATTCCTTACAGCACAGAGGTAGTAGTGGAAGCCTTTAAAGAGGAGGAGGATATCATCCGGATTCGTGCCGAGATCATAGTAGAGCGCCGCAGCCAGAAAGGCATTATTATTGGCAACAAAGGCGAGGCGCTGAAGAAAGTAGGCACACAGGCCCGGGTGGACATGGAAGACTTCTTCCAGAAAAAAGTATTTCTTGATTTATACGTGCGCGTGAACGAGAACTGGCGAGCCGACCAGAAGCTGTTACGCCGTTTTGGCTACAGCGAGTAGCGCACCATAAAGCTTCGGGGCAGGGTGCTCCGAGGGCACTTTAACTATTTTTTATTTTAGAACGATGTCATCAAACATCATTGCGATCGTAGGTCGCCCAAACGTGGGTAAATCCACGCTTTTTAACCGCCTGATTGGCCAGCGCAAAGCCATCATGGACAACGTGAGCGGCGTAACCCGCGACAGAAGCTATGGCCACGGCGAGTGGTGCGGAAATTTTTATACAGTAATCGATACGGGTGGCTATGTGCATGGCTCCGACGATATTTTTGAAACTGAGATAAACCGCCAGGTGGAGTTGGCCATGAACGAGGCCGACGTTATACTTTTTATGGTGGATGTAGACGCAGGCTTAACCGGCCTTGACGAGGAATTTGCCAACGTACTGCGCCGCACCGATAAACCAGTTTATGTAGTTGCCAATAAGGCCGACACGAATGCGCGTATGCACCAGATGGGTGAGTTCTATGCTATGGGTGTAGGTATCGATATTTACCCAATCTCATCGCAGAATGGCTCTGGTACTGGCGAACTACTGGATGAAGTGGTAAAGCACTTTAAAGACGAAGGCATAGAAGACCCTGATGCTGGTATTCCCAAAATTGCCGTGTTGGGCCGCCCTAATGCAGGTAAGTCTTCTTTTGTTAACCTGTTGCTAGGCGAGGATAGAAACATTGTAACTGATATTGCCGGCACTACCCGCGATGCGATCCACTCGCGCTATAATGCGTTTGGCAAAGAATTTATTATTGTGGATACAGCCGGTCTTCGCCGCAAAAGCAAGGTAAGCGAAGATATCGAGTTTTATTCTGTAATGCGTGCTATACGTGCCCTGGAAGATGCCGACGTTTGTATTGTGATGCTGGATGCCACACGAGGTATTGAGGCGCAGGATGTGAACATTATCACGCTTGCCGAGAAAAACCGCAAAGGCATTGTTATACTTGTAAACAAGTGGGACCTGGTAGAGAAAGACACCAACACCACCCGTGAGTTTGAGCAGCAAATTCTGGAACGAATTGCGCCAATAAAGTATATCCCGATCATCTTTACGTCGGTGCTTACAAAGCAGCGTATACACAAGGCTGTGGAGAAGGCCATGGAGGTTTATGAGAACAAAACCCAGAAGATACCTACTTCTAAGCTAAACGACCTGCTGCTACCGGACATCGAGCGTTACCCGCCACCGGCCATCAAAGGCAAGTTTATCAAAATTAAGTATGTAACGCAGTTGCCAACACACAACCCAACGTTTGCATTCTTCTGTAACCTGCCACAGTATATCAAAGAGCCATACATGCGTTACCTGGAAAACAGGCTGCGCGATCATTTTGGTTTTGAGGGTGTTCCGGTGAAACTAATATTCAGGAAAAAATAGAAAAGTATTAGGAGATTGAAATATAGTAGTATATTTGTCTCTTCATTTCATCAAAACACTTAAAACACCATGAAAAAAGTATTCGGTTTACTATTTGTTGCTGGTCTTTTCGCTTTCGCATCTTGCAACAACACTGAAGAGACAGCTACTGAAGTAGAAACTACTGAAGAGACTGTAGTAGAAGAGGCTCCAGTTATGGAGGAAGACACTACTGTAGTTCCAGTTGACACAACTGAGGCTGCTCAGTAATCAACGAAACCTCCCGGCGCATGGCCGGGCAGCAAAGGCCACCCCAAAAGGGTGGCCTTTGTTTTTAATATTTTTTTACAACTATATTCTGTTATCAGCGTATTCGTAGTGTTTTCTTGAAACGGGGAAATCAGGTGTTTTACTTCTGGTGATCGCACTTGTTAATTTGTTACCAATCACTTAAAAATATGATTATGAAAAAGGTACTCTACGTATTTGCGCTAGGCTCTCTGTTTACGTTTGCAGCATGCGACTCGCCGGCAGAAGAAAGAGCTGAAGAAAGAGAAGAAGCTATTGAGGAGATGGAAGACGAGGCTGAGGATATGGCCGAAGAGATGGAAGATACTACTGCTGTAATTGAGTAGCAAAAAGTATAGAATATTGCGGGGCTAAATGCAGATACAAAAGGTATTTATGGCCCCAACAGGTATAAATAGAGCACTTATTCAACCCAGAAGCTAATTTAATCGTTGTTAATAAATGCAAATATTTATACTTCTGATTTGAGGTATATAGTAAGCACTTAAACAAAATATAATTGATATGAAAAAGACATTTTTAATGCTGTTCGCCGCAAGTATGTTCTCATTCGTTGCATGTGACTCACCTTCCTCAGAAGCGGAGGATGTAGTAGAGGAGGCGGAAGACGTAGCTGAAGAAAAAGAAGAGCTTCGTGATGAAGTACAAGAGTACAACGAAGAGGTTGCAGAAGACACTACTGTGATTGAATAAGTCGGATCTTTTTGATCTACCCTTTTCAGAATAATTACTAAAAGCTTTTAGCATCTATAGCAACAGGTGCTGAAAGCTTTTGTTTTGTTACGGCCCCAGCCTTTTCTGAATCATACTGTTTACTAGTGCGAATAGGCGCTTCGGGGTAAAGGTGCGCCAGTAAATATCCTCCAGGCTGCCACCCGAGTTAATGTAGGAGTCCAGGTTATAGTTGCGCATTTCGCTGAGCACAAAGTCCCGGAAGCCAATGGCGGCAATCCAGCCTTCTTCAATATCCTCAAACCACTCTTCATAGTATGAGTCGTCAGACCCATGAAAATTAAACACATTCTCGCCAATAAGTATAAAGTGCTTGATGCCCTCAGACACAAGTGGGTCAACAATATTGCGTTTCAGGCTCATGATGTCGTTGTTCAACGCATCATTCCACTCGCCTATAAACTCAATCACTACAAAGCCCAGATCATAATCCGTGTAAAGGATCTTAAGGAAAAGGGTCTCAGAGTCGATGTCGTCCCACTGCGGGTGTATGTAATACCCATAAATGGTATTGGTATAATGGGTAAGGCTGTTCTCGGCCCCAAACAATGGGGAACGCGGGTCGTCTGACGCCGAGTATTTCTCAATCCAGTTATAAAATGGTTCGATGTCGTGCATAAGAGTGAGTTAAGGTAAGGCGCGGCCAGTGCCAGCCCCCGAGTACATGTACTGCAAAGCTTTTTGGAAAGTTGAAGCAGCCGGCGCTGTTTCAAATATGAAACTTATCAGCACAAAACAGCCTTGATGTATAAGGTGTGCAGGAAAACAACGTTATACTTGTGCAAAATAAACAATCTGCTTCTCTAAACCCTTACTTTACCATGAGAAACAAATTTTTAGTAGCCGCCCGTTCTTTTGTGCTGTTGGTTTTTGTGCTGCTGGCTACCAGTGCCTACGCAGAGAGCGTGGACTATACCAAAGCATATTTCCCCCTGATCAACAAGGCAGAGCTAAGTATACTTGAGAAAGACTATGCCACGGCACTGCAGTTGTATGAGCAGGCTTTCCAGGCCGTGCCCACCCCGTTTGCCCGCGACTATTATAATGCTGCTGTTTGCGCCATGCTTTTGCAAAACAAGAAGCACTCTTTGGCATACTTGCAGCGGCTGGCAACTAAGGGTGTAAGTATAGATTACCTGGCAGCGCAACCAGTATTCGACTCGCTGCAGGCAACAAAGCAATGGAGAAAGTTTAAGAAGAAGTACCCTAAGTACCGGCAGCAGTATGAAAGCCAGTATAACATGGACCTGCGGGCCGACCTGGACGAGCTTTATGCCCGGGACCAGTACTTCAGGCAGGCGGCAGGCGGTTTGCGCATATACGGCGATACGCTTCAAAAAATAGAGGCGGCCAATGTGAAAAAGCTTCTGCAGTGGGTGGATAAGCATGGGTACCCCGGTGAGAGCCTGATCGGAGTGGGGGATACGCTGGAGCAATTGCCCCGGTTCAGCGTTGTGATACAGCGGCAGACAAAAGCCAGAAAAGGCCACGACTTCTCCCAGATGTTGGAGGAGGCTGTGAAGCAGGGCCGGTTAAGGCCACAGGCGGCGGCATATCTTATTGAGCAGCAGGTTGGGCGAAGCAAGTATGGCTCAAAGGCATTTGTTAAAATAAGCTGCAACGCCTGCGAAGAAGGTGAATCGCAGAACGACGTGGAGCAATATATGGAAGAGAGGCGCACCGAGAAAGAGCTGCTTACCATTGAGGCTAACCGCGAAAGACTTGGACTTGAACCGCTTGGAGATTATAAGAAGAAAGTGTTGTATGGTATGGCCGACAAACGCTTTAAACTGAATTATACCTGGTCTGTGGTAAATTATAAGGTGCCCAGTAAGGAAGCCGCCGAAGTTATGATGGCTAACTTTATAATGGCAGAGGCAGAGTAAGAAAAACGAAATAGAAGCTGTTTAGGGTTTTGGCTAAAAGAAATCGAACCCGCCATTGTTGGTGTTTTTCACCAACGATTTAAGGAACTGGCTATTATACTTGCTGGTGAGAACACGCAGCAAGGGCAGGCAGTATTACTATAAGCAGGCTCATAGTATAAAGAAATGGGAAGCAGTATCATTGCTTCCCATTTTTATTTTGTGCTTTTGCCGTTTGTATAAGCGTTGATGGCTGCACGAACGCTCCCGAATTTTTTTAAGAGGGCTGCGGCCTCTGGTCTTGTCAGTTTAAGCTCGTCCATTAACATGCGGGTGCCACGGTCAACCAGCTTTTCATTAGATAGCTGCATGTCTACCATTTTATTCCCTTTTACACGGCCAAGCCTGACCATAGTAGAGGTGGTAAGCATGTTAAGAGCCAGTTTTTGTGCCGTGCCTGCCTTCATGCGAGTGCTTCCCGTTACGAACTCCGGGCCTGTGACTACCTCAACAGGATAATCGGCTGCGGCGGCAACGGCGCTCTCTGTGTTGCATACTATACAACCTGTGGCAATGCCTTGCGCACGGCATTTTTGTAGTCCGCCAATTACATAGGGTGTCCTTCCGGATGCAGCAATGCCCACCACAATGTCCTGTGCGGATACTTCGTGCTGCTGCAGGTCCAGCCATGCCTGTTCCATGTCATCTTCCGCAAACTCTACCGCTTTCCTGATGGCAGTGTCGCCGCCGGCTATTAACCCGATACCATGCCATGCGGTACACCATAAGTGGGAGGGCACTCTGATGCATCTACTATACCCAGGCGGCCACTCGTGCCTGCCCCGATATAAAATAACCTTCCCCCATTTCTTAGTCTTTCTACAGTCGCCTCTACCAACCGTTCCAACTGCGGAATGGCGGCTTCAACTGCGAGGGGCACTGTTTTGTCTTCGCGGTTTATGTTAACAAGCAACTCCCTGATGCTCATTTGCTCCAGGCGGTCGTAGTTAGAGGCTGACTCTGTGGTAGACATGGTGTGCTAATGGATAAAAGTATGATCAGAAGCTGGCAAACTCTATTGATTTGGTGTGCCGAACGCTTGTAACAGTTCCTGGTGATACAGGATCATGCCTTCGCTTGGTGTGCTCAGGATCTGGCCCATGTTCACGCCATACTTTTTAGCTACCTGCTTCAGTGTATCAGAGAAATGGAAGGCGATAGAGCCCACGAAATGCACTGGAAGCGTATCAAAGTTTTCGTATTTGGTAATGTGGTGCTCAAAAAACTCTGAGAAGCTTTCGTAGATCATCGCCTTGATGGCCGGGTGCTGGCGCTTTTCATGCATGAATTTAGCAAAAGAGGCCATATAGCGGCTAGGTACATCGCTGCCATACAGCTCGTCAAGTATGCCGTTCTTGGTCAGGTTATACCTGTTTTTAAGCGATTGGGCCAGCTCTTCCGGTAACTCACGGTACAGAAACGCTCTGATAAGCAATTTGCCCATGTAGGCACCGCTGCCCTCGTCGCCTAACAAAAAGCCTAACGACGGCACGTTGTCTATGATCTCAGACCCATCATAAAGGCAAGTGTTGGAGCCTGTGCCAAGTATACAGGCAATGCCCGGGTTGCGTCCGCACAGCGAGCGTGCAGCGCCCATCAGGTCGTGGTCTACGTGAATTTCTGAAGTAGGGAAAGCCATTCTCAGGGCATCCTCTACGCGTTTGTTCCGTTCGGGTGAGCTGCATCCGGCGCCATAAAAATAAATGGCGCTTGGTGTCTTATGCTGTAGTTGCGGCAGCAGTGATTCGTTTAAAGCCTTGTAAATTTCGTCAGCCTCCTGGTACATCGGGTTAAACCCGATGGTTTGTACCTGACCGAAAGTTTCCGTGGCCGTAACCATGCGCCAGTCTGTTTTAGTAGAGCCGCTATCAGCAATTAATATCATATGTATAAGTAAAGTGGTTCCTACAAATTAAAAAAGGTTTCCGTATTAATTGTTCCCCATACGGTAAACAGAGTTTTTTACTACCCCGATTGCCTCAAATTTATCAAAAACATAGTCTGTATGGGGCGCATCTTTCAGTTCTACGGTAAGGTCTTGCCCGGCCCAGTGCTCATAGTGGTTGCCTTCGCGCCACAGCCTCGACTTTCCAACATCGTAAATCACGCCCTTATACGCTATCCATACTTCGTCGCGGTCCTGCCCGTTACGTGAGGCCAGTTGTTGTAAAGTATACTCGGGTAAGATCATCTTTAATGTGCTAATTTGTTTAATGTATTGATATGCTAATTTAAGTATGCTAAAATGTAGCTGCTATAGAAGCTTGTTTATTAACTAATTCGAGTTAAATTTTATCCGTTAATTACTACATTAAAACATTACCCAATTATCACATTATCCGATTCTTGCCTGCGTCAGTATCCAGCGGTTCGGGATTTCGCCTTTAATGGCTTGCAGGTAGTCCTCGTAGCTGCATGGCACCACGCGGTTGCCTTTCTCGCTGCTCAGCGCCTCAACCTCCAGCCACCATTTCTCACTGTGCTTGCTTTTGTAAAAGATCATGCGGTCCGGGTTATCCTCCGAGAAGGCAACGGCATACTTTGTAAACTGCTTGCTGTTAAAGTCAGTCTCGTTTTTGCGGTGGTAGTACCCCTCTATAAAATACCAGATCATGGTGGCAATTGTCATGGCGGTTAACTCACGCTCATCTGCCTCGGGGTTGTACTCATAAATGCCCAGCGAGGTTAACTGATCGTTTAGTCCGGCATACCAGCATATCTGGCATGCCTCTTCAGCGGTTAACCCAAACGGGTTGGCCGGTTCATAGCCGGGGGCATCCTGGTGCCTGATCGCGGAGATGTCAAAAGTAAGCAGGTCTGCTACACGCACCACAGGCTCCATCTCCTGCACGTTGCGGTGTACCTCGCCTACCCGGTGCGCTTCAAAATGCAGTTTCTCCAGTGTAGCCATAACCTCCGGCTCCACCAGGTACGACTGGTAGCCTATCTGCCCCAGGCTGAAGAGGTAATTCGGTTCATGCACCAGTATCTGGCGAAGTTGTTTTTTATTGGCTGCGGCTTCCGGGTCTTCTGTCATGTCCACGGTGCTGTCCACGGTTACCATGTTTACCACACGGTCCAGGTGTTCGTAGCCGAGGTACTGGCCATACTCCAGGTCGTGCGTGCCCCCTATAATAACAGGTATGGTATTGTGTGAAATAAGTACTTCAACTATCTCTTTCAGGCGAAGGTAAGTGTCATCCAGCGTTATTCCGGGGCGCAGGTTACCCAGGTCCACAATCTGGCATCGGCCACTACCTTTCAGCAGGCTGTAGAGCTTTTTTCGCACCGATCGTGCCGGAGAGGAAGCAGGTGTTGTTTCCATGGTTTCTGCCCCGGTAAGGCCACGGGTTTCGTGTACGCCAAGTATGGCTATGTCGGCTGCTCTCCAGTCCGGAAACTTGCTTACGAAGCGGTTGATGTAGGCGCCAAGCGTGCGGGGCCTGTTCATCTTTACAAAAACATCTTCGTTTAGCGGCTCAAAAAAGATAGAAAGGTTCATGTAGTAAAAACTGTGGTAGCCAAAAATACTAAAATAACAGTTTTTATGCTGATATCTGCCATAAGTAAGCTTCAATTATCAAAAAATATAAGATATATCAAATATTTATACCATGTAGTCTGGCAGTTTTGGAAAAAAATCCATAAAATGCGTATAGCATAACCTTAGCCGGTAATATTTACCGTAAACTCCTTAATTACTAAACTGAAGCTTAACCTATAACACCATGGAGATGACCCGCATGTTTGACTTGCTGTCTAATCAGCTAGCCAACTATCCTCAACCAGATTGCCTTGCTGCCAAAGAGAACGGACAGTGGGTAAAGTATAGCACCCAGGATGTGCAAGACTACGCCAACAAAGTCAGCCTTGGCTTGCGCAAGCTTGGTATCGGAAAAGAAGATAAGGTGGCTATTGTGTCGTTTAACCGACCTGAGTGGGTGTTTGCGGATTTTGGTATTCAGCAGTTGGGCGCCATCAGTGTGCCGATGTACCCAACCATAACAGTAGAGGACTATAATTACATCTTCAAAGATGCTGAGGTGAAGGTGGTTTTTGTGGCTGATGCTTCTTTGTATAGCAAGGTGAGTGCAGCCACTGCCGGGCTGGATAGCGTTAAAGAGATCTATACTTTCGACAGAATAGAAGGTGCTAAGCATTGGAGTGAAGTGCTTGACCTGGCCAAAGGTGAAGATGTGCAGCAACTGGAGCCACTAAAGGCAGCCGTAAAGCCGGAAGACATCCTAACCCTTATTTATACTTCTGGTACAACCGGAAGCCCTAAAGGCGTTATGCTGACGCATGACAACATCATGAGCAACGTAAGGGGTACTATGCCTTATGTGCCGGTTAATCAGGAGCACAGAGCGCTTAGCTTCCTGCCGCTTTGCCATATTTTTGAGCGCATGCTTTTATACTTATACATGCGCATTGGGGTGTCTATCTACTACGCCGAAAGTATAGAGAAAGTAGCCGACAACCTGAAAGAGGTACAGCCGCATGTGTTTACCACAGTGCCACGCCTGCTCGAGAAAGTATACGACAAGATTGTGGCCAAAGGCATGGAGCTGACAGGTGTTAAGCGCAAGCTGTTCTTCTGGGCCCTTGAGCTTGGCTTAAAGTATGATACCCGCACCGACCAGGGCTGGTGGTACAACAAGCAGTTGGAACTGGCCAATAAGCTTATCTTCAGCAAATGGCGCGAGGCCCTGGGGGGCAACGTAAAAGTTGTGGTATCGGGTGGCGCTGCCCTGCAGGCGCGTTTGGCGCGTGTATTCTGGGCTGCCAACATACGCGTAATGGAAGGTTACGGCCTTACTGAGACTTCGCCGGTAATTTCGGTGAACCGCTTTGAGCCGGAGAATAACGTAATTGGCACCGTGGGTATGGCCATAGATGGTGTAGAGGTGAAAATTGCAGAAGAGGATGGTGAGATCCTGACGCGTGGGCCGCATGTAATGAAAGGCTATTACAAGCGACCTGACCTTACTGCCGAGGTGATCGATAAAGATGGCTGGTTCCATACAGGCGATATCGGAACCCTGGTCGAGGGTAAATACCTGAAGATCACGGACCGCAAAAAAGAAATGTTCAAAACATCGGGTGGTAAGTATGTAGCGCCACAGCCGATAGAGAACAAGCTGAAGGAATCTGTAGTGATCGAGCAGGCCATGGTAGTAGGTGAAGGGCAGAAGTATGCCGCCGCACTGATTGTGCCGTCGTTTGCAGGTTTGCAGGACTGGTGCCAGCATAAAGGTATAAAATATACCACAGACGAAGAGATGATCGAAAAGCCTGAGATAGTTGATAAGTTCCGCCGCGAGGTTAACAAGGCAAATGAAACACTTGCGCAGTACGAAACAATCAAGAAGTTCAGGCTGCTGCCACACATGTGGACGATAGAGTCTGGAGAGCTGACTGCTAAGCTAAGTATAAAGCGTAAGGTGATCTCGGCAAACTATAAAGATATAATTGATAGTATGTTTTAATACCTAAAACAAAAAGGCCCCTCTTGCAGGGGCCTTTTTGTTTACTAGTGTTCCGATCGGGTGCCTTTCCTGGTAGTTTAAAATAATTGAAGTCTTCTTAGAAATAAGAGGGCTTTTTTTGTGTGGTTACCGTAAGAAGTATGCACTCATAACAATTACTCCGAGAGCTGTTTGCCTGTGTGCTATAGTTGAGATTTTATAAAATTCTCAAAAATAGTATGCAAGCATAACATTTTTTTATATATTTGGTATACACCAATAACACTCCATGAAGCCTGAAGAAACAGTAGATTATAATTTTAAAGTATGCTGGCATGCCATTTCGCGCATGTATAACGCAGAGGCAATTCAGAATGATATTACAACATCCATAGGGTTTGTGTTGTTAAACATTGACCAGGAAGCAGGTACGCCGGCAACAAAAATTGCCCCGCTGCTTGGCCTGGAGGCACGAAGCCTTACCCGAATCCTGAAAAGTATGGAAGAGAAGAAACTGATATATAAAGTTTCTGACCCCTCGGATAAGCGTTTGGTGCGGATATTCCTGACAGAAAAGGGGCTTGAGAAAAAAGAGGTAGCCAGGAGAACGGTAAAGCACTTTAACACGAAGGTGCGCGAAGAGATACCGCAAAAAGAGCTTGAGACCTTTTTTAGCGTTTGCAGCCGCATACTTGGCATGATCGAGAATAAAGACATCTTTTAAATAATAGACAACCTTAGCTATTCTATGAAGAGAATAATTAAAAAAGTAGCCGTGCTTGGCTCAGGAGTAATGGGCTCACGCATTGCCTGCCACTTCGCCAACATCGGGGTGCAGGTGCTGCTGCTCGACATTGTTCCGAAGGAACTAACGCCGGCAGAGGAGAAGAAGGGCCTTACGCTGGATGATAAAGCTGTTCGCAACCGCAACGTAAACAGCCATTTGCAGGCAGCCATCAATTCTAATCCATCGCCGTTGTACCGCAAAGCCGATGCGCGCCTTATCCAGACCGGCAACTTTGATGATAACATGAAAGACATCGCCACTGCCGACTGGATCATAGAGGTGGTGGTAGAAAATCTTAAGATCAAGAAAGTGGTGTTTGACCAGGTTGAGCAATACCGCAAGCCAGGCACCCTGATCACAACCAACACATCGGGCATTCCGATCCACATGATGCTGGAGGGACGCTCTGATGACTTTAAAAAGCACTTCTGCGGCACGCACTTCTTCAATCCGCCACGCTACCTGAAGCTTCTGGAGATCATCCCGACACCGGAGACGGACAAAGAGGTAGTGGATTTCCTTATGCACTACGGGGATCTATACTTAGGCAAGACAACAGTACTGGCCAAAGACACGCCTGCCTTTATCGCCAACCGTGTGGGTATCTATGCCATTATGCAAGGCCTGCAGGTTATGAACAAGTTAGGCCTGAATGTGGATGAGGTTGACAAGATCTCAGGTCCGGTGATCGGCAGACCAAAGTCGGCCACGTTCAGAACGTTGGATGTAGTTGGTTTGGATACGCTTGCTAATGTGGCGAATGGCTTGTACCAGACCGGTGAGAAGGACGAGTCGAGGGAACTGTTTAAGTTGCCAGACTACCTGCAGAAGATGGTAGAGAACAAATGGCTGGGTGATAAATCCGGGCAGGGCTTCTACAAGAAAACTAAAGACGCCAAGGGCAAGACAGAGATTTTGACCCTTGACCTGAACACGATGGAGTACGGCCCTAAGCAGCGGCCGAAGTTCCAAAGCCTGGAGACGCTTAAGCCTATTGATGACCTGAAGAAGCGTATCAAGGCTTTCTCTAAGCAATCTGATAAAGCTGCACAATTCTTTAATGAGTCGCTTTATGGCCTGTTCCAGTATGTGAGCAACCGCATCCCTGAGATCTCTGACGAGCTGTACAGAATTGATGATGCCATGCGTGCCGGTTTTGGCTGGGAGCTTGGTCCGTTTGAGTACTGGGATGCCATCGGTGCCCGCGAAGGCGTACAGCGCATGATCGAGAACGGCTATCAGCCTGCCCGTTGGGTAGAGGAGATGCTGGAGCACGGCAAGGAGTCTTTCTATGTTGTAGAGAACGGTACCCGCCGCTACTACGACATCCAGAGCAAAGAATACAAAGCCATACCTGGTGCCGAAAACTTCATCATACTGGATAACCTCAGAAGCACTAAAACCATCTGGAAAAACAGCGGTGCCACTATACTTGACTTGGGAGACGGCATCCTGAATGTAGAGTTTCATTCTAAAATGAATACGCTAGGCGGCGATGTGATCCAGGGCCTGATGAAAGGCGTGGAACTGGCAGAGAAAGACTTTAGAGGCATGGTGGTTGGTAACCAGGGTGCCAACTTCTCAGCCGGCGCCAACCTGGGACTGGTATACATGTATGCGCTGGAGCAAGAATACGACGAGATCAATTTCATGATCAAACAGTTCCAGGATGCGATGATGCGCATGCGTTACTCTGCTATACCTGTAGTAGGCGCACCACACGGACTTACACTAGGTGGTGGTTGCGAGCTTAACCTGCACTGCGATCATGTGCAGGCCTCCGCAGAAACCTATATGGGCTTAGTTGAGTTTGGTGTTGGCTTGATACCTGGAGGCGGCGGTACTAAAGAAATGACGCTGCGTGCTGCGGATATGTATGCCGACGGTGACATTGAGTACAACGACCTGAAAAATGTATTCCTGACAATAGGTATGGCCAAAGTTTCCACCTCAGCTAAAGAGGCAAAGGATTTAGGATACATGCGCAAGTCTGACGGCATCACTATCAACAGTAACCGCCTGATAGCAGATGCGAAAGAGCACGCCATTATGCTTGCCGAAGCGGGTTATACGAAGCCGGTGCAGCGTACAGATATTAAAGTGCAGGGCAAAGGAGCGTTAGGTATGTTCCTGACGGGAGCGAATGCCATGTATACAGGGCGCTATATCTCTGAGCATGACAAGAAGATATCTGAAAAGCTGGCCTACGTGATGTGCGGTGGTGATTTATCTGCCGCAACCGAGGTAAGCGAACAATATCTGCTGGACCTGGAGCGTGAGGCATTCCTGTCGCTGACTGGTGAGCGCAAAACGCTTGAGCGTATCCAGAGCATCCTGACCACAGGCAAGCCGCTGAGAAATTAATGACTAATGAATAATGGAGAATGATTAAGCTCTTGTAAAAGAGAAATCAACGATCAGCCATTTAACAATTTAGCAATTAGAAAATATGAACAATGCATATATCGTAGCCGGATTTCGCAGCGCAGTAGGTAAAGCACCACGTGGCGTTTTCCGTTTCATGAGACCCGATGACCTGGCCGCCGATGTCATCAAACACCTGATCCAGTCTGTGCCTTCACTGGATCCTGAGCGGGTAGATGACCTGATCGTGGGGAACGCGGTGCCAGAGGCAGAGCAGGGCTTACAAATTGGCCGTATGGTGTCGTTGCTGGCTTTGCCCATGTCGGTGAGTGGCATGACGGTGAACCGTTACTGCGGATCAGGCCTGGAAACAATAGCTATTGCAGCCAACCGTATCCAGGCTGGCATGGCCGACTGTATCATAGCTGGCGGTACAGAGTCTATGTCGCTGGTGCCAACGGCTGGCTGGAAAACAGTTCCTAACTATAAGATCGCCAAAAACCACCCGGACTGGTACCTGAGCATGGGTTTAACGGCTGAGGCTGTTGCCAATGATTATGATGTTTCACGTGAAGACCAGGACGAGTTCGCTTATAACTCGCATAAGAAAGCGCTGAACGCCATCGAGAAAGGCTACTTCAAAGACCAGATCGTCCCTATAACTATAGAGGAAACCTACCTGGATGATAATGGAAAGAAAAAGACACGCACTTATACCGTAGACACCGATGAAGGCCCGCGTGCCGATACTTCTATGGAAGCGCTGGCAAAATTAAAGCCGGTATTTGCTGCAGGCGGTACGGTAACGGCCGGTAACTCTTCTCAAACATCTGATGGGGCTGCCTTTGTGATTGTGATGAGTGAGCGTATGGTGAAGGAGCTGAACCTGGAACCAATTGCACGTCTGGTAAGCTACGCGACTGGCGGCATTGACCCACGCATTATGGGTATGGGGCCAATCGCTGCAGTGCCGAAGGCCCTTAAAATGGCCGGCATGACGCTCAACGACATTGACCTTATTGAAATGAACGAGGCCTTTGCAGCACAATCAATCGCCGTAATGCGCCACCTGGAGTTTGACCCGGATAAGCTGAATATAAACGGAGGTGCCATTGCACTCGGTCACCCGCTGGGCTGCTCCGGTGCCAAGCTGTCTGTGCAGCTCTTCAGCGACCTGCGCCGCACCGGAGGCAAGCACGGCATCGTAACTGCCTGTGTTGGCGGAGGCCAGGGCGTGGCAGGTGTGTTTGAGCTTTTAAAATAGACATTGGACTCAAGACGTAAGACACAAGACTTCTTTAATGCATAATTTTAAAGAGTTGATTATCTGGAAAGAAGGCATGGCCTTAGCAAAGGCTGTGTATCAAAACTCAGCTTCTTTTCCTGCAAATGAAAAGTATGGTCTTACATCTCAGATAAACAGATCCGCAGTGTCTATACCTTCAAATATTGCTGAAGGTGCAGGAAGGGGCTCCAATAAAGAGTTTATTCAATTTCTGAATGTAGCATTAGGTTCGGCTTTCGAACTTGAAACACAGCTGCTCTTAGCAAATGCTTTTGGGTTTTTATCTGAAGATAAACTTGAAAAGCTGTTAGACCAGCTTCGCAAAATTCAGAGAATGATTGATGGATTTAAAAAGAAATTAAAAGGCTAAGCTTAAGAGCAAGTCTTAAATCTTGTGTCTTATGTCTTGTGTCAAAAAACAAAAAGACTAAAACAATGGAAACTAAAACATCAACAATCAAAGGAGGAGAGTTCCTGATCAAAGAAACTGATCCGCAGGACGTGTTTACGCCTGAGGAGTTTAATGAAGAACAGCGCATGATGGCGCAGACTTGCCTTGACTTTGTAGAGAATGAGGTAAGGCCACTACTGGACCGACTAGATAACCACGAAGAAGGCCTGATGGAAAGCCTGATGAAAAAAGCAGGTGAGCTTGGGCTATTTGCTGTGTCGGCACCAGAGCAGTATGGTGGCCTGAACATGGACTTCAACACGTCGTTGTTGGTAACTGAATCAGTTGGCGGCGGACACTCTTTCCCGGTGGCATTTGCGGCGCACACGGGTATAGGCACTTTGCCAATTTTATACTTTGGCACCGAAGAGCAAAAGCAAAAGTATATCCCGAAGCTGGTTAGCGGCGAGTGGATGTCGGCTTACTGTTTAACTGAGCCGGGTTCCGGTTCGGATGCGTTGGCTGCCAAAACAAAGGCAGTGTTAAATGAGGCTGGTACTCACTACATCCTGAACGGACAGAAAATGTGGATCACCAATGCAGGCTTTGCAGATGTGTTCATTGTTTTCGCGCAGGTGGATGGTGATAAGTTCACAGGCTTTATTGTAGAGAAAGACTACACAGGCTTAAGCTTAGGTAACGAAGAGCATAAGATGGGTATCAAAGGCTCATCAACACGTCAGGTGTTCCTGTCGGATTGTGAAGTGCCGAAGGAGAACGTGTTAGGTGAAATTGGCAAGGGCCATTTGATCGCTTTCAATATCCTGAACATTGGTCGTATCAAGCTTTGTGCTGCTACACTGGGTGCTGCTAAAAAAGTGGCTGACCAGTCTGTAAAGTATGCAAACGAGCGTCACCAGTTTAACATGCCTATCTCCAAGTTTGGGGCAATCCGCCATAAACTGGCAGAGCAGGCTATCCGGATCTATGCAGTAGAGTCGGCGCAGTACCGTGCAGGCATGGACATCTACCGTAAAGAGCAGGAGCTTATGGCTGCCGGCAAGAACGAGAATGAGGCATTGCTGGGTGCTGCCCGTGAGTTTGCCGTAGAGTGCGCCATGCTAAAGGTAGAGGGTTCTGAAGTGCTGGACTATGTAGTGGATGAGGGTGTGCAGATCTATGGTGGCTACGGCTTCTCTGCAGACTACCCAATGGACCGTTCTTACCGCGACTCACGCATCAACCGCATCTTCGAGGGTACAAATGAGATCAACCGCATGCTTACTGTAGACATGATTCTGAAGAAGGCGATGAACGGGGAGCTTGATCTGATGGGACCAGCACAGGCAGTTCAGCAGGAGCTAATGGCTATTCCTGACTTTAGTTCTGAGGAAGAGTCGTTGTTCTCTGCAGAGCATAAAGCCATCCGTAACCTGAAGAAAGCTATTCTAATGGTAGCAGGTATTGCGGTGCAGAAGTATATGAACTCACTTGCCAAAGAGCAGGAGATACTCATGAACATTGCCGATATGGCTATTAAGACCTATGTAGCAGAGTCTACTTTGCTGCGCGTTGAGAAGCTTGTAGGGCAGCGTGGCGAAGAGGCTCTTGCCAAGCAGATAGACATCGTGCGCGTGGTAATAAACGATGCCGTAGATGCATGCTTTATCGCTGGTAAAGATGCCATAGCATCTATGGCCGAGGGCGATGAGCAACGCCTGTTATTTATGGGGCTAAAGCGTTTTACGAAGAAGGATCTCTTCAATACAAAAGAAGCCCGTCGTCGTATAGCAGCCGCCATGATTGAGGCAGACGAATACGTATATTAATTCTGACCACTTATAGTTTGGAAAGGCCATCTCTTTAAGGGGTGGCCTTTTTGTTTTGGCTACTGCTGCTGCTTTGCTGCCAGCGCCTCGTAGAGTAAAGAAACTATACTTGGAGAATAAAGATATGGCAAGTAAGTAGGACTTGTCATGTTGGCCTTAAAACAGTGTATGTCTAAACTGGATCAAGCCTTACTTCAGCTGTATATGGCTCAATCTAAGTCCCTCAGCTTTTTTGCTGGGGCGTATCACCGTAATGATGTTCTTGTCTGTAAGCCAGGCAGTGAAATCTTTTACATAGGCCAAATTCCTGTCATTGGCCACATTAATGCCTACAGGTTTAGCGACAGTAACCTGACCAGAGTTGCTGTCGATCTGGCGCAGGTATAGATCATACTTTCCGTTAAGCTCTTCCAGGGTTAGCAGGTGTATGGTACTATCGCTTGCTTTGGTACGGTAAGAAATGCCGCTAAAGGCCTCATCGGCCGGAGCTTTCTGCTGTTTACGCAATACAGCGTTCCAGGCAGTGCTCATGTACTCATCATAAGTAAACAGATGGAGGTCTTCGGCAAAGTATGGGGCATCCTCTCCGCCTTCAGTATACTTCTTTTCGGCAATTACTGTCAGTTTGCCGTTGTCCGATAACAAAAGGTCTGATAGGTAGATATCCTCCAGGCGTGGCTCAGGATTGCTTTTGCCAGGAGGGACAACCTTTTCTACGTAGGCTTTCGTGAATTTGAATTCATCGGCAAATATCATGTCGTTTGCCTCAAAATCGAATTTTACGGCCTTAAGGCTGTAGTATCTGCCGGTTTCCTCTTCCGCTGTCAGCACGGCGCCATACAGGGTGTTATTGGGCATCAGTTCAAACCTGGAGTCCAGAATGTATACCTTACTACCGTTGTATACTCCGCCAACCAGCACGCTCATTACCGTTGCCTGAGAGGTACTGGTGGTGTACTGGCGAACTGTTAAACGGTTCATGTTGTCAGATATCAGGCATACGTACTGCTCTCCGGTGTTGCTTACTTTTACCTCTGTGGTAAGTATACCGCTTATGTCGTTCAGGTTATACTTCCGGTCTGCTATCTTTTGGAGGTTAACATCAAACAAGACACCACTAATGTCATTTATCTGCTGGTTGTTGTCCGTGTGGTAACGGTACGCCAGCAACTTAGAACCGTCTGGGGAATGGGCTATACTTGCACGACGACCTTTTGCGGGAGATTCCAGCAATAACACAGCACTTTGCTTTTCGCCGTTTTGCAAATTAACGCGGTATGCATGCAGCAGCTGCTTTTCATCCGTTTTTCGAAGTGTTATAACAACAGCTGAAACAGGCGAAGTATAAAAAGCTTCAACGGTTTCGGTCTCCGTTAAGGGGATACTGGCACTCCACGATTTCTTCAGGCTGGCATTATACTTCTCCACAGAATAGGCGCTGCTTGCCTGCCTGCTAAGTATAACGAACTCATTCTGGTTTAGCGCTATAGTTTTTTGTGGCACACGCTGGTTATACTCATCCCCGTTTTTCTCGGGCAAATAAACAAAGTCTGCCGCAGCCTTCAGTTTAGATTGAGCACCAACCTCTGATGAGTACAGAAAAAGGCAAAACAGGAACAAAGTATAGACAATGCGTTGCATCACTGGAATAAAGCTTAAGATTACGGTTGTAAATGTATTAACGATGAGGTTATCCGGCAAGTATAGCACCGACACTATTGTTTCGCGTGGAACCCAAACATGTATTTGTCAACATATTCAGATATAGCTCTAAATTAAGTGCGATCGCATAAAAATTAAAGGTGAACAGTAGTTTTTAGAGGGTGTTTACCCAATACGCCTGTGGCGAGACAACTTATAGTATGGCTTTTGAGTACAGCAAAGAACATAATTCACACTATGAAATCTATACTCAAGCTCTTTTTGTTTATGAGCATAATCCTCATAAGCAAATACACAAAAGAAAATGAGATAGCGACAGCAAGTGCAACTATGAAAACTAGCAACGTGAGGGCATCATTTACTAATTTTCAACAGAAGGTTGATAAAGCAAATGAGAAAGAGGAGTCAGATAAGAAGGCTGCCGAGGTAGTTTACTAATAACAGGAGGATTGTAGGGGAGAAAAATTTACAAAAGACAAATCAAGCAGGGGCGTTTTCAAGAGGGTGTGCAAAAAGTACGTCCGGTTGTTTCTGAAGCTATAGCAAATTCTGATTTTTTAGCTTAGTGCTGTGGCACTAAAACAGGAGGCATTATAAAGGCAAGCTAATAACTTATTAGCTGATCCGGCTCCAGTTTACGGTATTGGCGCTTAGCGACTGTATGTGCCTGCGTATGTTGGCGTGTTGCGGGTGTTCCAGCTGAGGATCCTGCTCCAGCACACGCTGCGCGGCTGCACGTGCTTCCTGAAGTATGGGCGCGTCTTTTGCCAAGTCAGAAATGAGCAGGTCCAGCACACCGCTTTGCTGTGTACCCATCAAATCGCCGGGGCCACGTAGTTTCAGGTCTATGTCGGCTATCTCGAAGCCATTGTTGGTGCGTACCATAGTTTCCAGCCTCGTTTTACTATCCTTGCTCAGCTTGTAGCCGGTCATCAGTATACAGTAACTCTGCTCCGCCCCCCGACCCACACGGCCACGCAACTGGTGCAGTTGCGACAAACCAAACCTCTCGGCACTCTCGATGATCATAACAGAGGCATTGGGTACATTCACGCCAACTTCGATTACTGTAGTAGCCACCATAATTTGGGTTTCGTTTCGGACAAAGCGCTGCATTTCGTAATCTTTGTCCTGCGGCTTCATTTTTCCATGCACCATACTTACCTTATACTCCGGAAAAGCACGCTGCACACTTTCAAAGCCATCCATCAGATCTTTGTAGTTCTCCATCCCCTCCGATTCCTCGATCAAAGGGTACACAATGTATACTTGGCGGCCTAGTTTAATCTGGTCGCGTACAAATTGGAACACGCGCAGGCGGTGCGAGTCGAAACGGTGTACCGTTACGATTTCTTTACGGCCAGCCGGCAACTCATCAATCACCGACACATCAAGGTCACCATACAGCGTCATGGCCAGGGTGCGCGGAATTGGAGTGGCTGTCATTACAAGCACATGCGGAATCACGCGCGGGTTCTTGCGCCACAGTTTAGAGCGTTGCTCCACGCCAAAGCGGTGTTGCTCATCCACAATACATAGGCCCAGATTCTGGAACTGCACCACATCCTCAAGCAAAGCATGCGTGCCCACAATCATTTTCATGTCGCCAGAGCGCAGTTGCTCGTGCAGCACTTTGCGGTCTTTGGTCTTGGTAGAGCCGGTTAGTTTGCCCAGATTTATACCCAGCCTGTCTGCGAAAGCCTTTAGGCCCACATAATGCTGGTCTGCCAGGATTTCAGTAGGCGCCATCAACACCGACTGTGCCCCGTTGTCCGCAGCAATCAGCATGGTGATAAAGGCCACGATGGTTTTGCCCGAACCCACATCGCCCTGCAACAGGCGGTTCATTTGCTTGCCAGCAGTCAGGTCACCGTAAATCTCCTTCACCACACGCTTTTGCGCATTGGTCAGGTCAAAGGTCATGTGGTTTTTGTAGAAGTCAGTGAGTGCGGAGGTATTTTTAAAGATTTGGCCTTTGAGGTCGGCTTTGCGCACCACTTTTTGCCTGAACAGGCGCAGCTGTATGTAAAAAAGCTCTTCAAACTTCAGCCTGAACTTAGCCGCATTATACTTCTCCGTAGACTGCGGGAAATGTATGTTGATTAGCGCGGTGCGTTTATCCGTGAGGCGGTAGTGGTCAATCAGGTCGGGGGCAAGGGTTTCCTGTATGTTGGGTACCGCCAGCTTTAGCAAATGCTCCATCATTTTGCTAATGGCTTTGCTATCGATGCGGTGGGCTTTTAGTTTTTCGGTAGTATGGTAAACTGGCTGCAGAAAGGCATTGGTCTGTTTCTCTTCTCCTACTTCCTCCATCTCGGGGTGCGCCATACTAAACCTCCCGTTAAACTCAGTTGGCTTCCCAAACACAATGTAGTCGGCGTGGTTTTTCAGCGATTTCTGCATCCACTTTACACCCTTAAACCATACCAGTTCCAGCTGGTCGCCGTTCTCGTCTACCAAAGTGGCAGCCAGGCGTTGTTTACGGCCTTCGCCTAGTAACTCTTTGCCACGCACGCGGCCGCGCACCTGTACATAGGGCATACTTTCGTCCAGCTCCGCCACCTTGTAAAACTGGGTGCGGTCCAAATAGCGGAAAGGGTAGTGTTGTATAAGGTCTCCGTAGGTGAAGATCTGCAGCTCTTTCTGCAGCAGCTCCGCCCGCATCGGCCCCACGCCTTTCAGGAACTCTATTTTTGTATGGAAAAAGTTGGTCACGCCTGCGGCGAATTATGAATTACGAATTCAGAATTATAAATTATGAATTAGCTCAAAAGTACTGCTTCCCTGATTGTAGGTTATACTTTGGCTAATTTAGAAAGCTGACTTTACGTAAGAATGATCTTTGCAGCTGTACAAGATACAAATTTAATCAAAAGCCTTGATAGGTGTAAGTGGGGGATAGGGTTTTATACTTGATTTGCTTTGAAGTATGACGTGCTGGAATTGGTAAAAAGACTTTGCTATACTTTCTGGTAGCTGTTATTCCTCAGTCTTACTTGCCTATTGTTTCACTTCTGGCTTTGGTGCGCTCAAGGCGGGGGAAGGGGCCCTCTTTAAGCGAGGCCTCGCCTTCGGGCATCGCGCGGTGTACCTGAAGCTGCCTCCGCTCTGCTCCGGCTGCCTCACTCCGTTCGGCACCGCAACAGCTACAAGGCGCTCAACCCAAAGGCTGGAATGGACACTTCTTAGTAAACGGCTGATGCAGCTGGCAAGCAAGTATAAACCTCGATTCTTAGGGACAGGTCGTGACCTGTCCGAGGAATATCGATAGCTATGAAACTTACATTTTGGTTAATCAAAGGCCGAGATTCCCCTCTCGAGAGGGGCAGGGGTGTGTTTACACTTTCTTAGAAACAAGTCATTTCCTGCCTAAGGAAGAGTGTTAGCAGCAAAACTCTTCAGACACTCGCAGGAGCGGAGACCAGCCCCGTAGTATTTCGGGGACGCTGGGAGGTCTTATTGCTGACCTAACAACCAATAACCATCAACCAACAACTACTTCTTCCCCGTCCACTTTAGGGTGTTCAGCATATGGATCACGTCCTTCTTTACAAACTCGATGATAGGAGCCAGGGAGTCGTTTTGGGTGGCCGTTCTGAAGTATAAAGCACCTCTTAAAAAATGCTTGCTAGAATCGGTAACATAGAACTGGAACTGGCTTGGCACTTCGCCTTCCAGCTCAAACACGGAGGCGATCTCGCCTGTAGGTGTTTTTACCTCGGTTTCCTCGATGGAGTAAGCCTTAATCTGGTGCTTGCCAGTTAGCTTGCGGGCATCCTCGATCATGTTGTTCAGTTCTTCGTCGCTGCCTTGCAGGTCTTTGTAAGTCAGCTGCACATCTGCGCCAAGGCCAGGATAGATAATATGAATCCAGTGCGGCTCTGCTATCATAGAAGAGTCGGGGCGGATTTTGGCATGGCTGGAGTACTCGAACGTATAAGGGTGCTCCTCTTGCAGGGACTTGTATGTTTGCTCGGGCAGGTCGATGCGGTTATAGCCCTTGGGCTTTGGCGTATACTCTGCGCCACAGGCTACCATGCTGGCCGCTAAGCCAAACCACATAAACAGTTTTAACCTAGCTAGCTTTATGGTAGTGTTCCTTTTTGTTTCTGACATTGATCTTTACTCGTTTTACGCGCTTGGCATCAGCCGACTCCACTGTAAAATGATAACGGCCAAAGCTTGCTTCTTCGCCTACGCGCGGAATCCGTGAGAACATTGCCAGCATCAGGCCGGCAACGGTTTCGTTCTCGCCTTTTACCTCGTTAAAGGCATCAAAAGGCAGTTCCGCTATTTTACACAGGTCGTGCAGCGATGTTTTACCATCAAAGATAAAAGTATTTTCGTCGAGTTGTGAGTAAATGATATCGTCATCGTCGTCAAACTCATCGTTGATCTCGCCTACAATTTCCTCGATGATGTCCTCTAAGGTTAGAAGTCCGGCTGTCGTGCCATACTCGTTCACTACAATGGCCATATGCACGTGCTTGTCCTTAAAATCCTGGTAAAGGTCGGCAATGCGTGTGGTATCGGCTACAAAGAATGGCGGCCTTATCAGTTTCTGCCACTCAAAGTCATCGCCCTGTTCTAAGTATGGCAACAGGTCCTTCACATAAAGTATACCTTCGATCTTATCAGTGTTTTGGGTATAAACCGGAACGCGTGAGTAACCCCACTTAACGATAAGCGGAAGCAGCGCTGTAAACTTTGTACTGGTACTAAAGGCAATGATGTCGATACGGGGTTTCATGATCTGGCGCACTGTAATTGCTCCAAAATTCACGACACCACGTAATATCTTGCGCTCTTCCGGCGATGTGTCCTCGTTTGTAAGGGCCACGTCCAGGCTGTGGTGCAGTTCCTCTATCGTATGGTTATAGCCCCGAATGATGTAGTGCTTTTCAATATAGCTGCTGATACCCGACATAATCCAGGAAAGCGGCTTCGCCACTGCCTGCATGTACCTGATAAGCGGAACAGTATTGCGGGCTACCTGGAGGCGTTTTTTCTGCACATATACTTTAGGCAGCAGTTCGCCAAAGAACACAATAAAGAACGTTACAAAAAGCAATGCCGCTACCATGGTAACCACCGGCAGACTGCGGGTGCCAAACAGTTGCCATGTTACATAAGCGAAAAGTGTAATGATGCTTACATTAATGCCATTGTTAAACACCAGCAGGGTGTTGAGTAAGTTACGAGGGTGTTGCAGCAGGTTATAGATGGTTCGCTCCGTTGGGTTGGAGCTTGTTCTGCATTTGTCCAGTTCTTTCTCAGTGAGAGAAAAAAAAGCTGCTTCTGCCCCGGATACCAGGGCAGAAAGCAGCAATAGGATGAAGCAGGCAAAAGCTGCTGCGATATATTCTATTCTGAGTTGCTCAAACGAAGTTTGTAATAACTGAAGTAAGCTATAACTCAGGGGGTCTCCGGGGTCTGTACTTTCCAAAATCAATTAATTTGGTCTAACATGTTTTAGAACGGCAGGTCATCTGGCTCGTCGTTCTGGGCTACAGATGCATTACCATAGTTGCTGCTGCCGCTGCCTGATGCAGAAGATGCAGACTCCTGATAGCCTGTGCTGCCGTTCCCGTCGCCGCCACGACCACCTAACATGGTCATGTTGTCGGCTACGATCTCGGTGCTGTAGCGCTGATTGCCTTCTTTGTCCTGGTACTGGCTTGTACGGATCTTGCCTTCGATAAAAACAGACTGGCCTTTGCGCAGGTATTTCTCTGCCACTTCAGCCAAGCCGCGCCACAATACAACATTGTGCCACTCGGTTTTCTCAACTCTTTGTCCGGATTTGTCTTTGTAAGATTCGGAGGTTGCCAGTGGGAATCGGGCTACAGCCACACCACCTTCTAAATGACGTACTTCCGGGTCTTTGCCCAGATTTCCGATCAGGATTACTTTGTTTACACTTGCCATGCTTTTTTGTCTTTAATGTTAAATTTAATTGGGCTACTCCGACAACCTAGCCGGAGGCAATATGGCTTACTGAACTACAAATATAATGTTATATAAGTTCAGTTTATAAATGTATTAAAATCTTAGCATCTTTCAAATAGTTATTCATCAAAACAGGCTTCGGAAGTTCATCTATTTTTTCGGGACTATACAATGCTAGGCGGGCCTCTTGAAGCACCTCTTCTTTTAAACGAGTTTTAAGCCTGAAATGATAGAATTGTGCCCTGATTTTTTGATGACTGAGTATGTGTTTATACACCTTGGAAGGAGGTGCCGCAGCAGCGGTTTTTAGCTCAATGCCAGCCTCGGTAAGCTCTTTCTCCAGCGCTTGCGGGGCCAGTTCCGGAGTGTCAGATTCGTAGAGATAAAAATCATAAAGCCCCTGCCAGATGTCGCCCTCCAGTCTTTTACGCAGGTAAAAGCTGCCCTCAAACTCCAGTACAATGTAATGGAAGAACCTTGGCCTGGCCGCCTTAGCCTTCGACTTTACGGGCAACTCCTGCACCATGCCGTTGTTAAAGGCAAAACAGCTTTGCTGCAAAGGGCAAAAGAGACAGTCGGGCATGACAGGGGTGCATTGTATGGCGCCAAATTCCATGATAGCCTGGTTGTAGGTATCCGGCTCGCTGGCGGGCACCAGTTCGTCGGCCAGTTTCTGGAAAACCTTACGTGATGCCGGTGCGGCAATATCTTCTGTAAGTCCAAACACGCGCGCCAGCACCCTGAACACATTGCCATCAAGCACAGCCACCTGCTCCCTGTAAGCAAATGCGGCAATAGCGGCGGCAGTATAGCTGCCCACTCCTTTTAGTTTTAGCAACTCCTCATACTTGTCCGGGAATTTGCCGCCATACTGCTCTACCACTATTTGGGCCGTATGGTGCATGTTGCGGGCCCGGGAGTAATAGCCCAGCCCCTGCCAAAGTCGGAGCACTTCGTCCTGTGGTGCCGCGGCCAGGTCCTGAACGGTAGGGTATGTTTCTACAAACTTCTGGTAATAGGGTAAACCCTGCGCTACCCGGGTTTGCTGAAGTATGACCTCTGACAGCCAGATAAAGTATGGGTTGGTTGTTTCGCGCCAGGGCAGGGCCCTTTTGTGCTTGCCGTACCACTGAATAAGGGCCTGAGAAAAAAAAGATGTTGGCTTAAATGCCATAGTATGAATTAATTGACTTCTTTCGTGTTGTGATGGAACAGGTAAAAGTAATCATTTGTTCTGAACGGAGCCTTAATCTGCGCCTGCATGAAATATAAGTAGTTGCAGGGCGTTAGGATGAGGCGCAGCTGGCATGGGGATTGCATAAAATCGAAAATTACAGGTAAAAAGGTAAGAATCAGTCTGTAATATTTTTCGCGAATGCTTTTACTTGTCGAAAAGTAAAATTACCTTTGTGCCCCGAAAATCAGCAAGTTGGTGTAACTGCCTGATTTATAAATGGTGGAAATTATCTTATTATTTAATTTATAAAAATCTAAGAAAGTGACTAAAGCAGAAGTAATATCAGAAATTGCTGATAAAACAGGGATTGATAAGGCGGATGTACAGGCTACAATTGAGGCTTTTTTCAAAGTAGTTAAAGACTCTATGGCTGATGGCAACAACATCTACGTGAGAGGTTTTGGTAGCTTTGTGAACAAGAAGCGCGCGAAGAAAGTAGCACGTAACATTTCCAAGAATACGTCTATCATCATCGATGAGCACTTTATTCCGAGCTTTAAGCCGTCTAAAACTTTCATCCAGAAGATTAAGAACAGCAAAAAGATCAAGGAATTAGCAACTGCTTAATTTTTTGTATCTTTGCTAATCAGATTTTGTAATCATTGATTCACTACTAGGTAAAAAGAATGTCACGGTCTCAAATACTAATCGTTGTACTAGCTATTGCGTTGGTTGCCGCCATGTTCTTTTTGCCTAAAGTAGTGGTCAACGATGACAAGGATAATCTGGCAAAAGGTGAAACCGCTGCCGCCATACCGGAAGGCCACTCAGAAGAGGATGGCCATAACCATGGTGCGGAGGGTGAAGCCATGGCAGATGTGCACACGACGGCTACGCCAGAGCAATTGCTGGCTTTAACCACGGCACGCGCCAAGTATAATAAAGCTACCGATACTCAGACAAAGAACCGCTTGGCAGCGGAGCTTGCCGCAGCTTATGCAACGGCCTCGAAGTATGACAGCGCAGGTTATTATTACGAAATAGCAGCTAAAGCCCGCGGTGGTGAGAAAAGCTATAAGAAAGCCGGCGACGCATACTACGAAGCATTTACATTTGCAGCAACACAGCAGCGTGCCGGCGAGTTAGGCGAGAAAGCGCGTAACATGTATGAGCAGGTGCTTAAAAACAACCCGTCTGACCTGGATGCGAAGACAAACGTTGCCATGACCTATATTGCCAGCTCAAACCCTATGCAGGGTATTATGCTGCTAAGAGAGGTGATCGCATCGGATCCGAACAACCAGAAGGCGCTGTTTAACCTGGGTATACTTTCTATCCAGTCTAACCAGTATGACAAGGCCGTAGAGCGTTTCCGTAATCTGGTGGCGGTTAACCCGCAACATGTAGAGGGCACGTTTTACCTGGCGTTATCATTAGCGAACACAGGCGAGAAAGAAGAAGCCAGGGCTTTATTTAACAAGGTAAAAGGCATGAGCAAAGATCCTGCACTTAACACCTCTGTTGATGAAGAGTTGGCTAAATTAAATTAGAGTTAAAGAATTTGTAAAACATAAACGTACAAGACTATGCCTTGCGGAAAGAAAAGAAAAAGACATAAGATCGCTACTCACAAAAGAAAGAAGCGCCTAAGAAAAAACAGACATAAGAAGAAGTAATTTCTTCTGCGTACGATGAGGCCCACATTGCACTGCAATAGTGGGCTTTGGTCTATACATCCAACTAATCATTGAGAGAATTGAGTAATGAACTAATTATCAATTCCACTCAGGATGGAGAGCGCATCGCTCTTTTGCAGGACAAACGACTGGTAGAGTATCACTTCGAGCGTAAAGACACAAATTACATCGTTGGCGATATTTTCCTGGGTACTGTAAAGAAAGTGATGCCAGGCCTAAACGCTGCTTTTATTGATATTGGTTACCAGAAGGATGCTTTCCTGCATTACCATGATCTGGGTGCCAATATCAAAACGCTTAATAAGTACCTGAAAGCAGCTCAGACTCAGAAGAACGCAACGCCTAAACTAAGCCAAGTAAAATTTGAGCCTGAGATAGACAAGCTGGGTAAAATAGCTGATGTTCTTAAAAAAGGACAGCAGCTGTTGGTTCAGATCGTAAAAGAGCCTATCTCTACTAAAGGCCCAAGACTTTCCTGCGAGTTATCCTTAGCAGGCCGGTTTTTGGTGCTGGTACCGTTCTCGAATACGGTCAGTGTATCCAAAAAAATTGTCAGTAAAGAAGAGCGCACCAGGCTTAAACGTTTGATCACGTCGATCAAGCCGGAGAACTTTGGTGTGATCATCAGGACCGTGGCAGAAGGCCGCGAGGTGGCAGAGCTCGACAGAGACCTGCGCAACATGCTCGCTAATTGGGAGGAAGGCTTTAAAGCGTTGAAAACGGCAAAACCTTGTGACAAAGTCATAGGCGAACTGAACCGTTCTTCTTCCATTTTGAGGGATTTGTTAAACGAGAGTTTTGACAACATAGTAGTTGACGATAGCCAACTGTATGAGGAGATCAAAACATACATCGGAAGTATTGCTCCGGATAAGTTAAAGATCCTGAAGCAGTATACCGGTAAAACCAAAACCTACGAACACTTCCACATCGAGAAACAGCTTAAGGCTGCATTCGGTAAAACAGTGACCATACCAGGAGGCGGATACCTGGTAATTGAGCACACCGAGGCACTGCATGTGATCGATGTAAATAGTGGGAATAAATCTAATACCGAAACCGATCAGGAGGCTACAGCGCTAAACGTGAACCTGATGGCTGCCAAAGAGGTAGCACGCCAGCTTCGCCTTCGGGATATAGGTGGTATCATTGTGGTAGACTTTATTGATATGAAGTCGCCGGAAAACCGCCAGAAAGTATACGAGGTTGTAAAAGAAGAACTTAAAAAAGACCGATCAAAATCTACGGTTCTTCCGATCTCGAAATTCGGCTTGATGCAAATAACACGGCAGCGTGTAAGGCCAGAGCAAAACATTGTAACCGGAGAGGTTTGCCCAACATGCAACGGCACCGGTAAAATTACAGCCAGTATACTGGTAACAGACGAAATTGAAGCAGCGGTAGACGACCTGCTGACAAGCCATAACCACAAAGGACTAACAATTTACCTGCACCCGTTTGTATACGACTATTACACCAAGGGTTTGATATCGAAGCAAACGAAATGGTTCTTTAAGTACTTTAAGTGGGTAAAGCTGGTAAAAGATACATCGCTGGGCATTACGGATTTTAAAGTAATGGATGATCGGGGCGATGAAATAGAACTGCGGGCCACTTATACTGATGTAAATGGGGCAAGCGACAAAGACGACGAGTAAATAATATATTTGCAACAAAAAAACCGTCCTGATATCTATCGGGACGGTTTTTTGCTTTAATGACTAACTGAAGGGCAGCTACTATAAAAGTATGGAGTTCAGCAGAAATGGAGCGCGCTACTAAAACTTCACGCCCACATCAAGTGAGAAGCTGTTGTTCTTGATGCTGATATTCTTGTCGGCTAGCACATCACGGTAATAATCGTCGATGTTGGAAAGGCCTCTGTGGTAAGTAATGCCTGCAAATATCTTAGTGCTTTCCCCCATCTGGAACTCGGCACCGCCGCCAAGTATGGCATCGGCCTCAAAAATGCTGAAGCGCTTCATTACTTTCTCGCCGTTGATCACTTTTTCGTTGTTCACGTTTGCCGATACCTTGGTGTTAAGCGAGCCTCCCACCTGGAAGTATAAAATAGTGCCGGGGGTTACTTCGTTGGTAAACAGCTTAAGTGTAACGGGCAATTCGATGTACTGGATAGAGTTATCATCCTGGGGTCTTATAGGGTTTCCACTTTCATCAGTACTTCTATAAGAAAGCTCACCGCCTTCGCTGCGATAAATTAAACCAGTACTGAACGCATAGTTCTGGGCAAAGAAATAATCGGCGATAACCCCTACGCCCAGGCCTAATTTTCCGCCCTCGTTCTTAAAGTTATACTTATCTTCGGCTATAAATCTTGGGCTTGAAATGGTGGGTGATACCATTAAACCAATTTCTACCTGGGCCATTGATGTAAAGCCGGCAAGTAAAAAGAGTAATAAGAGTGTGATTTTCTTCATAAGCATAATTAAATTGATGCATTAGTGTTACACTAATACGTAAGAACCCTCTATTTTTGTACAAATATACACGATAATGTATTACAGAATTTTAATAATAGCGGTACTACTACTACTCTCTTTTGGGTGCAAAAATAAAAGCTGTGATATTCCCGAAGAAATAGCTGAAATCCCCATAGAAGTGGAGATTGA
Source organism: Pontibacter sp. GD7 (assembly GCF_058216375.1). Lineage (NCBI taxonomy): Bacteria > Pseudomonadati > Bacteroidota > Cytophagia > Cytophagales > Hymenobacteraceae > Pontibacter > Pontibacter sp. GD7. Next base: position 50,485 of record NZ_JBYZMP010000010.1, on the reverse strand, counting down.
CCGGTTGGAAAAGCCGTTATATAAGGCTGAGTCCGGGCAGGAAATTGTGCAGTTCCTGAATAGTAACCCTTTGTTTGCCAATAACTACCTGCAACGTGGCGAGTACCCTGCAGATTCTATACTTGTAAATTCGTTGCTGCCTCTTGCAACCAATGCATCGCTGGACACGCTGGTGCAGGAAGCCACTAAAAAGTTTGGCAACATGGAAGAGGAAAAAGAGCAGCTGGAGATTGCCTTTAAGCATATCAAGCACTTCTACCCGGACTTCAACCCGCCACAGGTAAAGACATTTGTTACCGGTCTGGGTTCGCTTGGCAACGATTTGTTTGTGTCTGACTCTTTGCTGGTATTTGGCATCGACTACTTTATTGGGAAAGGGGCAACTTATCGTCCGCAGGCGTATGAGTATATTTTAAAACGCTACGAGCGCGAAAAGATGGTGCCTGCCGCCATGTTGTTGCTCTCGAACAGGTATAACAAAGCTAACTTCAGAGACAGAACGTTGCTGTCTGAGATGATAAACATGGGCAAGGCTTATTACTTTGTAAAAGCCGTAATGCCATGTACCCCTGATTCGCTTATCATCAGTTATACGGATCAGGAACTGGCGGATGTATACCATAACGAAGGACGCATTTGGGCACATTTCATTGAAAAGAGCCTGCTTTATGAAAAGAACCCGTTCCAGATACAGAAGTATGTGGGAGAACGGCCTTCTACTCCTGAAATAGACAGCAAAGCACCAGGCCGCCTGGGAACATGGGTAGGCTGGCAGATCGTGCGCGCTTACATGGAACGTAACCCAAACGTAACGTTACCTGAGCTGATGGCAGAAACAGATTACAAGAAGATCTTTAACGAGTCAAAGTATAAGCCTAAGAAGAAGTAGCCCAATGGGTTAGCCCCTGATGCATATAGCCGTATTTAACCAGCACCACCACAACCCGGATTGCCCTGCCACGTGCAGGCACTACACCTTTTTACAGGAGTTGGCTAAGCGGCACCAGGTAACGCTTGTTACCAGCAACGGCTGGCGCAGTATCCGGATCAGCGATAAGTATGACTGGGTGCCAAAGGGTGTGAAGCTGCATGAGTGTGAGGTTGCCTATGCGAATAAGATGGGCATACTACAGCGCCTGTTCTCTTTTGCTGGCTATGCTGCCTACAGCTTCTGGAAAGGCCTTTCTATACCTAAACCGGATGTATTTTGGGCTGTTTCTACGCCGCTAAGCACTCCTTTTATAGTGGCGCAAGTGGCGCGGCTGCGTAATATTCCCTGGGTGTTTGAGGTGCAGGACCTGTGGCCAAGTTTCCCGATAGAGATGGGTGCCGTAAAGTATAAATGGATGCAGCGCCTGCTGTTCCGCACCGAAAAAAGCTTGTACAACAGTGCCAGCCACATCATCACCCTCTCCCCGGACATGACAGCCTACGTAGCAGGATTGGGAGTGCCACTAGCTAAAATAACGACAAACTACAACGGCACCGATATTGAACAGGCTGATGCCGTAACGGAGCAGGAAGTAGAAGCGCTACGGCAAAAGTATAGGTTACAAGGCAAAAAGGTGGTGCTGTATGCCGGTACCTATGGCCGTGCCAACGACATGCTTACCCTAATGCAGGCAATAAAGCAGACTGCCACGGATGAAAGTATAAATTTTATACTTACCGGAAACGGATACTACGAGCCGCAGCTACGGGAATTGGCGGCGCAGGTGCCGAATCTGCTTTTAATGGAGCCGCTTCCGCGACCAGAGGTGTTTAAGCTTTTTAAGTTAGCTGATGTTTCGCTGGTTACTTTTAACAACCTGCCAGTACTAGCATCCAACTCACCGTCCAAGTTCTACGACAGCCTGGCCTGTGGCACTCCGGTTATCGTAACCAACCCTGGCTGGACGAAGCGTTTTGTGGAAGAGCACCAGGTAGGGTGGTATACACCTGCCGAAGAGCCGACTGCTTTGGCAGAAAGTATAAATTACGCGCTTAGTAAGCCAGAAGAACTAAAAGCAGCAGGTTCCAGAGGCGAGGCCATAGCCCGCAGTTTATTTAACAGGCAAATGCTTGTGAAAGATGTAGAACAAGTGCTGTTAGAGGCTGCAAAAATATAACCTGTTCCTGCCGCAAGTTACGTTGTCGCTAAACTTGCGGCTGAGAATGATACCAGTTTGCAACTGGCTTTATACATGATCAGAAATTATACTTCTGTAAATTCCCCTCTTAAGAGGGGCAGGGGTGTGTTAATCATTAGTGGGCAGATATAAAGTATGCCTCAGCTCATCGCAGTTCTTGCTTTTTCAAAGCATAGCAGTTGAAAACTGCTGCTATGCACAGCCACAAGTTACGTTGTCGCTAAACTTGCGGCAAGAATCGATAAGGTTGTATGGTCTGAGCTTACTTCCCCAACATCTCCCTGAAAGACTCTTTCCCAACTGGCAGCTTCTTCAGGTTCTCAATTAATAGTATGGCCCTGTCTATGCGCAGCTGGCTGTTTTTTACACCTGCTACATAATGGATAATGTAGCGTTGCCTGCCAGGGGTAAGTCCATCGAAGCGCTTTTTACCTTCTGCATCCTGGGCCAGTAGTTCTTCCAGTTCTTCGGGCATCTCCATGCCATACTTGCTTTCGTCTTTCTCCAGCTTTACCCATACTTCGGAGCCGGCTTGTAAGCCCAGTTGCTTCAGGCGTTTGTTGTTGATGCTGATATAGCCACAACCATTTCCTAAAGCCACAATGCCGCCCTGAAAGGTAAGGCTGTCGTTGATCGTGCACAAAAGGCGCACATTATACTTGCCGCCTAACTGCTGCACCACTTTCTGGGGCACTTCCAAGTAATGCATTCCTACCAGGTGCGCTAACTTGTTCACACAGGTTTTATACTTTATTTCAGGAAGTGCTGGGGGCATAGGAGTAAGCATTTACAAGTATAAGTATAGCTAAAAACATGCAGCCTACATATCAGTGAGTCTGAAAACCTCAATTCATTTTCTGGCACAGCTTTTGGAAGTGCCATAGCAACAGGGCAAGCAATCTTAGGTTCTGTCCCTGAACAACCAAATAAGCATCTAACCTTTTATAAAGAAAGAAAAATGAAAAAGATCATAGCAATGTTGGCCATGGGTGCACTGATGACAGGAGCTACTTACGCTCAGGAGGCACCGCAAAAAGACAGAAAGCACCGCACAGAACGACATATGCACAAGGCTAAAAAATCTCCGGAAGAGATGGCGGCCAGGCGCACCGAGATGTTCACCAAAAAGTATGACCTGAACAAATCGCAGCAGAAGAAGGTGCAGGCCCTGAATCTGAAATTTGCCCAGGAGAAACATGAACTTCACAAAAACCGAGGCGAAGCCAGAGACCACAGGAGCATGCGCGGCGAAATGCAGGCCAGCAGAGCACGCTACGAAGCCGAGCTAAAAGATATCCTGAATAAAAAGCAGTATGCCCAGTATGAAGCTGACAAAGCGGAAATGCGCACTAAACATGAGCACAAGCGTGAGCACCGCAAAGGAGAACGCGGAGAAAGGCATCACAAGAGCTAATAATATGAGAATGCAGAAAGGGGAGGCGCAATGGCCTCCTTTTTCTTTTTATAAAGTATATGTCTACTCTTTCAGCACCATGTCGATGCACATAACAGCGCCAAGTATAAGCAGACGGATGTTGTTGTTTTGAGGAACCTGGTCGGTCATGGTGAGCATGTAATTATCTGCGGAGGTAAAAAGCTCTTTACCAATGCCAGCCCATTTTTTACTTACATGGGCAAACTCCAGGTTGTCTTTCACAAATTTAAAGTCCCAACTTGTCCATTTGCCCTGCAGCGTAAACAGGTAGTTATCGGCAGTGTCCACCACATCAAACTTGCCCCCGATCGAGAATAACTTTTGTTTCAGGCGGCCAACTACTTCACCGTTTCCGTCCAGTATATCAACTGTAGACCTGAAAAAGGCCACGCCTCTGCGTACTGTAAGTATCGTTTCGCCGTCGCTGGCTGTCCTTACCTCGATGTTGAAGGGCGTCATGCGCTTGTAGTCGGTAAAGCGCAGCAGACGGGAGAATATGCCCAGGTTTTCCTCGCGGCAGTAAAATGCTACTTCCTGCGTGTGCGGGTCGTAGATGTCGTAGTTGTTGGAGGCTTTAAAAACCCCGGTGTGTTCTTTTACAAAGTATGAATTCTGGTTTAAGGCTGGGTGCATGTGTTAAGGTTAGGTTGTTTTAAGGTTGATTTTATACTTGTTGCAAAGTATAAGTATACAATATAGGGTTTTTAAAGTATAAGTATATTAAAAGTAAGGTGCTCCGTGATTCAATCATACAGCTTTAAAAGCTGGTTTAGAATTTTAGAAATATGATGGCGCAATATCAGTCATTATTATCCAGCCCCTTGAGGTTTTGTATGCTCCTGTTATTTCAATTTTGAAAGATTTGCCACTTCCATAAATTGTGAAGATGACCTTTTTTACAGTTGCGTCTCCGAATGCCTCATCCTGTACTGAGTTAAGTTCAATACTTTCTAATGCAGATATTCCTTTTTCCTTAAGCATTTCTTGGAGAGAGCCGAAGGCCATGTAATGGTTATTCTTTAAGTTGTATATTGTAGGGGTAATACCATTGTAAAAGCCTAACCTTTCCACAAATGGTACTTGACTGGCTTTCTTTTGATAAGCTAATTCAAGTACATCCTTCTTATTTGGAACATACTTTTTGGTAAATCCCTTTGCTGTACCCTTCAGCAAGTATTTACTTATTTCCTTAGTTAATTTCTCATATTCAGTTTGTGTGTGGGACGACGCTAAAGTTGATAAACTACTCAATAGTATAAAAAGAAATAGTAGACCTTTCTTCATCTGTTTGTTTTGATTGTTAATAACATTTTTAACGAAAATACGACTAATCAATATTGGCCTGCCTCGAGACTTAGCTATTGCTTTTAAGAAATTGGCTCTTTGATATTTTGGGGTAACTGTTTCTTCTCTTTAGAGAACTCAACGATTTTAAGATCATAAATTAAACTTTCAAGGCTCTCAACTAAAAGTTGATCAATACCTTCTGGAATATCCATACCTGAAGCAATATATTGCTTACAGGCAACTTCTATTAACTCACTGACAGTAATTTGACCTGTAGCATCCAAGTAAATTTCCTGAGACCAAAAGTCTAGCGTAATCATAGTAGGATTTCCATCAATATTTTTAGGTATATAAATTTCTTCCTTATTAAGCCAACCCCAAGGGCTGGTTCTAACAAAATACATGCTTTTGTTTTCATAAGTCTGAATGAAACTTAAGTCAGAGTTTATAGGGCTTAGCCGTTTGAAAATATTCTTTAACATATGTTTGTCTTATTACTCTATTCCTGAGTATGAAGCTGTTTAGGGTTTTGGCTAAAATAAATCGAACCCGCCATTGTTAGTGTTTTTCACCAACAATTTAAGGCACTGGCCATTATACTTGCTGGTGATAACACGCAGCAAGGGCGGGCAGTATGGATTTTAATAAACGCTAAGCAGGCTCTATTGTAAAAACCTATCTAGCCAAACTATTTTTGATAAGTAAGCCAAATAACTACTTAATATACTACATAATTTCGATTCATCAGCAACAAAAAAAAGCCTGCTGCAACCACAGTTACAGCAGGCTTTCATACTTTATACTTCAAGCTTTACACTCCCCCAACCTTATTCTCCGGGTCATCGGGTATGTTGGGGTAGTATTTCTGGAAAAAGGCGCAGAAGTGGGTAAGGGGGCAATCGTCGCATTTGGGTTTGCGGGCAAGGCAGATGTAGCGGCCATGGAGTATAAGCCAGTGGTGTGCTTTGGCTACCAGGTCTTTGGGCAGGTTGGCTACCAGCTGTTTTTCTACCTCCAGGGGTGTTTTGGCTGCTTTGGTAACCAGGCCCAGACGTTTGCTTACCCTGAACACGTGCGTATCCACGGCCATGGCGGGCTGGTTCCAGATTACCGATACGATTACGTTGGCGGTTTTACGGCCCACGCCAGGCAGCTTCACCAGCTTTTCCACTGTATCCGGAATCTCGGAGTTAAACTGTTCTACCAGCATCTTGCCCAGTCCGGCCAAATGCTTTGCCTTGTTGTTGGGGTAAGATATACTTTTAATGTATGGGAAGATCTCCTCAGGGGTAGCGGCTGCCAGGTGCTCGGGCGTAGGAAAAGCCTCGAACAGGGCAGGCGTAACCATGTTTACGCGCTTATCAGTGCACTGCGCGCTAAGCACAACGGCAAGTATAAGCTCGTAAGGGTTAGTATAGGCGAGTTCGGTTTCAGGCTCCGGAAAGTTCTGCGTGAAGTACTCTACCAGCTGCCTGTAACGTTCTTTTTTAAGCATAAAAAAAGTTTGCAATCGGTTAAGACTGCAAACTTAAGCTTTTTGAGTAATTAAGTATATTTTGTACGGCACGCTTGTGCGGGCTTTTAAGCGCATCGTCTAAAAGATTCTGGATCTGTAAGAGCTCTGAGCAGCTTTCGGCAAGCTCATCGTCGTGCATAAATGCCACCTCCAGCTGTTCACAGGCATCTTCTGCCAACTCGTTGTATACATACTGGATCAGCTCATTCTGAGTAGAGGTTTTTATCATAAGCAATGTTACTTTTTAGCATCTTTTTCCTCAGGTTTATCAGCGCATAGCGCATACGACCCAAGGCAGTGTTGATGCTCACGCCGGTGGCGTCGGCTATCTCCTGGAAGCTCATGTCTGCGTAATGGCGCATCATAAGCACTTCCCGCTGCGCTTGCGGCAGCGTCTGGATTAGCTCTCTCAGGCGGGCATGTGTATCTTCTTTTACCTGCAAGTCCTCGGCAGAGGTCTCAGCAAAAGACAGGTTATTAAACACATTGCTGCCGTCTTCCAGCGTGATCATCGGGCTGCGTTTCTCTTTACGGAAAAAGTCGATCGCCAGGTTGTGGGCGATTCGGCATATCCATGACGAGAACTTGCCTTCTTCGTTATACCTGCCGCTTTTCATGGTATGGACGGCTTTAATAAAAGCGTCCTGCATGAGGTCTTCGGCAGTATACGTGTCTTTAACTATTAATAAGATCGTGGTGTAAACTTTGTTTTTGTGTCTGTTAACCAGCTGTTCAAACGCATTCTCATTACCTGCGATGTAAAGCGATATCAAAGCAGAGTCGCTTACTTGCGTAGTTGTATTCATCTTAAAGCTACATTAGTTTAACGTAGAGCTTTATATCATATTGTGGCGTTTAGGTTTTTTAACAAAGTTTTTTCTGAAGTGAAGAATCAAATATATGTAATGCATTTTATTTCTGCAAGGGCGAGTTATCCTAACAGCCAAATAAAAATACATGCAATTGGAGTAAAAGAGCCTCTTTGTTTCACCGGACTCTTACCGTTGGTCTAACTGTATACGGGAGAATAGTTTAAAAGAGTGTCAAAATCTTTCAATTTAGTTTTCCACATATAGCAAAACGGGCTTATTTTAAAGATTAAGCGGTTTTTGGGCAGTAAGGGTAACGGTTTTTCGTGCATCTTGTGCATTAAGACGCATTAGGTAAGAGGGGAAGGCGCGCTAAAAACTATACTTTAAAACCATAACCACACAGGCGAAAAGCCACTTTGTAATGGGTGTTTTGATCTGGAAAGTATGGTCAAGTATGAAATATGATTTCGGGTTGTGTTAGCTGGTGAAAGTACTTAACATGCCCATGCGTGCCTGAAAAACCTGGGCAATGCTGCTGGCCTTTTGTTTCGATTCGACAGCCTTAGGCCCTTCAAAAAGCGCATCTACGGTATTTGTAAAAAGCTCTACCCAGCGGGTAAAGTGGCTTTGGCTGATCGGAAGGTGCATGTGTTTCTGGAAAGGGTAGCCTTTATATGTCATGCTGCCAAGTAATACTGTGCTCCAGAAACTATACATTATTGGCAAATGAGCCTCCCATTCCACCCTGGCATGCCCGTTAAATACCGGCGACAGCAGGTTGTCCTGGTTTACTGCCTCGTAAAAGGTGTCTACCAGCAGCTTTATATCCTCCTCGTTTTCCAGATCTTTTTTCATGTGCTCTTTTTATTCAAGCAGCAGTACGCTATTCTCTATTTATACTTGTCCACAGGTTGGGCTATGGCTTTGTAACACAGGTACAAGTTTAGGTGGATTTCTGCCGTAATAAAATGATCTTGGTCATTTTGTGGGCATTAAGTAAAAGTTGATGTTGCTTTGGAGGTGATATAAGGGGGGAGGCAGGACCCACAGGAAATAAAAAATCCTTCGAAAGAGCTGAGGGATCTTATCGAAGGATAAAAACAAAAATGGAATGGGTGATAGTTATTTCCTGCTATAGCCTTTCAGGCGATTTAGGATCAGTAATAGTCTGCGGTTGATCTCACGTTCCTCTACTGGCTTGCACTGTGCTGTGATGTCGGTAGGCTTTTTCAGTTTTTGCTCCACATCTTTTAAATGCTCCAGGTAACACTCCAGTGTAGTGCACGACACGTTTTTGAGTACATCGTGGTTTGTGTCGGCTTCTGCTTTATACTTTAAGTTTATTGCTTTCGTGATCTCCACGTTGATCATCTTGGTAAGGTCAGCATTGGTTGTGATCTCTTGCTGGTACACCTTCCGCTCAATGTTCTCCAATAATAATCGGATGTCCAGTTGCTTCATAAGTTAAGTATTAAAATATTTTAACATGCATTTATTCCCTTTGGCTCTCTAAGGTACGCGGTAATAATTGAGTGCGTTTAGCGCAAATCGAATAATAGTATAATGATAATTTTAGGTATACTTCGGTAATAAAGTTTTAATAAAATGATTACCTGAATTTAACAGCCGGATGGCTATTGCTGTGTATTAGCACAGGTGGCTTTTTATATTGGTTTACGCAAAATTGCCGCCGAAGTATAGCTATATGGCAATTATTTCAGGAGTTAAATGGAAGAGAAGATTACGCTTTTACCTGGTATTTGTGCAGCCACATCAGTGCATCGTGCTCATTTGTAAAGCAGTTAAGCGTCAGGACCTCACTCATTTCAACCTCCTGGGCGGCATGCGGGTTTTTCTGCAAAAGCACCTGGTATTGCAGCGGGGTCATTAGATAGGCGATATAGGTCATACTATCAAAGGCATCTTTAAGCACCGGCAAAAACTCTTGTTTGTACCAGGTAACTTTGTCGTTCTCGGAGATGTGCCGTTTCCGGATATCCTGTAGCCAGAATTTGGTATGGTACTGCTTAGCCATAAAAAGAGAGGTCTGATAGCCTTCTTTAAACTGCATATAGTCTACTCTGCTGTTCCATCTGCAAAACAGAACGTCCATATCCTGCTGAAAGTATATGCTCAGGTAATCCAGGTCGGTTTGTTGGGCAGAGATCATTTGATTTACCAATAACTATAAAAAAGCTGAAAGCGGAGACAAGCCGCTACCAAATTGCAGTGCTGTATTAAGGTTGTTTGAGTAGAGACTTAAGAAGCAGTGGTATAGGGTATACGTTTAATATAATTATAAGGCGATAAAATTGACTTTAATATTATGAAGTGAACCTGTTCATGCTAGCAAGGGTTTGAGTAGCTTTGCAATCTTGCAATTTCGATTCCCTTATGAAAGATTCTTTGCGGCACGACCCTTATGCGGTCCTTCGCATCCCGGATTTCCGCCTTTACGTTTCGGCCAGGTTATGTATAACGCTGGCCATGCAGATCCAGGCGGTAATTGTGGGCTGGCAGGTCTATGAACTCACGCAAGACCCGCTCTCGCTTGGCCTGATCGGCTTGGCTGAGGCTTTGCCTTCTATCCTGGTGTCGTTGTATGCCGGTTATGTAGCCGATATGGTGGCACGCAAAAAAATTATTGTTACAGTGGTTGCTGTGCTATTGCTGTGTTCCGCTGCGCTGCTATTCTTTACACTTGATGTAAGTGTGGTACTGCAACAGTATGGCGTGATGCCAATCTATGCGGTAATATTTGTGAGTGGTATTGCCCGTGGATTTATGGGGCCGGCCGTGTTTTCGTTTATGCCACAATTGGTTGCCGCCAAGCAGCTTTACGCCAACGCTATTACCTGGAGCACTACTACCTGGCAGGCAGCCTCACTGGCCGGACCTGCCCTCGGAGGCCTGGTGTATGGTTTCTGGGGAGTTGGCGCGGCCTACACCGTAGACGCTGTACTGGTGTTGTTCTCCTTGTTGTTCTTCTCCATGATCGCCTCACGGCCTTTGCCTGAAAACATTAACCCGCAAAATTTTAAAGAAAGTCTGCGCACCGGGTTAAAGTTTGTTTTTGGTAACCAGGTTATACTTAGCGCCATCTCCCTGGACCTGTTTGCCGTGCTTTTCGGCGGTGCTGTGGCCCTGTTGCCGGTATTTGCATCAGACGTATTGCGGATGGGGCCGGAAGCACTTGGTTTTATGCGTGCCGCACCAGCCATGGGGTTTGTGCTGATGGCCATTGTAATGGCATACAAGCCTATTACACAGGAGGCGGGCAAAAAAATGCTGTGGTGTGTGGCTGGTTTTGGTGTAAGTATAATTTTGTTTGGCCTGTCTACTAACTTTTGGTTTTCTATGGTGTTGCTGGCTTTAAGCGGTGCCTTCGATAGTATAAGCGTCATCATCCGGTCCACCCTGATCCATACTTTAACGCCGGAGTACATGAAAGGAAGGGTCTCATCGGTTAACAGTATTTTTGTGGGCTCATCCAACGAGATCGGTGCTTTTGAGTCGGGGTTAACGGCAAGGATAATGGGAGTAGTGCCGGCGGTTGTTTTCGGGGGAGCCATGACCTTGCTCGTGGTAGGCGTAACGGCCTTTAAAGCAGATAAACTGAGAGAACTCGACCTGTCCCCGAAGCCTGAACTAGCCTAAACAGTAAACAGCAACACCCCGGATAATATATCGTCCGGGGTGTTGCTTTTCCTGCACAGGATGTGGCTTACTTGGCTGTTTCGGTTTGTTTCTTCTCCTGCTTGGCTTTGTTTGCTTTGCGTGGGCGTCTGTTTCCGAAAGTGCCTTTCGTTACCTTGCCTCTCCTGGATTTTTTATCGCCTTTTCCCATAAGTTGTTTGGTTTATGTGATTTGTTTACACAAAGCATTACGGGTGAAGTATAAAATCAGGTTGCTACAAGTTTATTCAAGTATAATCCGTTGGTGCACTACCTCATTGCCGGATGTGGCGCTAAGTATAAACAAGCCTTTATGGTTACGTACTTCATCAGGGCTCAGCCGTGCAGTACCATCTTCCACCATCTTTGTAAGCACCACTTTACCCGACATATCCTTTAACTCCAGCAATGTTTTGCGTGTGCCTTTAAGTCCTTGCAGCACTACTTCACAATCACCGTTTCGACATGGGTTTGGAGCCACTGTTACACGCATCTCCTTTGATGACCTGCTTTGCACAGCAATTATTTTGGAGTAAGCAGACTGGCCATCAAAATCAACCTGCTTTAACCTATAGTAGTTAATGCCTTGTTTAGGGCTTACATCCAAGAAAGTATACTTCTGGGTTACGCTGGAATTGCCCCGGCCCTGCACAGTAGCTATCTGGTCGTAAACCTGTCCGTCTGAACTGCGCTGTACTTCAAAGTGGCTGTTGTTCTCCTCGCTGGCTGTTGTCCAGTTCAGGTTAACGCCGCTTTGGGTGGCAAGGCCGGTGAAGCTGGTGAGTTCTACTGCAAGCGGATCGATGATGCCACAGTTGAGCGCCTCACTGAATATGATATCTACTTTTTGTTTACTCTTATTAGTAAACTCTATCGATATTTTTAATTGCCCTTTATTGTCGAAAAAATTTGCATTTACCTGGAATACTCTTGTAGCCAATGTGGCAGTTATTTCAGGATCAGAAATGACAAAAGGCTTACCGTTTGCTTGAGGGACTTTAATCTCTGTAACCACATCACAGATATCCTGGAAAAAAATTTCTACATCGTATAGTTTATTATTTCCGGAATTACCAGGGCTAGAAGCACTTGGTGTCACAGCAACGTAGCCAACAGCAAAACAGCCATCACTAGAGATATAATTACAATTCCTCTCTCCCTGGTTATTAGTTTGTGCCAACACTTCCAATGAAGTATAGCTGAAAAATAGTAATAGTATAGTAGTGTATAATAATTTAGTATAGGTCTTCATAGTTGTGTCTTTAATTTTATCAACTCGCATAGCATCAACTGCACACCCTCGGCGGGAGGGTAAAAACGGCGCATGTACTCAGTATTAGAGTAAGCTCTAAGTAAGATTGGAAGATCAGTGAATCGCTTGCTCACCAGGAAGGGTCAGTACCTGGTTAAACGATAGCGTGCTTGCAGAGATGAACTTAAAATATTATAAAAAAATATAAGCACAGCCCTGCAGCATCTATCTGTATGCAGCGGCTATCTGTTTATGTGTACGCAGTATGTTTAATACTGTTAATTTAAGTTCAGCCTTTTTAGCGAATGTAACATTATACCAATGCTATATATTGGTTTAATACAAAAAATAGGTTGAAGGGTAACATGGCTAAACCTTTTTTCCGTGGCAGCTGTTAAAAAAGATGCTTTAACCCCAGTGGTAAAAGAAAGCAGTTCCTTTTTTCTGACATTAGAAACACTTTAGAAATGAGGGCTGCTATTTGTAACTTTACACGATAATCTAAAGATAAAACCGGCTGGTGGCAGTTTATACTTGAGCCGCAAAAGCCTTGGCTACTATGGCAAATATTCCTGACTATAACCTCGACGAACTAGACGCACGACAAAACATTATTATTAAAGGTGCGCGTGTTCATAATCTTAAAAACCTGAGCGTGGCATTGCCGCGCAACAAATTTATTGTAGTAACAGGCCTCTCCGGTTCGGGTAAGTCTTCCCTGGCTTTTGACACGCTCTATGCCGAGGGCCAGCGCATGTACGTAGAAAGCCTGAGCTCTTACGCACGCCAGTTCCTGGGCCGTATGGATAAGCCGGATGTAGATTATATCAAAGGCATCAGCCCGGCCATTGCCATCGAGCAGAAAGTAAGTATAAAGAACAACCGCTCTACTGTTGGTACCAGCACCGAGATCTACGATTACCTGAAATTGCTTTATGCCCGCATTGGCAAAACCTATTCGCCGGTTTCCGGGGAGGTGGTGCAGAAAGATACTGTGGCGGATGTAGTAGATTTTATTTTCTCGCTGGAGGATGAGGCCCGTGTGATGATATTGGCTCCGCTGTACTTGCACAAGGACCGCACGCTGGCAAAAGAGCTGGATCTGCTGCTTCAGAAAGGCTACTCGCGTATCTACGCTGCCGGCCAGGTATACTTTATTGAAGAGCTGCTGGAGCAGAAAAAGCCTAACCTGGGCAAAGAAGTATACATTCTGGTTGACAGGGCAGTGATCTACAAATCAGATGAAGACCTGCAATTCAGGATTGCCGACTCGGTGCAGACCGCCTTTTTTGAAGGACATGGTGAATGCCGGGTATTATATGGCGATGGGCAGGAGCGCGTGTTCTCCGATAAGTTCGAATTGGATGGCATCGTGTTCGAGGAGCCATCTGTCAACTTCTTCAGCTTTAATAACCCATACGGTGCCTGCCAGACCTGCGAGGGTTTTGGTAGCGTGCTGGGCATCGACCCTGACCTGGTTATCCCAGACAAAAGCCTGACGGTTTACGAGGGCGCCATTGCGCCGTGGCGATCTGATAAAATGAACGAGTGGCTGCAGCCCTTACTTAAAAATGGCATCCGTTTCGATTTTCCGATTCACAGGCCGTACAATGAGCTTTCGGAGGCAGAGCAGGAGCTGCTTTGGACAGGCAATAAATACTTCGACGGCCTGAACGACTTCTTTAAACACGTACAGCAACAAACGCATAAGATCCAGTACCGTGTGCTATTGTCGCGTTACCGTGGCCGCACAACCTGCCCCGATTGCAAGGGCTCACGTTTGCGCAAAGACGCCAGTTATGTAAAGGTAAATGGCAAAAGTATAACCGACCTGGTGCTGATGCCGATCACACAGGCATTGACCTTTTTTGAAAACCTGGAGTTAACGGAGCACGAGCATAAAGTGTCTGAGCGTTTGGTTACAGAGGTTTCAAACCGTTTGGGTTACCTGGTGCGTGTTGGGCTTGGGTACCTTACGCTAAACCGTCTTTCCAACACCCTTTCCGGTGGCGAGAGCCAGCGTATTAGCCTGGCCACCTCGCTGGGTAGTGCCCTGGTGGGGTCTATGTACATTCTGGATGAGCCAAGTATAGGCCTGCACCCCAAAGACTCGGAGCAGTTGATTGGCGTGCTGCGCACGCTGCAACAACTGGGCAATACCGTAATTGTAGTAGAGCACGAAGAGGAGATGATGAAGGCGGCAGACCAACTAATCGATATCGGTCCGGAGGCTGGCTCTGGTGGAGGAAATCTCATGTTCCAGGGCTCTTTTGAGGAAATGACAAAGAGCGCCGACACTTATACGGCCAAGTACCTGTCCGGTAAAATGGAAGTGCCTGTGCCGCCGCAGCGCCGCAAATGGCGCAACGTGATTGAGATTATCGGTGCCCGGGAGAACAACCTGAAGAACCTGAGCGTGAAGATCCCGCTGAATGTGATGACGGTAGTGACAGGTGTGAGTGGTTCGGGAAAATCTACCCTGATCAAAAAGATTCTGGCTCCGGCCATGCAAAAACTACACGGCTCATCATCTGAGGCTACTGGTAAATTTGATAAGCTGGCTGGTGATTACTCTAAGATTGAGCATGTGGAGTTCGTAGATCAGAACCCGATCGGTAAATCGTCGCGTTCCAACCCGGTTACTTATGTAAAAGCTTATGATGCCATCCGTACCTTGTATGCTGACCAGCCATTAGCTAAGTCGCGTGGTTTCAAGCCATCGCATTTCTCGTTTAACATAGAGGGTGGCCGTTGCGAAGTATGCCAGGGCGAAGGCCAGGTAAAGATCGAGATGCAGTTTATGGCCGACATCTACCTGACCTGCGAAAGTTGCCATGGGCAACGCTTTAAGCAGGACGTGCTGGATGTAAAGTATAAAGACAGGAGCATTTCTGATGTACTGGACATGACCATTGCCGACAGCATCGAGTTTTTTGCCGACCAGCCAAAGATCGTTGAGAAGCTAAAGCCGCTGAATGACGTTGGTTTGGGCTATATCCGTTTGGGGCAGTCGAGCAATACGCTATCCGGTGGTGAGGCGCAGCGCGTTAAACTGGCTTCGTTCCTGACCAAAGGCGCACAGCCACATCAGGATAACATACTTTTCATTTTTGATGAACCTAGCACCGGCCTGCACTTCCACGACATCAGCAAGCTGCTCACATCCATCAATGCGCTTATCGAAAACGGCAACACTGTCGTGATCATCGAGCACAACATGGACATCATCAAATCTGCCGACTGGATCATAGACCTGGGTCCGGAAGGGGGCACCAATGGCGGACACTTGTTGTTTGAGGGTACGCCGGAAGATATGGCTAAGCTAGAGGACAACCAGACTGCCAGATTCCTGAAAGATAAGTTGTAGGAAGTATAAAGTATAAGTAAAAAGCCGCTGCAAAGTATAAATTGCAGCGGCTTTTTGTTTACCCCTCCCCAACCCTCCCCTAAAAACAGGGGAGGGAGACTGGTGTACAAAAATCTGAAAAACCCCCTCCTGTTTTTAGGAGGGGCAGGGGGAGGTAAACCTTATTTTACTAACTTGCCGTACCTGAAATCAAATAAAAATCAACACAAAGTATAAACATGAGAAAACGTATAGTTGCAGGAAACTGGAAAATGAACAAAACCTACGAGGAAGCGCTTTCGCTGGTGTCGGAGATAGACAACATGGTGAAGGACGAGGTAAACGGCGATGTGACCGTGATCGTGGCCCCTCCGTTTCCGTTTCTGCAAAGTGTGGGCAAACTAACCCAAGGCAACGACCTGATGCGCCTGGCAGCCCAGAACGTAAGCGAGCATGAAAGCGGAGCCTTTACCGGCGAAGTTTCGGCAAGT
The DNA here is from genome assembly GCF_058216375.1 of Pontibacter sp. GD7. Lineage (NCBI taxonomy): Bacteria > Pseudomonadati > Bacteroidota > Cytophagia > Cytophagales > Hymenobacteraceae > Pontibacter > Pontibacter sp. GD7. The sequence goes on along the minus strand of NZ_JBYZMP010000010.1, from coordinate 34,542 downwards.
ATGCTAAAGTCTGTGGGCACAGAGTACGTGATTATTGGCCATAGCGAGCGCCGCATGTACCACCACGAAGATGCCCAGATGCTGTACAAAAAGCTGAAAGCAGCCATTGCGCAGGGCATGAAACCCATCTTCTGTTGCGGCGAGCCTTTGGAAGAACGCGATGCTGATCGCCATTTTGAATACGTAGGCAAGCAGCTACACGACAGCCTTTCATACCTGAGCAACGAGGAATTTGACCAGGTGGTAGTAGCGTATGAGCCGATCTGGGCTATTGGCACAGGCCGCACGGCCAGCAGCCAGCAGGCACAGGAGATGCACGCTTATATTCGTGAGCAGCTTTCGCGCATGTTCGATGCGGAGGCGGCACACAACACAAGTATACTTTACGGCGGCAGCTGCAACCCCGGCAATGCCCAAGAGCTGTTCGCTCAGCCAGATGTTGATGGTGGTCTGATCGGTGGTGCTTCACTTAAATCACGCGACTTCACTGATATTATTAAATCTTTCTAAGAAAGAAAATAAAGCAATTTGGAAGGCTGCCAACGTAAATAGTTGGCAGCCTTTTTTGTAAGTCATAACTTTAAAATAAGTAACTTTGAAGTATGCAAATTCTGATCACATTCTGGTTGGCGCTGGCGCCTTTGCTTTTTACCCCTAAGGCTATTCCTGCAAAGGCTGAAGAAGCAACAGTTGCCCGTGATTACTGCAAGATTTATGGTGCAGTATACCTGGAGCGCGACCCAAAGTATAAAAACACAGCCACCTACACAGTTTACCTGAACGAGGAGGAGGCATTTGCCAACATGATCGTATACCGGGAGAACAATAAACTGTTTGCCGATGCTACCGCAATTTGGTATCTTACACCTAACAAAGCGTTTGCCGACCACATACTTTATGTAACCGACAACCGCAACTTTGCAGACTTTAGCGTGCACTTCACAAATGTACGCTCGTTTGCTGCTTGCCGCGAATAACACACATATGGATTTTATAGAAGTTACCCTTAAAGTAAACGCGGATTTCGCGGACATACTTACCGCCGAGCTGGGAGAGCTGGGTTTTGATGCTTTTGTGGAAACAGAAGATGGTTTTAGTGCTTACATAGACGAAGACAAGTTTTCGGAGGAGGCGCTGCAGGAGGTTTTAGCCCGCTACGCTGATTTTGTGCAGGTAGAATATGCCGTACAGAAAATAGAGCGCCAGAACTGGAACGAGGAATGGGAGAAGAATTTTGAGCCCCTGTTTATTGGCGGAGAAGTGTCTGTGAGAGCCTCGTTTCACGAGAAACCTGAAGCGGCAAAGTATGATATCGTGATCAACCCGAAAATGTCGTTTGGCACGGGGCACCACGAAACCACAACACTGATGATCGAAAACCAACTGACCTTAGACCACCAGGGCAAGCGCGTGCTGGATATGGGTTGTGGTACTGGCATCCTGGCGATCATGGCCGGTGAGTTAGGAGCATCCGAGATAGTGGCTGTAGAGATTGAAGACTGGACCGTAGAGAATGCCCGTGAAAACGCTGAACTGAATAATTACGGAAGTATAGATGTGCGTTTGGGCGGTGCCGAGACCATAGAAGGAGATAAACCTTACGATATTATACTAGCCAACATTAACAGAAACGTTCTATTAGAGGATATGCCTGCTTACAAAGCCGTATTGGCCCCACAGGGCTGGTTGCTTTTAAGCGGCTTTTACACCGCAGACCTCCCGATGATACAGGAACGGGCATCTGAACTAGGACTGGATTACATTTCGCACCGGGTTAAAAACAACTGGGTGTCGGCAATTTTTAAAGCAAGCTAACCTTAACCTTACTGCTATGAGGCATACACTTTTACCCTTATTTTTCTTTTTATCGATTGTGGTGGCGCAGGCCCAGTCCAGAGTTTCGGATAAGCCTGCAGAGTTTGTGGCGGATGTAAAAGCAATGTTAGTAACGGGTAAAGCGACGAATGCCGAAAAGCTTGGCGCTGATCTGGAGGCTGTCTGGAACGGCGGCACGCTTACCTCAAAGCAGCAAAAGGAGATTATCGATATTACCCAGGGTCTATACCGCAAGCGCATGCGTGTTAATCCGCACATGGAGAATTTCTTTACCATGGTTACAGCCGGAGTGAACAACCAGAACATGCGCGGAAAGCAGCTCGACGACATGCTGGACGTTACAGCCAAGGCCGTGCAAAACGAAGACGGTAAGCACCTGGAAACGTTTCTGCACGCTGCCAGTCTGTTTCTGAAAACCAACCGCATTTACCAGAATACTTACTACCGCCTGAACACCTCAGGTGGTAGTTTTAGCTTTGCTTATGAAGGAGCGAGTAAAAAATCTGATGAGAAGACAGAGGATGCCTGGGGAGTATCCTGGGATGATGAGGTAAATGATAAAGGCGAGGTTTTAGAAGATGATGGCTGGGGTACCGTAACTCCAACCCCTAAAAAGGAAGACAAGAAAAAAGCTGAGAAGAACCGTAAGGAAAGTATAAAACGACAGTTTATACCTGCACAGCCAAAAGTAAGCGGCCCGGTGCTGAAGTTTGAGAATGTAAACCTGACCTTTGTAACCCCTTGGGACTCTACAGGCATCAAGAAGACCAATGGTGAGCTAATGCTTGCCAGCAATATGTTTGTAGGGGAAGGCGGCTCTTTTGACTGGACAGCGGATGGCGCGCCTGCCTCAGCCGAGATCAGAAAGTATAGTTTTAATACCACATTTGCAGGTTTTAAGGCTCCCGATGTTACTGTTTCATACCCATCGGTGTTGGCGGCACCTGTGGAGGGGGCTATGGAATGGATAAGCGGTAAGCGTAAAACAAGCGAGTATCCTTATCCAAAGTTCTCCTCGTTTACCAACGATGCCAAACTGAAAACGCTGGGCGATAATATTGTGTATACCGGTGGTTTCTCAATGCAAGGGAACCAGCTTGGAAGCAAACCCCTGGATAACAGCCTTTCTGAAATAGTAGTGTCGCATAGCGGCGAGCGCAAGTTCCGCTCTATGGCCCGCAACTATATCATCAGCGATTCCCTGATTATGGCAAACCGGGCCTCGGTGGCTATTTATCAGCAGAAAGACTCGCTTACGCACCCCGCCATGCAACTGCGTTTCTCCAAGCCAAAGCAAACGCTGACACTTACTAAAGACAAGGGACCATACGCGCGTACACCTTTCTACGACACGTTTCATAAGCTGGAGATAATGGCGGAAAGGCTGCACTGGAACCTTGCTTCGCAGGACATTGACTTTTCCATTATCAATTCTAAATCTCTGGTGCCTGTACAGATAGAGTCTTCTAATTACTACTCGAATAACCGCTACCAGCAATTGGTGGGAGTGGCGCCTTTCCATCCGTTGCAGATGCTGGTTGGCTATGCGGCGAAGGCAAAAAGCAATAATTTTTATGTGCCCGAGGTAGCACGCGCCACTAAATTATCCGAGAAATCGATACAGGAGGCAGCCCTGGCCATGCAGCATGCTGGCTATATCAACTACGATCCGGCTTCAGGGTATATCGAGATCAAAGAGAAAGCTTTGCATTATGTGCGTTCATCGCGCAACCTGAACGATTACGATCACCTTATCATAAAATCATTGGTGCCGTCTGGCAGAAATGCCACCCTGAACCTTTCCGATAACAGGCTGACAGTTCGCGGGGTTGAAAAGATCACTTTTAACAACGATACGGCCAGTGTGTACATCCACCCAACCAAAAATGAGGTGCACATACTTAAAAACCGCGACATAGAATTTGATGGACAAGTGTTTGCCAGCAGCCTTGCCTTTAAAGGCTCCAAATTCAAGTTTAACTACGATGAGTTTTCCATAGACCTTACCAAACTGGACACGGTAGCGCTGATGTCGAGGAAACGCAGGGCGCAGGGCGGCGAAGTAACCGACCAGGTGCTGACAGGAAAAAATGGCGCTATCTCGGGTAAGCTGTATATCAACAAGCCCAACAACAAATCAGGTAAAGACTACTATGCCGATTATCCGAAGTTTGATGCACCGGTGGGTGCGCAGGTAGCTTTCGCCAGACCAGATGTGGCTGGTGGTGCTTACGACAGCACGGTATACTTCGACATGCCACCTTTTAAACTGGATAGCCTGGCCTCTGGTAAAACTGTTATCGGTTTCGATGGCACCTTTAACTCTGGTGGCATCTTCCCGCCGATCAAAACCAAGCTGATCATGATGCCTGATGAAACACTGGGCTTCTATTACCAGCCAGGGGCCAAAGGCCTGGCGGCATTTGGGGGCAAAGGTATGGCTTACGACACCATTATGATGAGTTCCAGCGGTATCCAGAGCAAAGGCAAGTTAACCTACCTTACAGCAACCCTGCATGCCCCAATCTATACTTACTATAAAAACGCAGTAGTTACCAAAGAAGGAAAAACCGCTGTAATAGCAGAAGGCACGCTGGGGGGTACCCAGTTCCCGATAGCCAAAGTATCCAATTTTCATATGAACTGGCTGCCGCAGGCCGACACCATGTACATCCAGACGCAGAAAGAGCCGATGAAGGTATATAAAGAAGATTTTGCCTTTAAAGGTGTGGCCAAGCTTTCGCCGGGTGGCTTGTATGGGGCTGGCGTGGTGGATAACCCTGTGGCCAACGTAACCTCTGCCGAACTGCACTTTAAGCAGCGCAACCTGAGTGGTAACCATGCCACCATGATCGCAAAATCAGACGTTGCCGGCCGTCCGGCCATCAAGGCGCAGGACATGGCATTTGAGTATGACCTGGTAAAAGGCATCGTAGATTTTGAAAGTGAGGTAAAAGGTGCCGCAAGTATAGAATTCCCGAAGGCGCAGTATAAAACATCCATGAGTAGTGCCCGCTGGGATATGAACAAGCAGCGTGTAAGCCTTAAAGCCGACGAGAGCGGCAACAAGAACTGGTTCTATTCGCAGCATCCGCAGCAGGAGGGTCTGCGTTTTGCGGCTGCCAGCGGCGAGTACGACCTGAAAGCGAATACCATACTTGCAGGCGGCGTGCCTTACATTACCGTAGGCGACTCGTATGTGCTGCCAGACAGCGGCAAGGTGGCTGTGGCCGCCGACGCAACCATTAAAACATTGCGTAATTCCCGCATCACAGCCGATACGTTACAGCAGTTCCATAAGCTATATGCAGGCAATATAGATGTACTTTCCAGGAAAGCCTTTAAGGGCACAGCGGTACACGATTACCTGAATGCTGCCTCCGACTCGTTTAAGCTGACCTTTACCAATTATGTGTATGGCAACCCACGCGAGAAAAAGAAACCGATCTATACTTTCGCAGAGGCCAACGTGGACGAGAAGAGCCAGTTCTACATCTTCCCGAGAATTCTGTACCGCGGCAAGATTGTGATGCATGCGCCTAAAGAGCACCTTGACTTTGACGGTGACCTGAAGCTAAACTTCACTGGTAACCCCGCCGACTCCGACTGGTTCTCCTACAAGAAAGACTCGCTTAACCCGGCCAATGTGCGTATCCCGATAACAAAGCCAAAAGCATCAGACGGGACTCCGCTACACACGGGCTTGCACATTTCGAGAGGCAGTGCGAAGCTATACAACACGTTCGTGTCTAAGAAGCAGGATGCCGAGGACCTGGACCTGTTTACCGTAGACGGCTTGCTGTCTTATAACAAAGAGCGCACAGAGTTTAAAATGGGCAGAGAAGGCCGCGCTTACCAGGGTTCTTACGAGGGTAACATGCTGCTTTACAATGAGGCTTCCAATACCGTTCGGTTTGAGGGTAAAATGAACCTGGTGAAGCCAATGAAGAACTTCAATATTGAGACCTCGGGTAGTGGAGATGCCAACGTGGACAGCAGCCGTTACAAGCTGGATGCTTTCATGGCCTTCGATCTTTCAGCTCATCAGAACATACTTAATGCCATGGCCTCCTCTTTAAAAGACAATGTAGGCGGAGCAGGCGAGGCGATGGATAAAAGCGACGCCACCCTGTATAAATTGGCAGAGTTCATCGGCGATAAATCAGCGCGACAGTATGGGGCAACCATGGAATACGTGCCACTGCCTAAGCTATCTAATAAACTGGTGCGCAGCCTTGTGATTAACAAAGCCGACCTGCGCTGGTCTAACGAGCTGAAGGCCTGGTACAGCGTAGGCAAGATAAGCGTGGCCAGCATGCTGAAAGAAGACATCAACGCGCAACTGAACGGCTACCTTGAGATCAGGCAAGACATGAACGGTGAACCTGCCATGAATTTATACTTGCAGGCCAGCCCTTATGCCTGGTACTACATCAGCTTCCTGGAAAACTCACTTACCATTGCCTCTTCCGATGAGAAACTGAACAAGCAGGTGCGCTCTAAATCCAAAGGCAGCCGCGGCTCTACCTCAAGCTATGGTGTTTACGAAGGCAGCGACATCGATAAGAATACATTCCTGGAGCATTTCCGCAAAAACTACCTGAATGGCGAGGACGGCTTTAAAATTGCCACTGGCCAGCCAGTTAATGAGCCGGTTAACAGTGTAAACTTTGCCGAAGAAGAGGACAATGGGAAAGACAAAAAGAAGAAGCGCAAAAAAGGAAAAAACGACCCGTTTGAAGAGGGAGGAGACAACAGATAACCAGTAACCTTTTACACCCCGTATATAACTGTAAAACCTATTTTTGGCGTTTAAATTTAGTTTTAACTATATTTGAGCCGGTGTCTGCTGCTGTTAACGTATGAACTTATTGTACAGTATTAATAGTTACAGGGACACCTTAAGGGGATAAAGATTAGATTTACATGAATTTTTTGTTGATAGCGGGTTTAGCCGTATTGGCTTATCTTATTGGTTCTATTTGTACTGCTGTATGGTTGGGTAAAGCATATTATGGCATTGATATCCGCAAGCATGGTAGCGGTAACTCTGGTGCCACCAACACGTTCAGGGTACTTGGCAAGAAACCCGGCACTATTGTAATGCTGATCGATATTTTTAAGGGATGGGCCGCAACCTCACTGGCTGGCCTGTTGGTTATCTTTGAGGCCATTCCGGCGTCTAACCTGGTTATCTTTCAGCTTATATTTGGCGCGTTGGCCGTTGTAGGCCATATTTTCCCGGTTTATGAACGCTTTAAAGGCGGTAAAGGAGTAGCCACTTTGCTGGGTATGATGCTGGCCGTGCAGCCGGAAGTAGCTTTAGTGTGCATGGTCATCTTTGTGATCGTGCTGTTTACGTCGCGGTACGTTTCGCTGGGCTCTATGATCGCGGCGCTTGCTTTCCCGATGCTGCTTTTACTGCACCCGCGCTTCCACCCGGATAACCCTATACTTATCGTATTTGGGTTCGTGCTTTTTGCTGTGGTTGTTTTAACGCACCGCAAAAACATCAACCGCCTGATAGCCGGCGAGGAGAGTAAGGCCAACATTGGCATCGGCCGCAAAAAATAAGAGCGAAATAAACGACAATGTGCTTAAAAGCCATCCTTACGTGTAAGGGTGGCTTTTTTTTGTAACTTTAACTCAAATTAAAAACGTAACCACTAGCTATGGTAAACCAATATATAAACGAAAACAAAGACCGTTTTGTAAACGAGTTGCTGGACATGCTGCGCATACCTTCTGTAAGCGCCGACCCAAAGTTTAAGCAGGATGTAATGCGTACTGCAGAGTTTATAAAGCAGCGCCTGATCGAGGCTGGTGCAGATAATGTGGAATTGGTAGAGACTGCGGGCAACCCGGTTGTTTACGGTGAAAAGATAGTTGACCCAAACCTTCCAACTGTGATCGTGTACGGCCATTACGATGTACAGCCTGCCGATCCGTATGAACTTTGGAACTCGCCTCCTTTTGAGCCGGTAATAAAAGACGGGAAGATTTATGCGCGTGGCGCCTGCGACGATAAAGGGCAGATGTACATGCACGTGAAGGCCTTCGAAACCATGATGCAGACAGGTACATTGGCCTGCAACATTAAATTTATGATCGAAGGTGAAGAAGAAGTGGGCTCTGTGAACCTGGCCACTTTTGTGAAAGAAAACAAAGACAGGCTGAAAGGGGATGTGATCCTGATATCTGATACAGGCATGCTGGGCAACGACACACCGTCTATTACAGCAGGCCTGCGTGGTTTGAGTTACGTAGAGGTAGAGGTAACAGGCCCTAACCGTGACCTGCACTCTGGGTTGTATGGTGGCGCGGTGGCAAACCCGATAAATATACTTTGCCAGATGATCGCCTCGCTGCACGATGAGAACAACCACATAACTATACCTGGCTTCTATGACAACGTGCAGGAGCTAAGCCAGGAAGAGCGCGCTGAAATGGCCCGTGCTCCGTTTGATCTGGAGAAGTATAAAAAGGCCCTTGACCTGAGCGATGTGCACGGCGAAGCAGGCTACGCAACTATGGAGCGCAACTCCATTCGCCCAACCCTGGATGTAAATGGTATATGGGGCGGCTACACCGGCGAGGGTGCTAAAACGGTAATACCTTCCAAGGCGTTTGCCAAGATCTCGATGCGCCTGGTGCCAAACCAGACATCAGATGAGATTACCGAAAAGTTTAAAAAGCATTTTGAAAGTATAGCCCCGAAAAGCGTAAAGGTAGAAGTTAAGCCTCACCATGGTGGCGAGCCGGTTGTTACGCCAACAGACTCTGTGGCATACCAGGCGGCAGCCAGAGCCTACGAGGACACCTTTGGCGTGAAGCCGATACCTGTGCGCAGCGGTGGCTCTATTCCGATTGTGGCCATGTTTAAGTCTGAGTTGGGTCTTGATTCGGTGCTGATGGGTTTTGGCCTCGATTCTGATGCGATACACTCACCAAACGAGCACTACGGCATCTTTAACTACATGAAAGGCATCGAAACCATACCTCGCTTTTACCAGCATTTTGCAGCGATGCAGAAAGAGCAGGTAGCTGTTTAATGCTTGTGATTCGATTATAAAAATAGAGCCCGCTACAAACAGCGGGCTTTTTCTTTTTATTTTAAGGAAGCCGCGGCGAGACCAGGTAACCAACGCATAAGGTAAAGGCCAGGTTCTTTTGGTCCAGCAGTTTGGAGTGTGAGCGCAGGCCACCCGTATTGTGCAAGCTCATAAACAGGCCATTGTCAAGCTGTATGCCGAACCCTATCTTATAGCCATAATCCCAGCGCCTCAGGTCATTTATATTTATGCCATACTCACCAAGAATAACAGGGTCTGTTTCGTCTATACTTTCCCTGTCTATGATGTTTACCTTGGTAGTTTCGGAGAAGAGGTAGCCAGCATAAGGACCAGCCTCAGCAAACAAGCCACCTTTCTGGATCTTAAGCATCAGTGGCAGTGTAATGTAATGCAGGCGTTGGTCATCGATTAAGACCTCGTTAGGATTTATCGGAAAACCATCGTAGGTAAAGCCTTTCTGCTCGTAGAGTAGCTCTGCCTGCAATGCCAGCTTAGATACAAACTCGTAACTGCCGATAAGTCCCAGATGGAAACCCGGCAAAGAGTTGATCACATTCGAATTCCCATCATCACCATACACCCTGGTAAACCCGATGCCGGCTTTGGCGCCATATCGTACAAACTGGGCATTGGCAAAATATGACGTAGAAAGTATAAACAGGAGTAGTAAAAGTGTCTTTTTCATAGTGTTAGGTATATAAGTACGGCATTATGTTTTACTAAGCAGACTATAAATTTGTTGGCAAAGCAGTGGTAAAATAAAAATGCCGGCCCCGCAGTGTGCAGAGCCGGCATCTTAAATAAGGTTATACTATGTTATCGTGATGATGGGATTGTAAGGCCAACTGTTACCATTATTGTTGAGTGGCGCGCGTTAGCTAAATCGCCATCAAAATAGTCAGCTGGGGCATCCTTGGCAAAATCTGTAAAGCTGCCATTATAGCGTACGCCAAAGCTAATACCGTTTCTGGAAGCCAGGCCGATACCTGCGGCATATCCAACTTCTAAGTCTGTAATGCCTTCTTTGCTTCTTTCGTCGCGGGTAGAAGACTGCAGGTTACCATTGATGTAAGTTTTGGTTTCGTTGTTTACGCTAAGTAAATAACTCGCCTGCGGACCTGCCTCAAAGTATAAAGGACCGGCTTTTATTTTAGCAAGTATAGGCAAATCAAGGTAGTTGTAGTTTACCTTTCCTTCTCTTCTTCCCTTCTGTAGTGTCAGCGTAGTGTATTCCACATCACTGTTCTTGAAACCCTTAACAGAGTATAGCAACTCTGGCTGTATCGAGAAAAAGTCATCCACGATGCCAAAGTTAAGTATGGCGCCGGCATGGAAACCGACTTTGTTCTCAAACCTGTCTTCGTTGCGTAAGTCGCCGGAAAGGTTGGAAATATTAGCACCGCCTCTTACCCCAAACGACTGCGCCTGGGCAAACGAAACGCCAGATAATACAAATACGAGTGCAATTATTAACTTCTTCATAATCATAAAATGTTTAATTCACTGTGTTAAACGAGCATTATACGGTTAATAGGATACTTTAAGGTTAAAAAATTAGTACAAAAATTTAAGTCTTAGCTGTAAGCCGTTGAGCCTTAATAATTAAAGGCATAATTAAGCTGTACTTCTTACTGTTGCATGCATTTGGCCTAAAGCAACAAACAGGCCAAAAATATAGTCTTGTTCTATATAGATTAATTTAATGGTTATTGATCATGTGTTAGCAGCTGACTACCAGTATACTAACTGTTGCCTTTTGACAAAGGTAATTCCCGAAAATGAAGGTTTGATGAATTTAGGTTAGGTGTGGATTTTTGTTGGCTGCAGTATTAAATGGCTGTAAATAAATAAACCCTGTGGGTACAGGGCTTATCTATTCCATAGTTTATATTTTATACTAAAGACAATCCGGGATTATCTGCCAGAAAACATATAGGCAAGGGTTAACATGAACACGTTATTCCTTGCATCTGAAACGCTTTCGTTATCATAAAGTTTTGAAATATCGCCGGAATAACGAACTCCGATATTTAAGCCAAGTGTAGTGGCCGTTAAGCCAACTCCGGCAGCATACCCAAAGCTGGTGCGTTTAAACTGGTCAAGGTCATCGTCTATGTTCACGCTGTTAGACTCTATATCGCCGCCAACCCTGAACGATACCTGCGGACCACCCTCAAAGTATAAAGGTCCGGCATTTACACGACCTAGCACAGGCACTTCCAGGTAGCTGATTTTATACTTTAAGGAGTTGTCGTCAGACTCCGCACCTTTTTTAGTAAATAAAAGCTCTGGCTGTATGGCAAAGAAATTGTCTGTGGTCAGGTAAAACTGCGAGGTCAGGCCAGCATGAAAGCTGAACATCCTGTCCAGGTTGTCTGCGTTATCTCCTGAGAATCCGGAATAGTTTGCCCCTGCTCTGATACCAAGGCTTGGGCTTTGCATTTGTGCCTGCGCGGTAACCGTGGTTAAAACCGCCAGCAAAAGTATAACTAGGTTCTTTTTCATCTTCTTACATTATAAGTATAGGTTCAAATAATAGAAAGCATGTTAAAGCCATGTTTCTATTTCTGCATCCTAATACGAGGGATTCTGTAAAAAGTGAAATAAGTGTGCAAGTTTTTAAGGGCCTGCAATGTTTCCGAATGTGTATGCAGCGCAATATTTAGTATAAAAAAAAAGCGACCTGAATGGCCGCTTTAGAGGTTTATAAGCTTATGTAACAAGTATTTACTAACCTGCCCAACCTTCACGGTCAAGGCTGCGGTACTGAATGGCTTCTGCTAAGTGTTCAATTTTTATTTCGGGGCTATTTGCCAGGTCAGCGATGGTTCGGCTTACTTTTAGTATGCGGTCATAGGCGCGGGCGGAGAGGCCCAGGCGTTCCATAGCTGTCTTCAATAGTGCGCGTCCGGCATCATTGATCTGGCACACTTCCTTAACCATTTGCGAGGGCATCATGGCATTAGAGTGAATCTGCGGCATCTCTTTAAATCTGTTTGTTTGCAGTTCCCGCGCCTGCACCACCCGTTCCCTTACCAGGGAGCTCTCTTCCGCCTTGCGTGTGGCTGTCATTTCATCGAACGTAACAGGCGTAACCTCCACGTGCAGGTCGATGCGGTCCAGCAACGGGCCACTTACTTTGTTTAGGTAACGCTGCACCACGCCAGGACCGCACACGCACTCTTTCTCCGGATGATTGTAGTAACCGCACGGACAAGGATTCATACTTGCTATCAGCATAAAATTGGCGGGGAAGTCCAGCGTGGTTTTTGCCCTGGAGATAGTAACCCTGCGTTCCTCCAAAGGCTGACGCATTACTTCCAGCACAGTACGCTTAAACTCTGGCAGTTCATCCAGAAACAGCACACCGTTATGTGAGAGCGAAATCTCGCCGGGTTGCGGAATACCACCGCCACCTACAAGTGCTACATCCGAAATAGTATGATGTGGTGCCCGGAACGGACGTGTTGTAAGCAGCGACGCGGCTTCGCCAAGTTTACCAGCCACCGAATGTATCTTAGTTGTTTCGAGGGCCTCGTGCATAGACAAAGGAGGCAGCACCGAAGGCAGACGCTTGGCCAGCATAGTTTTACCAGCACCCGGAGGGCCGATCATGATCACATTGTGACCACCGGCTGCTGCAATCTCCAGGGCGCGTTTTATATTCTCCTGCCCTTGTACATCGGCAAAATCTGCGGCATACTGGTCAACACTCCCCTGGAAAACCTCACGGGTATCAATCACCAAAGGCTGTATTTCTCTCTGGTCATCCAAAAACTCGATTGCCTCCAGAATATTGGCCACACCGATCACATCTAAATTATTAACGATAGCCGCTTCGGTAGCATTTTGTGCCGGAAGTATAATTCCTTTAAATCCTTCTTTTCGGGCTTGTATGGCAATCGGGAGTACACCTTTTATGGGTCTCAGGGAGCCATCCAAAGACAGCTCTCCCATGATCATGTACTGCGAAACTTTGTCTGATTTGATCTGACCGGAGGCGGCTAGCAGTCCCATGGCGATAGGCAGGTCATAAGCCGCACCTTCTTTCCGGATATCAGCCGGAGCCATGTTGATCACTACTTTCTGGCGTGGCATTCTATAGCGATACTGCTTCAGTGCCGACTCCACGCGAAGCTCACCTTCTTTTACTGCATTGTCTGGCAGGCCTACCAACGTATACTTTGTGCCCGCGCTTACATTTACTTCGATGGTGATGGTGTAGGCGTTCACGCCCTGAACGGCACTTCCGTATGTTTTGATCAACATGGTTTTAAGTTTGTATAATTATTTTGATGCGGAACACCTTGTACAAATATTTAATTCCAGTAGTTGTGCAAAAGTAGGGAGTTTAAAATAATGTGGAGTTTTAATGGAGAAAATGAAGTGATAAGACAGGTGCTTTATATAAAGGTTATTCTTACTAATTGCCGTTATTCCTCAGTCTTATCTACCAATTGTTTCCCTTCTGTTTTGGTGCCCTCAAGGCGGGGGTAGGGGCCCTCTTTAAGCGTGGCCTCGCCTTTTGGCATCGCGCTGTCTATTGAAGCTGCTCCGGGGGAAGGGGCCCTCTTTTAGCTCCGCTACGGGCTGCCTCGCTTCGCTCAGCACCGCAACAATAGAAGGCGCTCTTTATCGAGGGCCCCTTCCCCCACCCAAAGTCTGGGATGGGCACTTCTTTGTAGGCGGCTGATGCAGCTGGAGAGTATGTCTGAATTGCTTGTAACAGAAGTTCCCCTCCTGTTTTTAGGAGGGGCTAGGGGAGGTAATTCCCCTCTTGCAGACTAGCCAAAACGAGAGTTTTGAGCTAGCGAGCGTAGCTCTCAGGGGTGTGTTTACATCTTTGTAGGGACATGCCGCGAACGACTGCGCCTATGAAAATTCTATACTTTTGAATCGAGTCTACGAGCCTGAATCAAGTCCGGGATCTGTGACTTGTGTCGAGCTATAGCTGGGCCTCCGGCCCAATTGGATCGCAGATCCAATAGTATACCAAATCACGGATCACAGATCCGCGCCAGCAAACTTTAGATTGAAACAATCTAATTAGATTGAAACAATCTTAATTGTGAGCAATAATTCTTTCAGGGCAAACCCAGAGCTGTAAAAAAAAGAGGCCACAACAAAACTGCTGCGGCCTTTACGTATCATATATCTGCAAGTATAAATTACACCAGCTTCTGCTCCAGCAAAAGTATAAGTATGTGTATCACCTTAATATGGATCTCCTGCACACGATCAGCGAATCCGAAATGAGGGACGCGTATCTCCACGTCACAAAGCGGGGCCAGTTTGCCACCGTCCTTACCAGTCAGGCCTACTACCTTCATGCCCTTTGCTTTTGCGGTTTCTGCAGCTTTCAGCACATTACCCGAGTTGCCGCTCGTGCTGATAGCCAACAGCACGTCGCCATCGTTGCCCAATGCCTCCAGGTAACGGGAGAACACATGGTCGTAGCCATAGTCGTTGCCAACACAGCTCATGTGGCTTGCATCCGAGATGGAGATGGCTGGAATAGCTTTGCGGTTCTCGCGGTAGCGGCCTGTCAGTTCTTCTGCAAAGTGCATGGCATCGCACATAGAGCCACCGTTTCCGCAGCTTAGAATTTTACCCCCATTTTGTATCGAAGCAGCCATGGTGTCGGCGGCCAGCTCAATGGCGGCAATGTTTTTAGAGTCTGATAAAAATGCGCTAAGCACTTCCTGTGCCTGCGTTAGTTCTGCCAATATGGTTTTAGCGGTCATGCTTGTTTTAAATATTCTACTTCGGTGGCCAGAGCGCTGGCTTTATAGCTGTTGCTCCTGAATGCCTGGCGCTTCTCATAAAGATCTGCCTTAAGCCTGTTGATCTTTAACTGGGCCATGTGCCGGTCATGCTTGATGTCAGCAATGTACAGCCTTGTTATTAGTAATCTGGCCAGCATTAGTACTCCTCCAATAGCTACCAGAACCTTGTACATGGTCAAAGCCTGATCTTCGGTTTGGACATTAAACACTGCCTCTACATTAAGGGCTGAGGTAAGTACCAGTACTGTGAAAATTACATAAGCAATTACAAGAAACCCCAGAAACGCTTTAAATGCTCTCATGTTAAAGTAGAATTTTTAGTACAACAACATGTTTAGTTAAAGCTACAAATAAAATATGGTTTTTCTGTAACTGATGCCCTTAATTCATTGATATGCGCACCTTTGCTTTGTAAATAATGCTATTTATCCGTTATGTGGCAAGCTGCATCTGAGTAAGTTTGGCGTAAAGTCCGCTGTGTTGCTGCAACTCTTCGTGGGTGCCTCGCTCTATAATGCGTCCATCTTGCAGCACCAGAATCTCATCCGCGTGCTGAATGGTGCTTAACCTGTGCGCGATCACGATGGAGGTCCTGTTCTTCATCAGGTTGGTAAGGGCCTCCTGCACCAGTTTCTCCGACTCCGTGTCCAGGGCCGAAGTAGCCTCATCGAGTATAAGTATAGGCGGGTTTTTAAGTATGGCCCG
This sequence comes from Pontibacter sp. GD7, assembly GCF_058216375.1. NCBI lineage: Bacteria > Pseudomonadati > Bacteroidota > Cytophagia > Cytophagales > Hymenobacteraceae > Pontibacter > Pontibacter sp. GD7. The sequence goes on along the minus strand of NZ_JBYZMP010000010.1, from coordinate 19,142 downwards.
GGCTATACTTAAGCGCTGGCGCTGGCCCCCCGACAACTTACTGCCACGGTCTCCGATCACAGTCTGGTAACCATTCTCACTGTTCATGATAAAGTCGTGGGCATTGGCGATCTTGGCTGCGGCTATAACCTCCTCCATGGTGGCATCGGTCTTGTTAAAAGCGATGTTGTTGAAGATGGTATCATTGAAAAGTATGGACTCCTGCGTTACTACCCCCATTTTATCACGCACCGACTCCATGGTATAGTTGCGGATGTCATGTCCGTCGATAAGTATGGCGCCGGAAGTTGGGTCGTAGAAGCGCGGTATAAGATCTGCCAGCGTAGACTTGCCGCCACCCGATGGTCCGACCAATGCTATCGTCTTGCCTTTCTCGATGGTGAAGTTGATATCTTTCAGGACCATTTTGTCTCCGTAGCCAAAGCTAACATCGATGAACTCGATCTGATGCTCAAACTCAGGAAGAACCTGTGCATTTGGCTTGTTTTTGATCTTTGGTTCTGTATCAATTACCTGCAACACCCTGTCACCGGACACCAGGCCACGCTGTATGTTACTAAAAGATGCAGACATGGCCTTAGCCGGTACCAGTACCTGCGAGAACAGGATGATATAGGTGATAAACTCTGCCGGTGCAAGCTCTGATTGCTGGTTCAGTACCAGGTTACCGCCATAGTATAAAAGGCCGGCCACCACGGTTACACCCAGAAACTCCGACAGCGGAGATGCCAGGTCGCGCTTGTTGGCAATGGAACGCTGAATACGGGCATAGCGGTCATTCTGGTCGTGGAACTTGTTAAGTATGAATGGCTCAGCGTTGAATGCTTTAATTACACGCATGCCACTAAGCGTTTCGTCTATAATAGTAAGTATAAAACTAAGAGAATCCTGGCCCTGCTGCGCTTTGCGCTTTAGCCGCTTAGAGATACCTGCAATTACCCCACCCGACAGCGGAAGAAGTATAAGCGTAAACAGTGTGAGTTTAACCGACATGGTAAACAGTACCGCGAAAAATGCGATAATGGCAATCGGCTCCCGTACAACTACGGTTAAGGTGCTTACCACAGAGCTTTCCACTTCCTGAATGTCCACGGTAAGGCGTGTCATCAGGTCGCCTTTGCGCTCATTGGAGAAGTAGCCAAGCTGCAGCTCTGTTACACGCTGGTAAACGGCATGGCGCATTTTCTTAACTACATGTGCCCTCAACTCACCCACAATCCGGAAAGCCAGGTAGCGGAACAGGTTGGCCAGGAAAATGGAGATGATCACCACGATACAAACAAAAAGCAAAGCGCCCTCACGGCCATGCTCCAGTATAACCTGCCCGAAGTAGTAGTTAAAGAAATCGGTGAAAAAGCTCAGGCTGAAATCGAACTCAGGACGCTGTGCCACCATAGTGGACGCCTCTTCGGAGCCAACCTGTGCAAAGAGCACGTTCAGCAACGGAATGATCAGCGTGAAGTTGAAAATGCCGAAAATGATGCCGAGCACCGTGTAAATAGTATAAAGGGGTACAAACCTGCTGTAAGGCTTGGCAAACTGTAGTATGCGAAGGTATGTCTTCATGGGTGTTTTACTTGTTGCGGTCAGGTCACCTGCATATGGCATTGGAGCTTATCCGCAACTATAGCCGCCACAGTGTGTACTGCAGCCGCAAATATTCTGATTATGTTATACTTAGGTTAAAAAGGAGAGGCCCTGCCTGATCCGGCGCAAAGATACTTAATAAAAGTTTTAGAAGTTCGTTATTCGTTATTGGTTGTTAGTTATTCGTTGTTCGATTTGTAGAATCGGGATCGTTATTGGTTGTTAGAATTGTAGAGACGGGATTTCGTTATTGGTTGCTGGTTATTTGTTGTTGGAATTGTAGAGACGCAATATTTTGCGTCTTTTCAGCTACAGGGCAGTTCGTATCGTTATTCGTTGTTGGTTATTCTTTATTTGGTTGTAGAGACGCAACACTTTGCGTCTTGCCAGCTACAGAGAAGTTTGTTTAACTATTGGTTAGAGGCTATTCAGAGAAGCTATTTTACGTCTTGCTTAAGAAATAATAACATGCATCAAGTGCAGGGTACTCTAAACAGGCTCTACATAAAAGCAAAGAGGCAGAAAGTTTATTTCCTGCCTCTCTGCCTGTGATTATACTTTGTAAGCCTTAAAACTCATGCAGCCTTTGCGGTATGTTCCAGCGGAAGGCGAAGGAGGCAAATGTGGTGTTTCTGTCTAGTCGGCCTTCTTCTGCATCTGTTTTACGGATAATACCTTTCAGGTCCAGAAACATGTTGTGGCGCAGCTGGTACGTAGCTGTAAAGTCAAGGTGCAGCTGGTTTGTGGTAATACCCTGCCCGATCTCGTTGCCATAGTCAGAAACGCGCTTGGTATAAGGCAATAGCACATTGTTGCCATAGTTAAGCGTATCGCCATTTGCAATTATATCCTGACCGAAGCGGGTAGCAATGGCTTTGCCAGTCAGCATCAGGCGCGGGATCGGCTGGTAGTAGACAATGCCGATAAACTCAGCCAGGTTGGCACCCATGGGGTGTGCAAGCGGCTGACGATAATGCTGGTAGTTGCTTACAGAGCTGCGGTGCTGGTAAGTATAAGGTCTGATGATGTTTATTTCCCCTTGCAGGTCCAGGTTGCTCAAGCCAAACACGTCGATGTACTTGGCGCCTAGCTGGCCAGCTTGTTTGTTTGCCCACCAGCCATTACCGCCTTTTACTTCGTTCAGCACAAACTCATCCAGTTGCAACTGGCCATACAACTGCAAGCGGTTAAGTATATTCCAGCGGAAATCTGCTCCCAGCATGGCGTTGTCTTCACTGCCCAGGGCCTGCTCTATGGCTCTGTAGAAAATAATCGGGTTAAGATACTGCAGCTCGAACCGGCCTTTATCACGTGCAAAGATCACTTGTTCAAATACGCCGACATTAAAATTGTCGGTCACGTTTATGCCCAGGCGGTGCAGTGCCATGTATTTTTTAGGTAAAAGCCTGTCGCCGCCACCACGCTTGTACTCTGAAATCAGTTCCTGGAACAGGTTCATGTAATGCAGCCTCCAAACGCGCGTATTCAGCTTCAGGAAGAAAGCAGGCGGCGCAAAATCGGAGTAAGCCAGTGAGCGGTAACCATCGCCAATAAAATGGCGGTCGTGGCCCAGCTGTATCTCCACGTGCTTGCTAAGGGCATAGTTCAGGTAGCCGCGTGCCGTTATAAAGTCGTAGCCGTCTTCCTTAAACTTCTTCCAGAAGCCTTCGTGCGGCACAATGCCATCGCGCTTAATACGATCTACCACATAACCCGGAAAGCGTGCCTGGTTTTCGCCGATGAAAGTATAAAAGCCGAACTTCTCATCAATAGAGCCCTCCAATTGCACACCACGGGTATTCACATAGGTCATGTTGTCGCCGTCGTGACCAAGCTCCAGGTGCAGCACAGGGTTTACGCGCAACGTAAAGTCCTGGCTCTCGATGTGGTACAGGTCTGTTTTATTGCGGTAAAAATAACTAAGGATTGGTTTTTCGCTGTCGTTGTTCTCCTGGGTGGTGTAGTTCCAGTTATCGTTGAGCAGGTACTGTGTGTTAAACTCATCAACGGCGGTGCGGGCATTGCGTGCACTGATCTCAGCCAGTTCTGCCACACTCTTACGTCCATAAGGCCGCACTGCGGTATGCAGCGATTGTACCTGGTCGCCATACTTTATCTGGTACCGGTCTATCCAGTGGTAAACGTCACGGTTGTAAGGCACATAAGTGTCCTGGGCTTGTGCGGCAAAACCTGAAAGCAGGGCAATTGCTACGGCGCAGCGTATACTTTTTAACATATAAAAGTCTGAAAATGCGGAGCTTTAAAGTGCGAATTTACTAGAATATAAAATTATTGTTCTGTATAAACGCGGTTAATTTATACTTTAGCGCCAGATAAACTGCAAACATGCATGTTGCGTTACCTGCCACATCACGAGATAAACGAAAAAAACTGGGATAATTGCGTTGAGGCATCTGCGGAGATGATGATTTACGCCTGTTCCTGGTTTTTAAGTATGGTGTGCAAGCGATGGGATGCCGTGGTGGAGATGGATGAGGAGGGCCGTTACGTGTCGGTGTTTCCGTTGCCGTTGGGCAGACGCTTTGGGCAGATGGCAGTGCTGCAGCCATACTTTACGCAACAACTAGGATTGTTTACCACCCTCAAAAGCAGGCACACAAATATAGATGGTTACCTAGAACTTATACCCAACAAGTATAACTATGTATACCTGCAGCTTAACACTCGAAACACCGAAGCTGCCATAAATGCCACTGCACTTTCTATATATAAACGCATCAACTACCACCTGCCACTGCAACCGCCTTATGAGGAGTTGCTAAAACAGTACAAGAACCGACACAAGCTGAATAAAGCAAAGCGCAGTGGTATCAGTATAAAGCCCTTGGATGATATTAATGTCCTGATCAGGCTTTTCCGGAGCACAAAAGGAAAGGAGCTCACTGAGATAAAAGGCAAGCATTACAGGCTTCTGGCTAAAATGTATACGGAACTTAAGGCCAGAAACGCGGCAGAACTATGGCAGGTAGTAAACCTAGATGGCGAGGCCATTGCGGCAGCGTTTTTTATACTTCAGCCAGATAAGCTAATTTTCCTGCTATCCGGGGCCAGCGATGAGGGCCGCCGCACTGCCGCCATGACCCTGCTGCTGGATAGTATGATACAGCGCTTTGCCGGAACAGACTGCATACTTGACTTTGAAGGAAGCATGGTGCCCTCGGTGGGTAATTTTTATGCTAACTTTGGCGCCGAACCCGTAACCTATTTATCTTTAACCCGACAACACACCCCCTGGTATCTGAAATGGAAAAAAGCAATCTCTATATTTTAACGGACAAGCCCTCGCTGGCAAACCACTATGTGGCTGAGCTGCGCAACATACACGTTCAAGGCGACAGCCTGCGCTTCCGCAGAAACCTGGAACGGATAGGGGAGTTACTTGCCTACGAGATATCCAAAACGCTGCCTTACAAAAAGCAGGAGGTAATAACGCCACTGGCCACTACGGAAACCATGTTGCTTGCCGAGCAGCCGGTGCTGGCTACCATACTTCGGGCGGGTTTGCCTATGTACCAGGGCATGCTTAATTATTTTGACAAGGCCTACAGCACATTTGTGGGAGCTTACCGGGTAGAGGAGGAGAACACGGAACTTCAGATCAACATGGAGTACCTGGCCTCTACAGACCTGCACGATAAAATATTGATTCTCGTGGACCCGATGCTGGCTACAGGTCGTTCGCTGGTTAAGTCGTATAAGGGCATGCTGCGCCACGGAAAGCCGGTGCAGGTGCACATTGCCGCCGCCATAGCCGCTCCTGAAGGCCTGTCATATTTACAGCAGGAAATACCGGAAGCAAACATCTGGCTGGGTGCCCTGGACCAAAAACTTAACGATAAATCATACATAGTGCCGGGCCTCGGCGACGCCGGCGATCTGGCATTCGGACCAAAGATTTGACGCTGAACTTATTGCCGGGTGCATAGGTTATGAAATCAGCTGACGGAATGCGTGGATTTTGCAGGGAGTATACTAAAAATACTGGTATACTTATACTTTTAAAATAAACCCCTTGCGTATAGTATAATTCACAAAGTATTTTTGTTGCTGAATACAATTTAAGATAGGTTAGTGGTGGTAGAGATAATCAAGTATCTGTCGGTGTACCTGGTAAGTATGGTGAAGTTTTTCGCCGGACCTGTGACAGGTGTTGCAGTGGGCTTAAATTACCTGGAGTCGGTGTTGCTTACAATTGCCGGTATGATGACAACAGTCATCATCTTTTCGATTATTGGCCGCGCTTTTGCCAAGTGGATCTCGGCACGCCGCAGGGCTAAGAACAGGCCGGTGTTTAATAAGAAAACCCGTCGCATTATAAAGATATGGAAGAGCTTTGGCGTGGCCGGGGTTGCCTTCCTGACTCCTATACTTTTAACGCCCATAGTTGGAACGGTTGTAGCCGCACTTTTCGGTGCCCCGCGCAAACAGATTTTCCTGCACATGCTCTGGAGTGCTATAGTCTGGAGTGCACTGCTAAATTTGATGGTATTTGAGTTTGGCGATATAGCTTCTCAATATATAAAGCTACAATAAAGCAAAGGCCCGAAGCATCAAGTATACTTCGGGCCTTTTTTATTTTCCTCAGAGAGTGCTCGATTATTGGCATTAAAAACCTCAAAGCGTCTTCCAGACCTGAGAGTGTTTTATCCTGTAGCCAGCAAGACGCAAAGTATTGCGTCTCTACAACCAAATAAAGAATAACCAGCAACGAATAACGATACGAACTGCCCTGTAGCTAGCAAGACGCAAAATATTGCGTCTCTACAATTCTAACAACTAATAACTAAAAACCAATAATGAAATCCCGTCTCTACAATTCCAACAACCAATAACTAACAACCAGCAACCAACCCTGGTTACTTTTTCCGGCTGCCTTTCTTCTTGGTCTTCTGCCAGAACGAGTTCTTAGGGTCGCCTTTCTTTCTGCCTTTTTCAAACTTCGACTTGTGCCGGCCTCTTTTCTCATGGAAGGCGCCTTTAAAATCCGGGTTTTCACGACGTTTCTGGCGATCTACCTCGCGGGCCATCTCCTGCTGCTCCTCAAAAGGCGTTTCGAAAACCTTTACTTCGGCAGGCATTGGTTCCTGCGGTATTTGCATGCGTATGATTTTCTCAATCTTGTGCACATGGTACATCTCGGCATCAGTGGCAAAGGTAATGGCAGCACCCTCCTGTTCAGCACGACCAGTACGGCCAATGCGGTGCACGTAGTCTTCGTAAATAAGCGGCACATCAAAGTTGATCACATGGCTCACCATACTTACATCTATGCCTCTGGAGGCCACGTCGGTAGCCACTAGAAAGCGAACTTCGCCGCCTTTGAAGGCTTCCATCGAGTTGATGCGTGTGTTTTGTCCTTTGTTGCCATGTATGGCGCGTACCTCGCCGTACTCACGGTGCTCCAGAAATCTCGAAACGCTCTCTGCGTTTTTCTTGCTGCGGGTAAAGATGATCACGCGTGTAAACGTTTCCTCATCCTGAATCAGGTGCTCAAGCAACTCTATCTTGGTGCGCAGGTTGGGCACGCGGTAAAGCGTTTGGGTTACGGTCTCAACAGGTGTGGCCTGTGGTGTTATCTCCACCCTCGTCGGGAATTCCAGGAACTCCTCTGATAGCTGCACCACCTTGTCGGGCATGGTAGCCGAGAAAAGCAGGTTTTGGCGCTTGCGCGGTATTACCTCCAGCAGCTGACGGATCTGCGGCATAAAGCCCATGTCCATCATTTTGTCGGCCTCATCAAGTATAAGCGTTTTCAGCTCCTTCAACACCAACTCACCTTTCAAGTATAATTCCATCAGGCGTTTTGGTGTAGCCACCAGTATGTCTAAGCCTTTGTTTACAGCCTCGATCTGCGCTTTGGGGCCGAGGCCGCCGTAAATGGCTAAGTGACGGATGTCGGTATACTTTGCCAGCAGCGTGATGTTCTCTTCGATCTGCATCACCAGTTCACGGGTAGGGGCTACTATTAAAGCACGCGGGTTGTGGCCCTGCGCATACTTTACCTTCATAAGCAGCGGCAGCAAAAAAGCGGCTGTTTTGCCTGTGCCAGTTTGGGCAATGCCCAAAATGTCGTGGCCAGCCGATATTATAGGTATAGCCTGTTGCTGTATGGGCGTTGGTTTTTCATAACCGGCATCGGCAATGGCATTTAGCAGCTGTTTGTTCAGCTTAAAGTCCTCGAATGTGGTTATCTCTTTTTCTGCTTCGTCTGCCATGGCAGTAATTTATACTTGGTGTTGATGTGCAAAGGTACGGGAATTTTGCTGGAGGAAGGTGAAGATTCGCTTTTTGGTCAGGAATTGCCAGTTTCTTGGCTTATATTAGCTGCTATATCAACCTGCTTAGCATCATGAAATCTATCCTCATCAAAAACGCCCAACTCGTAAACGAGGGAAGTATAACCACCGCCGATGTACTGGTAAAAGACGGACGCATTGCGCAGATTGGGCAAAGTATAACCGCCGAAGCCGATGAAACCATTGATGCCACAGGCTTGCATTTGCTGCCAGGTGTAATAGATGATCAGGTGCACTTTCGGGAGCCGGGCCTAACGCACAAAGCCAATATCGAGACAGAGGCAAGAGCCGCAGTGGCTGGCGGAACCACTTCGTTTATGGAGATGCCGAACACAGTGCCGAACGCCCTTACGCAGGAACTGCTCGAAGATAAGTATAACATCGCAGCCGAAACGTCGCTGGCCAACTACTCTTTCTACATGGGAGCTTCCAACGACAACCTGGCCGAGGTGCTGCTGACAAACCCGAACACCGTCTGCGGAATCAAGATCTTTATGGGCTCCTCCACGGGGAACATGCTGGTGGATAACGAACAGACTCTGGAAGAGATTTTCGCTAAGGCTAAGTTGCCCATTGCAGTGCATTGCGAAGACGAGCAGACCATCCGTGACAACATGGCGATCTATGAGCAGATGTACGGAGAGGATATACCCGTTAGGTGCCACCCGGAGATCAGGAATGAGATTGCCTGCTTCAAGTCGTCATACATGGCTGTGAAACTGGCCGAGAAACATAACACACGCCTGCATGTGCTGCACATCTCTACAGAAGAAGAACTGAAACTGTTCAGAAATGACATACCGCTGGAGCAGAAACGCATAACTGCCGAGATCTGCGTGCACCACTTGTGGTTCGATAAATCGGATTATGAAACGCTGGGCAACCAGATCAAATGCAACCCGGCGATTAAAGAAGCCCGCCATAAAGCAGGCTTACTGAAAGGCATGCTGGATGATAAACTGGATGTGATTGCCACAGACCACGCGCCGCATACCTGGGAAGAAAAGCAGGCCAAGTATAAAAAAGCGCCGTCCGGGGTGCCGTTGGTGCAGCACTCGCTGCAGATGATGCTGGAATTTGTGAAGCAGGACAAGTTAACTATTGAGAAGATGGTAGAGAAAATGTGCCACGCGCCGGCCATACTTTTCAATGTGCGTGAGCGCGGATACATCAGAGAAGGCTATTGGGCCGACCTGGTGCTGGTGGATCTTAACAAACCTTATACTGTTACCAAAGAGAACACCTATTATAAGTGCGGGTGGTCGCCGCTTGAGGGGCGTACATTTGGGAGTACCATTACCCATACGTTGGTATCGGGGCACCTGGCATTTGCCAACGGCAAGTTTGACGAAAGCAAAAAAGGAGAGAGGCTGTTATTTGATAGGTAAGTATGGAGCTGGAAAAGTTTAAGGAGTTGTATGCCCGCTTTTTTGGCAAAGAATTGCCAGAAGCGGTGCTCAACTCTGAAGAATACGAAGCCTATGCAGAGGCCATACACGAAGACGAAGCCTGTTACAACTGGGCAATAGCCGAAAAGCTAAAGAGCAGAGGATTTAACTCCGAAGGTTACTGCTGCATGATGATGGCCGATAAGGTTTTCGAAAGCCTGGATGAGGACGGAGAGATAAAGTATGACGACCCGGAGGTGATCATCAACAAATGGGATGAAGGCTTTTATGGCATACCAGTGCATGACGGCAGCGCTACCATGGTGGTGATCAACTATTGCCCCTGGTGCGGCAGCAAGCTGAGTAAGTAGCCTTAAAGTATAGCTTAAGCAATAGACGGCATTAGCAGCAGCAAGTTGTATGTTGTACAATTGCCTGACCCTTAGTGCAGTTTGATCTGTAAGGCAAAAGTATGGATATCATTCCTTGCCTGAGAACTTGTTTGTTGCAATACCTAGTACCAAAAATAGCGTGCATAGCTGCGAAAAATATTTTCCGAAAATGCGCCACAGGTATTGCATTGTGTGATTTCGTGCGTATATTTGCACTCTCAAATGAGACACGGTGGTTGTAGCTCAGTAGGTTAGAGCACCAGATTGTGATTCTGGGGGTCGTGGGTTCGAGCCCCATCTTCCACCCCAAGCCCTTGAAGCAAACCTTCAGGGGCTTTTTTTATTTTAATGGTTAAATTGCTTTATGGTTAAATTGTTGATTCAGAGTTTGAACCAGCAAAACCATTCAACAATTAAACAATTTAACAATCAACAATTAAAAGATATGAGCTTAGTAGTAGTAGGTTCGATGGCGTTTGACGCGCTGGAAACACCCTTCGGAAAAACAGACAAGATCGTAGGCGGTGCGGCAACGTACATTTCGCTTTCTTCTTCATACTTCGTGAAAACAGTGAATGTGGTATCGGTAGTGGGCGGTGACTTTGACCAGGATCATATTGCCCTGATGCACCAGCGCGATATCAGCACCGAAGGTGTGCAAGTAAAGGAGAACGAGAAATCTTTCTTCTGGTCTGGCCGCTACTTTAACGACATGAACAGCCGCGAAACGCTTGTTACTGAGCTGAATGTATTAGGTGATTTTGATCCGATCATTCCGGATGCTTACCAGGGCTGCGAGTACCTGATGCTGGGCAACCTGGCACCGCAGGTGCAGCGCACCGTTATTGAGCGCCTGAATGAGCGCCCTAAGCTGGTGGTGATGGATACCATGAATTTCTGGATGGACATCGCGCTGGACGAACTGAAGGAAACGCTTAAACTGGTAGACGTACTTTCTATCAACGATGAGGAGGCACGCCAACTGAGCGGCGACTACTCTCTGGTAAAGGCTGCCAAGAAGATCATGGCGATGGGACCTAAGTTCCTTATCATTAAGAAAGGTGAGCACGGTGCCCTGCTGTTCCACGAGAACAATGTGTTCTTCGCGCCAGCCTTGCCGCTGGAAGAGGTGTTTGATCCAACCGGAGCCGGCGATACGTTTGCAGGTGGCTTTATAGGTTATATTGCCAGCACCGGCGACATCAGCTTCGAAAACATGAAGCGTGCCATCATTTATGGTTCAGCCATGGCCTCTTTCTGTGTTGAGAAATTCGGAACAGAGCGCTTGAAAAACCTTAGCAAAGAAGAAATTGAGAACCGCGTGCAGCAGTTTGTGAGCCTGGTTGCTTTCGATACAGTATTGCAGTAATTTAAGTGCTGTCAAGTATAAAAAGGGAGGCTTTGGCCTCCCTTTTTTCGTTTCATATAAGTGCCCGGCAGGCGATGTGGTTTTGCATTGCTTGTAACAAAATGAGCTTATCAGGGGTAAAACTAAGTATGTACTAATGAGAAACTTGACCTATGAGCATACAGAATCAGAATAAAAATAAAATGGATGAGTTGAAGAAAAACAACCCCAACCAGGTCGATCCAAAAAAGCCTATGGGTAACATCAACGATAGTCCGAACCGTAATGCACTAAACAAAGATGCCACTAAAGTGCAGAACCCTAATCGCAACTTAGCGAAGGGTGGCAACAATACGCCGTATGATAAAAAGTAGGGTGTATTTGTAATCAAAATAAAAGCTATGGAAACACTGAGGAGGAAAGCCTGAATGGTTTTCCTTCTTTTTTTTGTGCCTGCAGGTATTGCTTATGTAGCCATTTGCTTATATTTCATGAGTTTATACTTCTCTGTATGTACAAAACCGATATCTGTATACTTGGTGCCGGTCCGGGGGGCGCCACTGCAGCACTGCACCTGGCTCAAATGGGTATTTCCTGTTTATTAGTAGATAAAGCTGTTTTTCCGCGCGATAAAGTATGCGGCGATGCCTTGAGCGGCAAGGTCGTAAACGAGTTGCGACGCATTGATGAAGAATTGCCGACGCTTTTTAGTAAGCAACAGGAACAGGTGCCGTCGTGGGGTATTCATTTTATATCGCCCGGCGGTCAAAAGCTAAGCGTCCCTTTCAAGTATAACTATAACCGCACCACAGATAAGCCAGCGGGTTATATCTCAAAGCGTCTCCATTTCGATAATTTTCTAATAGAACAGGTAAAGCAACGGCCTGAGATCACTTTCTGGGAGGGGACAGAGTTTGCAAAATATGATCGGGTGCCAAGAGGTGGTTTTATACTTTCTGAAAAAGATGGCGAACCTAAAGTTGAAACCAAACTGCTTATAGTGGCAAATGGGGCGCAGTCGGGGTTTGCGCGGCATGTTGCCGGAGTAAAGCAGGAGCCAGCACATTATTGTGCCGGCCTCCGTGCCTATTACAAAGGCGTTCAGGATCTGGACGGCGACAATTTTATTGAGCTTCATTTTTTCAAAGATTTCCTGCCAGGATATTTCTGGGTGTTCCCGTTGCCGGGAGGGTATGCCAACGTGGGTGTGGGTATGCTGAGCAGTGCTGTCAGCAGGAACAAAATCAACTTGAAAAAAGAGATGCTGCGCATGATTGAGACGCACCCTGAACTAAAAAAGCGCTTTGCCGAGGCAGAATTAGTAGGCGATATTAAGGGGTATGGCTTGCCGCTTGGTTCTAAAAAGCGCAGCCTTTCCGGAGACAATTACATGTTGGTGGGGGATGCCGGTTCCTTGATTGACCCGTTTACCGGAGAGGGGGTAAGCAATGCCATGATCAGTGGGCGTTGGGCCGCAACACAGGCCGCCATGTGTTTGCAGCAAAAAAACTTCTCAGCCGATTTTATGCAGACCTACGACAAAGCTGTTTACAACCGCCTCTGGAAAGAACTGCGGTTGAGCAGGCAAATGCAGAAGTTGCTTAATTACCCGTGGCTGTTTAACCAGATCGCTGGTAAAGCCTCTAAAAACCAAGCGCTTGCCGAAACCATCTCTTGCATGTTTAATGACCTGGATTTACGGGAAAAGCTAAAACAACCGTCTTTTTATTTTAAGCTACTTTTTAATTGAGATACAAGATGTAAGACACAAGTGTCAAGACTTTTTTTCAGGTTTTCATACATACTAAATGAAAGTATATGTGGAGTATGATGGATTTTATGACAACGATCTGTTTTCTTGCGTCTTGATACTTGCGTCTTGTGTCCCAGACTAAAATTCCTGTTTAAGCCATGCTTTAAAATTGTGCTTTTGCTCTTCAGTGGCATCTGCTCTTTTTTCGATGGTATACTTGCTGTAGTAACTATTGCCATCAGGCGCCAGGTTTATACTTTGCAAGTGCTTCTCCCTGAAAATAGTTAGCTGTATTTCCTCTGGTTGTGATGCCAGCAAGTGCTGCAGGTTGTTTTCTATCTTTCTACCATTTAAAGCTACTATTTCGTCATCTATACTTAGTGCCGTGCTGGCGGGTGAACCGGGGGCAATGGCTGTTATTTTAACTATGCCCTCAGAAGCTACCTTAAAGCCATACTTGCGCTCATTAAGTATAGGATTCTCTGTTTCCTTTAAAGTACATCCAATAAAATGCAACGCTTCATCCAGTGCAGGTTCGATGGGTGCGGTGCCGTTAATGTATTGCTCAAAGTATGACTCAAAAGAGGTGCCGACTACTTCGTCAACTAACTGTGCATAATCCTCTTCGGTGTAGCCTTTGCCCGTTTTTCCATAGCGCTCCCAAAGCAATTGCATTATAGTGTCCAGGCTGGCTGTGTGGTTGGTTTGCTGGCGCAACTGCAGGTCCAGGAGCAGGGCAGTAAGGGCGCCTTTAATGTAAATGGATACTTTGCGATCGGGGGTGCCTGGTTTATAACCATCCAGCCACAGGTCGAAGGATGAGTCTGCCACAGAAAGATTATTGCGGCTATAATCTGCAAAGTAGCGCTGGAGTGTTGTGTTCAGTTCGTCGAAATACTGTGAGGCTGTAAATACGCCTGCCCTTGCCAGCATGTAGTCGCCGTAGTAAGTAGTAATGCCCTCTGCCACATAGCCTGTTTTAAAGTAGTTCTCTTGCGCAAAGTTGTAAGGCATCAGCTCAGCGGGCCGTATTTTCTTGATATTCCAGGTATGGAACAACTCATGCGAACTCACTCCCAGGAATTCTTTGTACAAGCTGGGGCTCATAAGCAGCTCGCCAGGGCCGAGGGTAATAACAGTAGAGTTGCCATGCTCCACACCATGATAAGTGCGGTAAGGCAGTATCTGGTTCAGGTAATGGTACTCCTGCACCGGAAAATCCCCGAAAACCTCCAGTTGCTCCTTTGTGTATGCTCTGAAATCGTGTACTATCCTTTCCCAGTCCGGCTGGCAATCGCCTTGTATCCATACATGAAACGTTACCCCGCCCTCGCTAAACGATCTTTTTTGCAGCGATGGGCTGGCAATAAAAGGGCTGTCTGCTAACTCATCAAAATCATTTGCCTGTAAAACATGCTTTTCCTCTTCAGGTAAGCCAGTGGCTATTTGCCAGTTTTCGGGTATATTCAGTCGCACAAAGTATGGTTCAAATTCACGTCCTTCAACCGCCATCAGGCAGTTGATCGGGTTAACATAAAGCTGTTGTTCATCCAGCCACGAGCCGCCAGCATCCATCTGCCGCGCATAAAAGCTATACCTTACCTCAAACGTATCAGCCTCATTTGTATAAACCTGCCATTTGTCTTTTGTTATCTTTTGTATAGGTATACTTTCGCCGTTGGCTGTGGCAGTAACGGCTTTTAACTTTTGTGCGAAGTGTTGTAACTCATACCTTCCGGGTCGCCAGGCGGGTAACTGCAGGTATACTTTATCTGCTTTGTTGCCGGCTACGGTTAAGGTAATATCCAGGTAATGGCTAAGCGGGTTGGTATAAGAGAGTTGGTATGTGATCATAAGGTTTCAGTTACTATTTGGTGATTCATTGTACCGGTAAGGGAAGTTTTCAGTTGGCAGATTCTCAAATTATGATGATACAGCAAGTATAGTTCTGAAATAATATTTAAAACAATCAACAATCAAACAGGTTTTTAGTAAAAAAGTAGAGGTAGGCTTTGTTAATTTCAAAAGGTTGTCTAATTTTGCAGGCCATAATAAAACCATTGGCAGACGATGAAAAGAACATTCCAGCCTTCGCAGAGAAAAAGAAGAAACAAGCACGGTTTCAGATCTAGAATGGAAACCGCTAACGGCAGAAGAGTATTGGCTAGCAGAAGAGCCAAAGGCAGAAAGAGACTAACTGTTTCTGACGAGAAGAGACATAAGGCGGCTTAATCCCTGTTTGGGATTCGCTTCGCTTATTTATTCGTAGCCGCTCATGCATAACGGGCAAGCTAACGAGCCAATAAACGGACAGCCAACTTCCTATACATTTTCGAAAGAAGAACACTTGTGTAGCAAGCGTTTAATCACGCTGCTATTCAGCAAGGGTTCTTCTTTTAATTTGTATCCGCTGCGGTTTATTTATTATACTCCGCAGGATTTGCCACCTGGCCATACCCAGGTACTCATTTCTGTATCTAAGCGCTATTTTAAACGCGCCGTAGACCGTAACCGCCTGAAGCGGCAAATACGTGAGGCTTACCGCCTTAACAAGCAAGTGCTTTACCAAAACCCGGCACAGTGTCCCCGGCTGCTAGGTATACTTTATATTGGTAAAGAAAAAAAGTCCTTTCAAATCATCCAAAAAAAACTAATTTCAGGTTTGGAACGTTGTTTGAGTAAGTAGTCTTACCACGTCCTTATACCTAGAAATTATGTACAAGAAGTCTATTGCTGCCCTCCTTATTGGCGCACTTACCTTAGGATTATTTTCCTTCAAAACTGATTCCGAGCGTTACTTCGAGATAGCTAAAAACCTGGATGTTTTTGCCACGCTTTTTAAAGAGGTGAATACTTTTTACGTGGACGATGTGCCTCCTGCCAAAATGATGCGCACAGGCATCGACGCCATGCTGAAATCGCTGGACCCTTACACAAACTATATTCCGGAAGATGATATAGAGGATTTCCGTACCATGACCACTGGCCAGTATGGCGGCATTGGTGCCCTGATCGGTAGCCGCGATGGCAAAATTACAGTGCAAATGCCATACGAAAATTCCCCTGCACATAAGGCTGGCCTGGTAATCGGCGACGTTATCCTGAAAGTGAACGGGGTAGACGTTAGTGGTAAATCTACCAATGATGTTACCAAGCTACTGAAAGGACAGGCTAACACTCCTGTAAAACTGGAAGTGCGCAGTTACGGACAAAGCAAATCCAGGGTTGTGGAGTTGATGCGTGCCAATATAATGGTAGATAATGTGCCATACTATGGTATGCTGAACGATGAGATTGGCTACTTCCAGTTGTCTGGCTTTACAGTGGATGCCTCTAAGGAAGTAAAGATGGCGGTGCAGAAGCTGAAGGAAATGGGAGCCAAAAAGATCGTTTTTGATTTGAGAGATAACCCGGGTGGCTTACTGCACGAAGCGGTGAACATCTCAAACGTTTTCGTGGATAAGGGTAAGGATATTGTAAGCACAAAAGGCAAAGTAAAAGAGTGGAACAAAACCTACAAGGCGCTTGATGAGCCTCTGGATAAAGAAATACCATTAGTTATACTTACCAGCTCACGCAGCGCATCAGCTTCAGAGATTGTGGCTGGCGTTATGCAAGACTATGACCGAGCCGTTCTGGTTGGAGAGCGTACATTTGGTAAAGGCTTAGTTCAGGCTACAAGGCCGCTTTCCTATAACTCACAGTTAAAAGTAACAACTGCTAAGTACTATACACCAAGCGGCAGATGTATACAAGCAATAGATTATGCGCACCGTAACGAAGATGGTAGCGTGGGTAAGATTCCGGACTCATTGCGTGTTGCTTTTAAAACAGCATCCGGTCGTTTGGTGTACGATGGTGGCGGCATTAGCCCCGATGTGGAAGTGAAACAGCAGAACTACTCAGAAATTACAAAGACAATTGCCCGTAAAGGTTATTTCTTTGATTTTGCTAACAAGTATAAAGCGGAGCATCCGACTATTCCTGCTGCTAAGAAATTTAAATTAACAGATGACGAGTACCAGCAGTTCGTGTCTTACCTGGCTAATAAAGATGTAAGTTATACTACAGCCATCGAGAATGAACTGCAAGACGTGTTAAGCAAAGCAAAAGAAGGCAAGCATTATGATGACATTAAGGCCGAGCTTGATGCCATAAAGAAGAAGGTGTCGCATAACAAGGCAAACGACCTGATGCGTTTTAAGTCTGAGATCAAAGAAATGCTGGAGGCTGAGATCGCTTCGCGCTATTACCTTCAGAAAGGTTATATAGAGTCTACGTTTGATGATGACCCGGATATTTTGATGGCAGTGCAAGTGCTGAACGACCCACAGAAGTATAACTCATTTCTTAAAGTGAAATAAACAATAATAGATTATTAGAGGAGCCATACTTAAACAGGTATGGCTCTTTTGTTTTGTAAGCTGAAGTATAAACCTCAGGGTTTTGTACCTTGGCATGCATCCTGTAATTTTGCGGTTATACTTTTATACACTATATACTATGCATACTCCATTGTTGCTTGCCCTGGAAACATCTACTACAGTTTGCTCAGTAACGCTATATAAAGGAGAGCAGCTTTTGGGAGCTTCCGAGCTGCGAATCGAAAAATCGCACTCCTCTCATATAACAGTTATGATGGAGCAATTGGTATCAAACTGCGGTGTAAAGATGGCGGATGTAAATGCAGTGGTAGTTTCTGGCGGACCTGGTTCTTACACTGGCCTGAGGATAGGCACGTCAACTGCCAAAGGGATATGCTATGCACTGGACATTCCTCTTATTGAGGTATCAACGTTGCATAGTATGGCCGCCCAGGTAATAAAGTATACACCTAACCCAGAGTCCTATTTATTCTGCCCAATGTTGGATGCCCGCAGAATGGAAGTTTATACTTGTGTGCTTACCCATTCGCTTGATGAAGTGATGCCAGTGGCGCCGGTTATTCTAAATGAGGAAACGCTGCAGCATTTGCTACAGGAAAACAAGATTATCTTTTTCGGAAGCGGTGCAGAGAAGTTTAAAGGATTTGCAGCGCATAATCAAAATGCATTGTTCATAAATGATGTAGTGCCTTCGGCAGTTGAGGTAGGAAAGATTGCCTTGACCAAGTATGAGCAGAAAGTATTTGAAGATGTGGCATACTATGAACCCTTCTATCTAAAGGATGTTTATATAACTAGCGCAGGAAATAGCGCAAAATAAAATTTAACACTATGTCTGATATTATAAATAGAGTAGCGCAAAGTGCATTAACCACCATAAACCTGGAAGAACTGCTTCATCCTGGTGAGCGTGTGCTATATGATATTAAGGAAAACCTGTTTCAGGGCCTTATATTAAGAGAGAAAGACTTCAGGGCATTTGTGAAGGAACATGACTGGTCTGTATATGCTGGTAAAAATGTTGCCATCATCTGTTCCGTTGATGCTATAGTGCCAACCTGGGCTTATATGTTGCTGGCAACAAAGCTTGGCGGACAAGCAAACTATTTTGTGTTCGGAGATCTCGAGGCATTGGAACAGGCCCTGATGCAGGAGGCGATAGCCAAAATAGACGTAGAAGAGTATAGAGATGCAAAAGTTGTGGTAAAAGGATGCGGTAGTATACCTGTCCCAACTTATGCATATGTAGAAATCATGCGCAGGTTATTACCAGTGGCAAGTAGCTTAATGTATGGAGAGCCGTGTAGTACAGTGCCTCTATATAAAAAGCCAAAGACAGCTTAGATAAAAAGAGTAAAAAAAACAGAGCAGGGATGAACCAATTCCTGCTCTGTTTATGTTACCACTCTGCGTCCAATAATAAAAAGGTCTAGCCTTAGAAGAAGGCTAAACAAATTTGTGAAAATTTTGGTGCTAATTTTCAAACGGTTACACGCTCTGGTGAGAAATCTTTGGGCCAGCCCCTTGCAAGCCAGGAAACTCTTCTTACCTTTGCATCCCAGTTCGGCAGGGACGGGGCAGTCGGGAGAGTGAGAGGAGGTGTGAAAAGCGCCGCCGCATGGCCTTGAGGGCTGTTTTCCGGCTGGGACGGCCGAAAAAAAAGTTTCGAAAAAAGCTTGCGGATCGGGAAACTCTTCTTACCTTTGCATCCCGGTTCCGAGAGAGGCGCCGAGGGCGGAAACCGGAAAGAAAAGCTTTCCGAAAAAAACACTGAAAAAAGTTGCTGCGAAACGGAAAATGTTTCCTACCTTTGCAGCCCGCCCCGGAAGGAAGTTCCGGTCGGAGAGAGTGAAAAAAAGATTGAAAAAAGTTTTGGATATCAAGTAAAAGATTCCGAACTTTGCACCCCGCAAACGAGCGGGGTTAAATAAAAGAGACAGCGCACAACGGTGGCGCTCAGGCGAAGAGGGAA